>JAISUX010000006.1 GCA_031271805.1 Tannerella sp.
CCCTGAATGGGATTTTCCTTTTCCTCATCGCAGCACGTCAAGGACATACTCGCAATGAAAATTCCTGCAATAAAAAGTTTGCTTTTCCAGTATTTCATATAGTATAAAATGTTAAAAAAATATGCAATCATGTTGGTTTGTCTTTCATAAAACAACGCCGCAAAGATAAATATCTTATTTGAATAAAACAAGAAAAAAGCAATTTTTTTCTAATATACATGTCAGGGCTTAAAAAATCCGACAGTTTCACAACTGCCGGATCTTGACCTCTAAAAATGTATAAAATAAAAACTTTGTATAATATAATAAAATTATATCTAAACTCTAAACTCTTAAATCTAAAATCTAAAATCCCACTACAACTTTGACGCTTTCGTTCCCACATCGCACAAAATAAAGCCCACGTTCAAGACCTGTAAATTCTGCAAATCCTGTAATTCTGTCAATATCGGAAGACGTCCGCAACAATCGTCCCAGCACATTAAACACCTCGACCTTTTCGCCCGCCGAAGCCCCACGAACCGAGATAACCCCCGGCGCACTACTCCATGCAAAGAAGGATTCATCGGGTGCAATCGCCTCATTACCCACCGGCGCGGTACGGAACTCAAGCGTAAACCTGTCGGTTATCTCGCCGCTACGCGATGAGAAATAATAGACGCCACCGCTGTTGAGTTTAAATTCCTTGTTAGCGAGATGGTCAACGAGCCAGACAGCAATATCGCCACACCCGCGCTGTTCGGATGATTTGAGCATAAATTCACCTGCGTATGCCGCCCAGAAGACGATCGGGATTACGTCGCCGATTTTGATAGCCGGTCGGCCGTCTATACATAGTTCCCTTTCTTTGGTTTTGCCTGTTGATAATAAGTCGGTTGCTTTGGTGTAGATCCGTATCCTGTCGCCGCCGTCGGTCATTTTTTCGCAGTCGAAGTCGTCAAAATCCGGTTTGGCATTCTTGGTGGCGTAAATCCAAACTAAAATTGACCAAATAAGTTCGACGACGTTAAATAAATACAAAAGCGGCGCAAAAACACATAAATTTTCTAAAAGGATATTTTAAATATCATAGAAAATGTGTTTCTTTGAAGCCTCAAAAAGTAATTTTTCAACAAGTAATAATTATAAAACAAACAAGCTATGAGAAAAGTAATTTTAGGATTGGCCGTTATGGCTATGATGAGTTTAGCTGTTGGCGCTTATGCAAAGGATGATAAGACCAAGAAAGAAGCTCCCAAAACGGAGCAGAAGGCAGCAGCGTGTTGCTCAATGAAGGCAGAGAATAAGGACGGAGAAGCTAAGGCTTGCTGCGCCGCGAAAAAAGAAGGCGAAGCCAAGGCCTGCAGCGGCAAAGAAGTTGCAAAGCCGTGCTGTGCAACAAAAAGCGCCGATAAAGAAAAGAAATAAGTCATGGAGAATCCTTATGTTATTGGAATAGACATCGGCGGAACAAATTCGGTTTTCGGCGTTGTCGATGCACGTGGCACAATCTTGCACAAAGGCTCGATTAAAACAGGCACCCACGAGGATGTCAACGAGTATATCGCCCTCCTCGCTGCGGCGTTGAAGGAAATAATCAACAAGGCCGGCGGCCCTGGCAATATCAAAGGCATCGGCGTTGGCGCTCCGAACGGCAACTACTTCAACGGTTGCATAGAGTTCGCGCCCAACCTCCCTTGGAAAGGCAAAGTACCGCTCGCACAGCTCATCAGTGACGCCGTGTACGGCATCCCCGTCACCCTCACTAACGACGCCAACGCCGCCGCTATCGGCGAGATGACTTACGGCGCCGCACGCGGGCTGAAAGACTTCATAGAAATCACGCTCGGCACGGGCGTCGGCAGCGGTATTGTCATAGGCGGCAACCTCGTCTATGGCCATGACGGATTCGCCGGCGAGCTGGGGCATGTCATCATCCGCCGCGACGGTCGCGTATGCGGCTGCGGACGCAACGGCTGCCTCGAAGCCTACGCATCGGCGACAGGCGTCGCCCGCACAGCCCGCGAGATACTCGTCAACCGCACCGAGCCAAGCCTCCTGCGCGAGCTTGAACCGGAGAAAATCACCTCGAAAGACGTTTATGACGCCGCCGTCAAAGGCGACAAGATAGCGCTTGAAATCTTCGAGTTCACCGGCAACATCCTTGGCGAGGCGCTGGCCGATTTCGTAGCCTTTTCCAGCCCCGAAGCAATAATCCTCTTCGGCGGGCTGATGAAAGCCGGAGACCTGATACTCAACCCCGTACGCCGCTCGATGGAAGAGAATATGCTCAAAGTATTTCAGGGCAAAACGAAAATACTCGTCTCTCAACTCAAAGAAAGCGACGCCGCTGTACTCGGCGCCAGCGCCCTCGGCTGGGAAGCTAAGGAAAGTTGATTTTTAGATAAACATGTATGAGAAGAAAAGGGGTATCCGCACGTTCGGGTATCCTTTTTTGATTATTTTAGCACGCGAATTTTGAAATACAATCAAATTACATTATCTTTGTCGCATGATAACAAGAAAAATTATGAAGACAGTGAAACGAATCGTTATTCTGCTGAGTCTCGCCGTTATCGTACCGGCGGCGATCGGACAGCGCTCCTACCCAACAGACCGGGCTGACAGGCTTTTTTCCGAAGCCATGGACTTCTTTGAAGTGAAAAATTACGCCGGATGCGCCGACAAACTCGAGGCCTACAAGCAAACGGCCACGAACCGCGACCTTATCCAGGAAGCCGACTACATGCTCGCCTTCATCGACTTCGAGGAAGGGAAAAGCAATGCGATCGAAAGGCTCGAACAATTTGTTGCCCGGTACCCCGACTCGCGGCATGGCGACGAAGCCTACCTGCTGATCGGCAAAGGATATTTCGAGCGCGAAGACTACCTGAGAGCCGCCGATAACTTCACAAACATACGCCTCGCAGCCCTGAGCGACGAGCAAAAAGTCGAATATTTCTATTGCCTCGCATACTCGCAACTCCAAAACGACGACCTCGAACGGGCGCGTGCGAACTTTGTCAACGTCGGCGAATACAGCGAAAAATACTCGCAGCCCTCCTTCTATTACATTGCCTACATCGACTACGCAACCGGCAAATACGACCAGGCCATGAAGGGCTTTAACCGACTGAAAAATACCCCTGAATACAGGGAAAAATCGAACTACTACATCGCGCAAATCAATTATTTAAAAGACAATTACGACGAGGTGGCCAAACTCACCGAACGCCTGCTTCGTACTTACCCCGATAGCGAAAACAACACCGAACTCTACCGCATCGCCGGAAATTCGTATTATCAACTCGGCATTCAGGACAAGGCGGTCACGATGCTGAAAAAATATATCGCCGCGACGGATCAGCCTACACGCGCCGAGCTTTACCTGCTCGGCATCTGCGAATACGACCTGGGCGACTACGCCAACGCGGTCAAATCGCTCTCGCAAACTGTGGGCGACGAGGATGCGCTGACCCAGAATGCCAGCCTTTACCTCGGCCAAAGCTACCTGCAGCTCGACGACAAGGCCAACGCACGTCTGGCTTTCGAGAGCGCCGCCTCGATGGACTTCAACGAAAAAATCAAGGAAACGGCGCTCTACAACCACGCCCTGCTGATTCACGAGACCTCGTTTACCGGTTTCGGCGAATCGGTCAAGGTGTTCGAGACCTTCCTCAACGAGTTTCCCAACTCGCAATACTCGGATAAGGTCAACGACTATCTCGTCGAGGTCTATCTCACCTCAAAAAACTATGAGGCCGCCCTCGAATCCATAAATAAAATCAGAAAACCGAGCACAAAAATCCTCGAAGCGAAACAAAATATCCTCTTTCAGCTCGGCAACCAGGCCTTCATGAATAATAGGATGAAAGAGGCCGTAGAATACTTCAACAAAGCTATCGACTTCGGCAACTATGACGCCGACGTGAGGGCGAACTCCTACTTTTGGCGCGGGGAATCATACTATCGGCTGGAACGCTATGCCGACGCGATCGCGGATTTCACGTCCTACCAGAATGCCGCCCGCCAACGATCGACAAGCGATGCCTACGCCCTTGTGTACTACAACATCGGATACTGCTACTTCAAACGCCAGGATTTCGACCAGGCGCTCGTCTCACTCCGGCGCTATGTGTCACTGGAGAATAACCAGGACGAGAAATCGTATGCCGACGCTTTCAATCGTATCGGCGACTGCCTTTTCTACAACCGCCGGTTCGCTGAAGCCGAAGAAAATTACACGCGGGCAATCACCCTGCAACCTTCGTCGGCCGATTACGCGATCTATCAAAAAGGCTTTACGCTCGGCCTCCAGAAAGATTACTACGGGAAAATCCGCATGATGGACCGTATAATCAACGAATTTCCGACGTCGCAATATGTCGATGAAGCCCTGTTCGAGAGAGGCCGCTCGTATGTCCTGCTCGACAAGCTCGGCGATGCGGCTACGTCGTTTAAAACCCTCATGGACAAATATCCGCAAAGCAGCCTTGCCCCAAAAGCAGGCGTTCAACTTGGCTTACTATATTACAATGATAATCAGCTGAATAGCTCTATAGCTGCATATAAACGAGTGATTGAAAGATATCCCGGCAGTGAGGAAGTCAAGGTCGCCGTCCAGGATCTGAAATCGGTTTATATTGAGATGAACGACATCAGTTCCTACGCCTCGTATGTCAATTCGCTCGGCGACGCTATGCACATCGAAGTCAACGAGCAGGATTCGCTGACCTACCTCGCCGCCGAGAGGCTGTTCACTAAAGGCGATTTCGACGGCGCCCAACGAGGCCTCGTAAACTACGTCCGCCTGTATCCCGAAGGGGCTTTCATCTCGAACGCTAACTATTATCTTGCAAAAATAGCCTTCGAGAGGAAAAATTATCAGGAAGCCAAGCGCTTGTTCACGCTCGTTCTCGAGAGGGGCGACGTAAAGTTTCGTGAGGAATCGCTCGCCCGCAAGGCCGAGATCGAATTTGGCGAAAAAGACTACCTGACAGCGATTAAGACATACCGCGAGTTGCAAAAAGCGTCCGAACTACGGGAAAATCGTGAGGCCGCAAAACTCGGAATTATGCGTTGCGCACAATATACGGGCAACAACGCCGAAGCGCTCGAAGCCGCCAATTCCCTGCTGAGCGAAATAGGCCTGACACCCGAAGTCGAGGCCGAAGCACGCTATCTCCGCGCAAAAACATATCTGAAACTGTCGGAAAAAGCTAAGGCTAAAGACGACTTGACAGCCTTGAGCAAAGACACGCGCACGGAATTTGGCGCCGAGGCGAAGTATCTGCTCGCGCAGTTTTACTATGATAATAAAGACGTTACCCGCGCCGAGAACGAACTGCTGAACTTCATTGAGAAAGGGACGCCGCATCAATACTGGCTTGCGCGGGGATTTATACTCCTTTCGGATATCTACATCGAAAAGGGCGATACGTTCCAGGCACGTCAGTATCTGACTTCGCTCAAACGTAATTACGGCGGCAAAAACGAAGCGATAGACCGTATGATTGAGCAGAGAATGGGGAAAATTAAAGTTAAAAATTAGAAATTAAATAATATGCGATACATTTTATTTTTAGTTGTATGCGTTGCAAGTCTCACGGCTACAGCGCAAAATAAACAGGAAGAAGAACGCGATCTGAACCGCGAGATGACGCTCGAACGCGAATATGACCCTATTGTCCAGGATGCTGCGAAGGTGAACACCCTGCCTGTGGTGCGCGAGATGACCGTAACACGCCGTCCGATAGTCTATTCCGACTATGCCGTGCCGCTGTCGCCGGATAAGGAGATGACCGTCTTGCCGCCCAACCAACTGCGCACCGACTTCGACTACTCCATGCGTAACGGATACCTGCATTTCGGAGGCGGAATGTTTATGAATCTGACGGGAGATATTGGTTATCACATACTTAACACCGACCGCGACAAACTCGGCCTGTGGTTCTCGCACCGCTCAACGAATTGGAATGTGAAACCCTTTGAATACGAATCCTTCTCCGATACGCTCGCCCGCAAGGCTAAAATCAACGATAATCTCGGAGGACTTGACTATAAGCATACCTCCGACGCTTCTATCTTCAAACTCGGCGGCAAATTCGGCTACTCGACTTTCAATTACTATGGGACGCCGACAAATTACATCGCATCTTCGGCTTTGGAATCTTTTCCTGCACCGATTGATGCCGATTTTGAGACCAACCAGGTTAATCAGCTGATAAACGCTTACGCCTCGCTTGCTTCGACGCGCGAGACGTCGCTCGGATATCATGCAGGCGTCGATTTTACTAATTTCAATCAGAAATATGCTCTCGGCAATAATATCGACGGCATAAAGGAAAATCATTTCAAGATGGATTTCGGGCTGAGTTCGCCGGTTAATGACGGCAAATCGTTCGGCGCAAATATATTGGCAAACGTATTGACTTACACGGCGCCGGATACTGAGATTAGTCTTGACAGCACGGCATATAACACTCATTTCAACGCGACGTTCAATCCGTATTTTTCGATTGACAAATACACCTGGAAGCTCATAGTCGGCCTGAACCTGATGCTCGTATCACAAAACGCCGAGACGAACGTTTATGTTTCCCCGAATATATCCCTTGATGTGCCTTTTTCCGCCACAAGCGTCTTCTATACAAGCCTCACTGGCCGTATCGAATCTAATTCAATGGCCGAATTGTCACGCATGAACCGCTATTTCAATACTCTGTTCCCTGCCGACGCCTCTAAAACATGGGCAGACCTGACGCTCGGCATCCGCAGTAGCGCAGCGCCGGGTCTATGGCTCGACATCTTTGGGGGCTACAAATATACGGAGGCGGAATTGTTTTTCAATCCCTCATCTTATTATTTGTACTCAACAACGAAATTTGGTAATTTTATCATGCCTTATCAACCAGTTTCGCAACGTATTCAAGTCGGAGCATCGCTAAAATACGACTATCGGCAGGTAGTCAATTTCTACCTCAAAGGTGTTTACAATCACTATAGCCTTAAGGACAGGGATGAAGACTGGAAGTTCCGTTACAGCGGTATGGCGTTGTCGGAGGAAGATCGGACAACGCCTTACGGCAAACCGGCGTTCACGGTTAATGCCGGCATTAGTGTCCGCCCGGTCAAACCGCTGACTATCAACCTCGACTACGCAATGCTGTCGGGTATGTACGCCCATATCTCAAACGATGATTATGCTATGAAGCCCGTCAACGACCTGCGCCTGCAAGCCTCATGGCAATTCACGGATGCTTTCAGCCTATACGCCCGCCTTAACAACCTCCTGTTTCAGAAGCACGAACTCTATTACGGCTACCATCTGCAACCCTTCTCCGCAATGGCCGGCCTGAATTTGAATTTCTGAAAAAAATACTCAAATTACCGATTTTATGAAAAAATTTTTGTTATTATATTGTTTATCAATTATATGTGCGGGATTATCCGCTCAGATTCATGAGCCTGTGAAGTGGACGGTCAGCCTTAATGATCTTCCTTCAACGGACAAAGAAATCGTCCTCAAGGCGACTGTTGACCGTGGATGGCATCTCTACGACCAGAACCTGCCGGAAGGCGGACCGGTTTCTACATCAATACGTTTCGAGACCGTCAAGGGTGGCATACTTGTCGGCAAACCAACGCCGATAGAGAATCCCATGAAGGTGTTCGACAAGCATTTTGATATGGAACTGCGCTGGTTTTCCGATGCCGTAACGTTTGTCCAAAAAATAAAAGTCACCGACCCTAAACGCTTCATCATCAAGGGAGAGGTGGAGTTTATGGCCTGCAATGACGAGACTTGTATCCCGCCCGACCGCATTTTGTTTTCTTTTGACAACAAGGATGTAAAGAATATTCCGGCCGCCGACACCGTTTCGGATTCGGAAGAGGATGAAAATACTGAGAACCTGCCGGAAACTGTTGAAGCGACGGCCGATGATACCACTGTCGTAGCGTCGCCGGATAATAAACCTTTGAAACCGGCCTTAAGCGGAGTGAAAATAAAATCATATAGCGCTGACAAAGAAATTGTTGCCCCTATTGACGCCGCATCGCTATGGACGCCGGTTATCGACGAACTCAAAGCGCTGGGCGACACAACAACGACCGCAACAAGCCGTTCGTACATATATATATTTATAGCAGGATTCCTCGGCGGATTGCTTGCGTTGCTCACTCCCTGCGTCTGGCCTATGATTCCGATGACAGTCAGTTTCTTCCTCAAACGCACCAAAAGCCGACGTAAAGCCATCACCGACGCACTGCTTTACGGTTTTTCCATAATAGTGATCTATCTAGCTTTAGGACTGATAATCACCGCATTATTCGGTGCAAGTGCACTTAACGACCTGTCAACCAACGCGATATTCAACATCATTTTCTTCCTGTTGCTGATATTGTTTGCCATTTCGTTCTTTGGCGCCTTCGAGATCGTACTCCCGTCGTCATGGACAAACAAAATAGACTCGAAAGCCGACGCCACGACGGGCTTGCTGAGCATCTTTTTCATGGCGTTCACTCTCGCGCTGGTCTCGTTTTCGTGCACCGGTCCGATTATCGGCACGCTACTCGTTGAAGCGGCAACGTCTGGCAATACCGTAGGTCCCGCTGTCGGGATGTTCGGTTTCGCGCTCGCATTGGCAATCCCCTTCGCGATGTTTGCCATCTTTCCTAACATGATGCAAACGATGCCCAAATCGGGCGGGTGGCTCAGTACCGTCAAGGTTGTGCTGGGATTTCTCGAATTGGCGTTAGCGCTAAAGTTTCTGTCGGTAGCCGACTTAGCATACGGATGGCGTATCCTTGATCGCGAGGTCTTCCTCTCGCTCTGGATAGTTCTTTTTGCGCTGCTTGGACTGTACCTGTTGGGTATGTTCCGTTTCCGTCGCGATTACAAGGTTAAGTACATTAATGTCACGAGGTTATTCCTTTCGACCATATCGCTTTCGTTTGCCGTATATATGGTTCCCGGCTTGTGGGGAGCGCCGCTGAAAGCTATCAGCGCCTTCGCTCCGCCGCTCTACACGCAGGATTTCAACCTTTATGACGGCGAAGTGCATGCACAAACGGATGATTATGAAGAAGGCATGGCTATGGCCGCAAAAAAAGGCAAGCCGGTGATGATTGATTTTTCAGGCTATGGCTGTGTCAATTGTCGCAAAATGGAAGCGGCAGTATGGACGGATGCCCGCGTCAAAAATATCATTGACAACGACTATGTGCTTATTACTCTGATGGTTGACGACAAGACGCCGCTACCTGCGCCGATTGAGGTAAATGACAATGGCAAGCATCGTACGCTCCGTACCGTTGGCGACCGTTGGAGTTATCTGCAACGTAACAAGTTCGGCTCTAATGCCCAGCCGTATTATGTATTACTTGATAATCAAGGATATCCGTTGGCGCCATCATACGCATACAACGAAGACATCCAAAAATATATAAACTTTCTTAAACAGGGAAAGAAAAACTATAATGATAAATAAATTGCAATGTATAACAGGGAAGAAACGTTAGCTGCTTTTGGGCGGTTGTTAGACATCATGGACGAGTTGCGGGCTAAATGTCCGTGGGATCGCAAGCAGACTAACGAAAGTCTGCGAACCAATACGATCGAGGAGACATACGAACTCTGCGACGCTATAATGCGTGGCGACAATATGGGCATAAAAAAGGAACTCGGCGACTTGCTGTTGCATGTCGTTTTCTATGCCAAAATCGGGTCGGAAACCGGTGCGTTCGATATAAAAGATGTCTGCAACGCACTTTGCGACAAGTTGATATACCGCCATCCGCACGTATTCGGCGACGTCAATGCCGATACCCCTCGCCAGGTTGAGCAGAACTGGGAGCAACTTAAACTCAAGGAAAAGGACGGGAATCGCACCGTTTTAGAAGGCGTTCCGGCCGCTCTGCCGTCGGTCGTCAAGGCGCAACGCCTGCAGGAAAAAGCCGGTAATGTCGGTTTCGATTGGGAGCATCGTGAGCAGGTATGGGATAAGGTCGAGGAAGAACTCGGCGAACTGCGCCGCGAGGTCAAAGCTGCCGACGGTGAAAAGATGGAGGCTGAGTTCGGCGACTTTCTTTTCAGTATCATCAACGCCGCCCGTCTCTACAAAATCAACCCCGATAACGCCCTTGAACGAACGAACCAGAAATTTATCCGCCGTTTCAACTACCTCGAATCTCAAACGCTTGAGAAAGGGCGCTCGTTAAAAGAAATGTCCCTTGCCGAAATGGATTCGATATGGGACGAAGCCAAGCGGAAGGGACTCTAATCAATCTTCATTACTGAAAATCGTATGCTGCGGTTTATCCGCACCGGATGATGCTATTTTCTCAAGCAGGTCTCCAATGTGGTCATGGTTGATTTGAAAGGTTTGTTGACGGCCATTTGATCCTCGACCATCTTTATGGCATACAAGACAGTGGCATGGTCTTTGCCGCCGACGACTTTCCCTATGTGGGCAAGCGACGAGTCGGTGTATTTTTTTGAAAAATACATAGTTATTTGACGCGCCTGAACGATTTCGCGTTTGCGTGACTTGGTATGAATCAACGATTCGTTAATATTGAAATATCTGCAGACTATCTCCTGTATTGCTTTGATAGTCAATTGTTTTCTTTCAAGACGTATTGACTGGCTTATCACTTGCTTTGCGAGTGAGAGGTCGATTTCTTTACCGGCTACGACGGTATTAGCCATCAATGAAACGAGTACGCCTTCGAGATCACGGACATTTTCCGTCACATTTTCGGCGATAAAATCGAACACGTCATCAGGAATTTCCAAGCCTTCAAGCTCGATTTTGTTACGCAGGATTTTCTTGCGCAGTTCGAGTTCGGGGCGTTCCAACTGAGCCGTCATACCCCATTTGAGGCGGGAGATAAGCCGTTCTTCCATCCCTTGCAGGTCAACGGGTGCGCGGTCGCAAGTAAGAATCAACTGCTTACCCAATTGATGCAGGTTGTTGAATATCTGAAAGAATGTTTCCTGTGTTTTGTTCAAGCCAATCAATTCGTGGATATCGTCTAATATCAGGACGTCGAGGCTTTGGTAGAAACTCAGGAAGTCGTTGATGGAATTTTTACGCACAGCGTCGGTGTATTGCAGACGAAAGAGGTTGGAAGAAGCATACAACACACGTTTCGTCGGATACAAATCGCGTATTTTCACACCTATCGCATGGCACAAATGCGTCTTGCCGACGCCTGAAGCCCCATAGATAAAAAGAGGGTTGAAGGCGGTCTTACCCGGTTCCGACGCTATCTTCAACGAAACGGCGCGTACTAACCTGTTGCTTAGTCCTTCGTAGAAGTTGTCGAAGTTATATCTCGGTATCAGTTGAGTCTCAAAGTCCTGAATAGGCACCGGAAAAGGTCCCGGCGCTTTGGTCGGTTCCTGTTTATTGCGCGGCTCAGGCACTAATTTTTCCGGTTCCTGCCCCGCAATGACGATATCCCCCGGATGCGATTTGGGGGGCGTACCATACCCGCTGCCGACCAATACACGATATTTCAGCGTAATATTCTCGCCGAAAACACGCTTTAGCGTCATCTTAAGTATGTTTACTAAATTTGCTTCAAGATACTCATAAAAAAACTGAGTAGGTACCTGAATTGTAAATTTGTTGCCCTCGTACGATAGAGGTTCAATTGGCAAAAACCATGTTTTGTAAGTAGCCTGCGGAACAATATCCTTGATAACAGCCAAGCATTCTGCCCACAATTGTTTCGAATCTTTCTGCATAGTCTAAAAATTTATACTCCTTCTTTTGTTTGGTACTGCAAAGATGAAAATAATTTTCGAGAAAAAAAACTGCAATTTTATTTGGAAATTTGAAAAATCAAATATCCCTTTTTATTTCAGTTGTTTGTGTATAAAATCCTAATATTGAGATATTTATATTTTGAGCAAAATCCGGCTTCCGTTTACAAAAAGGATTTTGAGGCATTTCTTATTTCTCAAAAAGATTTTTAAATTTATGTTTAACAACTCTCAAAAACTTGAATTATCAAAAGGTTACGCTTTCCGGCCTGCGGACAAATTTTTTTTCTAATTTAGATTGCGTCTAAATTTCATTTTGCTATTGCATATTTAATTTTTTCGTATATAAAGTAATAGTCTAAAACAACGAGAAGTTTATGTATCGCTTAGGATTTTGCTTGAAGTCGATAATCAGCCCCGAAGCATTGTCGAGAGTGCGATTCAAGTTGTTGTAGAGCGTTGAATCGTTTAACAGCAAGCCCAGCGAATTATCCTTAGCGTTGAGGCGTTTGCTCATCGAATCAAAGTTGTCGAGTGTCGAATTGAGGCTTGTCACGCTTTGTTCGAGGTTGAGTTTGTTGATGTCGGCGCTGAAGGTTGAGAGATTGACGGAGGCCGTTTTGAGATTATCGGCTATGACCGGCAAGTCGGTTGCGAGGAGGTTGTTGAGTCGGTGCGAAGATACGTCTAACTGCTTGGTAGCGCTTTCGAGGTTTTCGAGCGTATTGTAGAGGGCGGCGCTGTTTACAAGCGTCTGCAGTCCGGCTAAGATGGAATCGATTTTCGGCAGCATCTCCTCCAGCGTGGGCATGACCCGTTCTTCGACGGACGTCACCATGCCGACCTTCATGCGCCCTTCGACAGTATCTCCCGGCTTCAAGTATTCAGTCACATATTTATTAAGTATGATATGCAGCTCGGCGCCGCTCAAAAGAGTGGATTCGATGGATACATAACTGCCCTTGTTAATCCTCATGCCTTTGTCGAGGCTTACTTCGAGCGTTATCTTATTGGTTGAAGAATAGTCGTACTCAATACTACGGACTAATCCTACTTTAAATCCTTCGACGAATACCGGCGTCGAGATATTTATGTCGCGAACATTGGTGCACGAAATGTAATAGTAGTTACTCGGCTTGAACATGTTTATGCCCTTCAAGAAATTTACGCCTATGTATAAAAAGGCCAAACTTACTATGGTCACGAGACCGATTATTGCTTCTTTTGAAAATTTCCTCTTCATTGCTTTGATATTTAATTAGTTATTCTTTTTCCGTCTTTCATTCTTATGATGAAGGCGCCTTTAAAATCGTTTCGTATCTTTTTATGTATCTGAATTATTGTCTTGTAGTCGGATGTCTCACCGTATGTATATTTATAAAGGCCGTTGTCTTTGTAGTAATCAACGTCTTTATAGCCTTTGAGACGCTTGTCTTTAGGCGACAACTTACTGTCGGACGTCAAGATCTGGACTTTGTAAACAATGCTGTCATTGCTTTTTGTAGAAGTCGAGGCAGAGGCCGGCGTTTCGGTTCGGCTTGCCTGTGATGATGGCTTGGTCGGCTGCGGGGTTTGCGCGATCTGCCGAGACTGCTCGGAAGAAGTGTCGGCGGTATCGGACGGCTGGTAAACCAATTTTTCGGAGATGCTGCCCATTTTACGGTCGTAATCGCTTTTAAACACGTTGAAGGCGTCATAAATTGATTTGGCGAGTATTTCCTGCCCTTCGTCGGAAGCTAAGAAACGTTCTTCAGCTTTATTGGAAATAAACCCCAATTCGATAAGGACGGCAGGCATACTCGTCTTGCGCAACACCAACAATCCTGCCTGCCTGACGCCGCGGTTGTGCCTTTCGGACGTCACGAAATATTTCTGAACCTCCGAAGCAAGAAAGACGCTCTGTTCCAAATGTTTGTTCTGCATAAACTCAAAGATGATATACGATTCGGACGAAGTGGGGTCGAAGCCTTCGTATTTCTGCATATAGTCATCTTCCATCAGGATGACGGAGTTTTCGCGCATGGCGACGTCGAGGTTTTCACCCGAATTACCCAATCCCAAAGTGTAAGTCTCGGTTCCGAAAGCGTTTCTTCGTTTCGCTGAGTTAGTGTGAATTGAGACGAACAGATTGGCTTTTAGCTGATTAGCGATATTGGCACGCTTGTCAAGCGGAATGAAAACGTCTGTCTTGCGTGTAAAAACGACATGGACATCTTTGTGCGCTCGTTCTATCATTTCTCCGACTTTGAGCGCCACGGCGAGGTTGATAGTCTTTTCCTTCGCAAAGGAGCCAACGCAACCTGGGTCTTTACCGCCGTGTCCGGGGTCTAAGACGATGCAAAAGGTCTTCTGTGCTTGAATGGTTGTCAAGCAGGCGAAGTAAAACATCCAAAAGTATATCAGCCTTTTTATATTCATAACATTTACCGTGAAAGAATATGCAAAGGTACATAATCTTTTTGAAATAGCGATAATAAGTTAGAAAAAAGGCCGCCTCGGTATCGAAGCAGCCTTTCATCTTCACATATTAGTAATATCATTTTTCCGAAACCACATCGAATGGAATTTCTACGGAGACCTCTTTGTTCAAGCGTACTTGAGCCGAATAACTGCCGACTTCCTTGACGGGTTCTTTGAGATAAATGATCTTGCGATCGATCTCGAAGCCTTTTTTTACTAACTCTTCGGCAATCTGGATATTCGTTACCGAACCGAAAATCGTGCCGGTAGAACTTGTTTTTGCGCCTATTGTCAGTGTGACGCCTTCCAGTTTGCTTGCCAAATCAATGGCTTCTTGTCTGATCTTCTCCAACTTATGAGCGCGTTGTTTCAGGTTTTCGGCTATAACTTTTTTAGCCGATTCGGATGCTATTACGCCTTTGCCTTGCGGTATAAGGTAATTGCGTCCGTAACCACTCTTCACGTTCACTATTTCGTCTTTGTAGCCGAGATTCGCTACATCTTCTT
Organism: Tannerella sp.; assembly: GCA_031271805.1. Taxonomy (GTDB): domain Bacteria; phylum Bacteroidota; class Bacteroidia; order Bacteroidales; family Tannerellaceae; genus Tannerella. Next base: position 14,720 of record JAISUX010000006.1, read on the forward strand.
TCAATATTATTTCCATAGTCTGTCCTCCTTTATTTCATTAAATCGGTTACATAAGGCAGTAACGCCAAGTGGCGCGCACGCTTGACGGCTTGTGCGACACGACGTTGGAACTTCAGCGAAGTGCCGGTTATGCGGCGCGGAAGTATCTTGCCTTGCTCATTGAGGAACTTCTTGAGAAATTCGGGGTCTTTGTAATCGATATACTTGATTCCGCTTTTCTTGAAACGGCAGAATTTCTTTCTCTTGATGTCAACCGACATAGGCGTCAGGTATCTTATCTCCGAATTGTTCTGGTTATTGAATGTCGTCGCCATGATTAATCCTCCTTAGTTATTGGTTCCAAATCTATATCAAGATCAATGTCTTCGAGAGGATGGATTTCTTTAACCTTACTCTCTTTCTTAGAATCATGTTTCGGGGGCGTAGCGCCCGATTCTTTCAGATTCCTGCGTTTCTCGGCATATTCGGCGGCAAACTTATCCTGGCGGAAAGTAAGATAGCGAATAACACGCTCATCGCGGCGATACTGCGTCTCAAGAATGTCGATGACTGTAGGCTCGGCCTTGAACTCGATTAGTTGATAGAAGCCTGTGGACTTCTTGTTGATAGGATAGGCCAGCTTGCGCAAGCCCCAGTTCTCTTCGTTGACTATTTCCGCTTTTTGGGAAACCAACGTCTCTTTGATCTTTTCTACCGCTTCCTTCATCTGTGCATCAGACAAAACGGGAGTCAAAATGAAAACGGTCTCGTAATTGTTCATAAATTATACCTAAAAATTAAAATTTGCGGGCGCAAAGGTACGAATAATTTTTTAATTCACAATGAAAAATGAAAAAAAAATTGCAGATTGTACGCTTTTTATTCCCATTCAATCGTCGAAGGCGGCTTTGAGCTGATATCGTAAACTACGCGGTTAACGCCCTTGACCTTGTTTATTATCTCGTTCGACACTTTCGAGAGGAAGTCGTAGGGCAGTTGCGCCCAGTCGGCTGTCATAGCATCGGTCGAAGTCACGGCTCGAAGCACAACGGTGTTCTCGTATGTGCGCTCATCGCCCATCACGCCAACCGAGCGGATAGGCAGAAGTATCGTGCAGGCTTGCCATACCTTGTCATATAGCCCCCATTCATGCATCAGCGTGATATAGATATCGTCTGCATCCTGCAGTACGCGCACTTTTTCCGGGGTTATGTCGCCGAGTATCCTTATTCCGAGGCCTGGACCGGGGAAAGGATGGCGGGCGATAAGGTTGACGGGCATCCCAAGTTCTTGTCCCACGCGGCGCACCTCGTCCTTGAACAACAGGCGCAGCGGCTCGACCAATTTCAGATTCATCTTGGCCGGCAAACCGCCTACATTGTGGTGACTCTTGATAACCATTCCCGTTATTGACAGCGATTCGATGACATCGGGATAAATCGTCCCCTGTCCGAGCCACTTGATATCCTTCAGTTTATGAGCTTCTTCGTCGAAAACGTCGATAAAACCTTTGCCGATGATTTTACGCTTTTGTTCGGGATCGGTCACGCCGGCGAGTTCGCGGTAAAATTTCTCGTGAGCCTTCACGCCGACAACGTTTAAGCCCATGTTTTCGTAGGCTTTCATGACCTTTTCAAACTCATTCTTGCGTAAAAGACCATGGTCAACGAAGATGCAGGTCAGATTCTTGCCGATAGCTTTGTTGAGCAGAACGGCCGTCACCGACGAATCGACTCCACCCGACAGGGCGAGTATGACCTTGTCGTCGCCAAGCTTTTCTTTCAACTCCATGACGGTCGTTTCGATGAACGACGCCGACGTCCAGTCTTTTGCGCATCCGCAGATATTCAGGAAGTTATCTAATATCTTCATTCCCTGTTCGGTATGAAATACTTCGGGATGGAACTGTACGCCCCATGTAGGCTCTCCGGAAATCTTGAAAGCGGCGGCCGGGACATCGGCAGTACTTGCGATTATCCGGAAATCGGCAGGCAGCTTTGTTATCGTATCGCCGTGCGACATCCATACCTGCGTCCCCTCGCGTACATTTATAAATAGAGGATTTGAATCGTCGATTTTCGACAGGCGCGCCCGTCCGTACTCGCGCATGCCGACGGATTCTACTGTGCCGCCCGACGAATAAGCAAGGAATTGTGCGCCGTAGCATATCCCCAATAACGGATATTTATTGCGTATCCCCGACAAATCCGCCTTGAAAGCATCGCGGTCGTTGACCGAAAAAGGACTGCCGGATAGAATCACACCTTTGACCGTCGCGTCGTCAACCGGAAATTTGTTGTAAGGCAAAATCTCGCAATAAGTATTTAACTCTCTGATTCTGCGAGCAATAAGTTGCGTCGTCTGCGAACCGAAATCAAGAATAATAATCTTTTGCTTCATAAAAATGAATTTAAATAAAGTGCAAAGTTATGAAAAATTTTTGTATTTATGTCACTTTGCATTATCTTTGTGGCGTGTTAGACATTAGATTTTTGATTTTCAGTGCTATTTATTTATGGATGAAGAAGAAAGAGAAGTTAATCGAAAAGTGTGGTGGATAATGGGTATTATCCTCTTACTGCTGATTGTCGGAGTCGGTGGCTATTATATTATGCAACAAAACAAGCAAATCGAAGAGATGTCGGAGATGTTCGCCCTTGAGAAAGAAAGCCTTACGGACGAATACGAAGAACTGTCGCTTCAATACGAAGGATATAAATTCAGCATCGGCAATGACTCGCTGATAGCGTTGCTGACGACCGAACAGGCTAAAGTCCAACGGCTACAGGAGGAGTTGAGGACGGTTAAATCGACTAATGTACGTCGTATAAACGAATTGAAGAAAGAACTTGAGACGTTGCGCAAGATAATGCGTAACTATGTCATTCAGATTGATTCTCTTAATGCTGAAAATGAGCAACTTAAGACCGCCAACAAACAGGTTACGCAGAAATATCAGCAGGCAGCCTCTACTGCAGCCAGACTGTCGAAGGAAAAAGATCAGTTGACCGAGCGCGTGCAGATGGCATCGCGGCTTGATGCGGTCAATATCCAAACCTCACTTTTGACTTCCAAAGGCAAAGCGACAAAGGCCATAAAGAAGGCTTCGCAACTGATGCTTTCGTTCATAATATCAAAAAATATTACGGCTCCCGTCGGTGCACATACGGTTTATGTCCGCCTGATGAAGCCCGACGACGATATTTTGACCAAGCCCAATTCAGGAACATTTCCTTTCGAGAACAGGAATATTGCATATTCTATGAAACGGGATATCGAATATGAGGGCGAAGAATTAGCTGTTGTAATGTATTGGAACATAGAGGAATACCTTTCGCCGGGGACTTACAGGGCGGATATTTTTGCCGCCGGAAATCTTATCGGGCGCAAGTCATTCGCTTTGGAATGAAAAATTTTTTGATGTTTCCCGATACGACTTGTCGAAAGTTTTTCATATCTTTGTGCGTTTTTGAGGATATACTTACATTAATAATATAGTTAATATGAAAAGCAGACGTGATTTTATCAAGCAGGCGTCGTTATTGATCGCCGGAGGCGTAGTGGCGCCTCAACTAATTTCTTCTTGCGGTGGCGGTAAGCCGTCGAAAGCGCTCGGTCTTCAACTGTATTCGCTCCGCGATATGGTTAAGGAAGAAGGCATACAGAAAGTTCTCGAGACGGTGGCTCCAATGGGATACAAATACCTTGAGCCGGCCAGTTACAGCGACGGCAAACTCTATGGTTTGGCTCCCGCCGATCTTAAAAAGCGTTGCGACGATCTTGGGCTGAAACTTGTAAGTTCGCACTTGAGCCGCAATATCTCGGACGACCATGACGCCGATATGGCGTGGTGGAACCGTGCTGTTGACGCCCATAACGAGGCCGGCATGAAGTATATGATCATGCCCTCGGCTCCTCTACGCGGCGAAGGGGCGACGATCGACAATATCAAGCGCTACGGCGACTATTTCAACGAGATTGGGCTTATTACGGCCGGTGCAAGCATAACTTTCGGCTATCATAACCACAACTTCGAGTTCGACAACAAGATCGAAGGCACTCCTGTTTACGATCTGTTGCTGCAGAGCACAAGTCCAAGCCATGTAGTCTTCCAGTTGGATGTCTATTGGATTAAGATAGGCGGCTTTGAACCGGTCGATTACATGAAGAAGTATTCAAACCGTATCCGCGTGCTTCATATCAAGGACGAGACAGCTATCGGCGCTCAAAACACCGTTGATTATAAGGCTGTTTTTGATGAGGCCTACGCTATCGGAATCAAGGATTGGTTTGTTGAAGTCGAACGCTACGATACAACGCCGACCGAAGATATCCAAAAGAGCGCAGACTTTCTCAATGCCGCTCCGTATGTGAAGTAATACGGCTATAACTTTTTAAACTCTTCAATCAGTTTCTTCAGCGTGCGAGCGTCGGAGAGGGGTTGTGTATCCTGTTCCGGACTGTAATAATTCCGCAGGAAAGCATCGGTGCCCGACCAGACTGTTTCAATAATGCCCTGAAAACGGGCGGACATTTGTTCGGACGAATTTTTCCGGAGGCGCAGCATGTCGTTCAGTTGTTCGACGGCAACTTCCGGCCGGCGCCATGGGCATGTAGCTACGTCGAAACCCTTGGAGGCAAAGAGAACCGCCGTTTGGTCGGGGCGTTCATAGTGCCAGTCGCAGATGAAGACGTCCTTGGGTATCATGTCGATTGCGCGATGAGTATTGTTCATGCTCGCTTCCCACTCGCCCATACCTGTCGTTTTGCCGTCGATAAGGCGGTCGCCCCAGATCATCAGGCGCTTGCCGCTCTCGGCGAGATGATTATGTATTACCGTCACTTCACCCGCATATAGTTCCGCCTTGTCGCGTCCGCTGCAACGCGGACACTTCGGGTCGCCGATATAGAAAACCTCGTCCATCCCTGCATGGAACATGTTAGTCTCGAAAGCCTCGGTCAATTCATCAACTAAGGCGAAGACGATTTTATGTACGTCGGGATGCAAAGGGCAATAACTCTTGCAGTAAAGGCCATCGGGATTAGGCCAGCCGGAATAATCCTCCGTTTTGACGTGCGGCGTCTCGTCGAACTCGGGATAGACACGCAACAGGTTACCGGTGTTTTTAGCCCATGACTGATGCCCCAGCAAATTGATTTGAGGTACGGTTTTGATGCCGTGTCTGAGGCAAACATCGACAATCTTTTTCACGTCGGCTTCCTTCAGCGGATTGGAATCGCGCAGTTCGGGATGACTTTTGTAGTCGTAGTTCCAATCGACTCTCAGGATAAGCATGTTGAAGTTTGCCGGCGCAAGTTCCTCGCCGATAAATTTCAGAAAGGTATCCAAACCCTTAACCGATGGAGCGGCAATAGCCAAGCCCCTTACAGGCAGGATGGAATCCAAATATCGCTTATATTCCTGACCTCTAAGCATCGCCGTAATAGCGGCAAGCGCAATAATAAAAAATAATGTCCTGATTCTCATAATTCATAATTTATATTTCATTTCTCAAACGGATTACCCTTGGGACTTCGACTTATTACCCATCTAAAAGCATTGATAAACAGCAATTTCTGTGCTGCGTCGGTAAACTCGTCGTCGCCGTGACCCATGTTAAGGTAAATCATACGATAGTTTTTATTAGTCCAGACTATCGGGAAATCGCCGAAGTTCACGACATCCTTGATTCCGAGTGGATAATTCTTTTCGGAAATCGAAACAAGCACCTCTACATCCTTGTTTGCACGCGGGCTTGGCTTCCATTGGTACCACTCGCTTTCGGGGACTATAAATTCGGCAGGCAGACTTTTCGTGACGTCGTGTATGGCGTCAACCTTGACCAACACCGGCTGCGGCGGCCAGTTATTGCAATAAAACACGCCACCGCCAAGGAATTTCACAAACCACGGCCAGCCGGTATTTTTGTCGTTGTAAGCCGCCGCGTGGAATCCCATCCACCCGCCACCGTTTTCCATATATTTTTCAAACGCCTCACGCTCAGCCGATTCTGCGGGATGGCCGTTGAGCATGACTACTATATCGTATTCCTTTAATTTCTCGTATGTGTATCCTGTGAAATCACTTATAGTATCAAGAAAGAAACCTTTGCCGTAGTTCAACCGGCGGAAAAATTCGATTCCTTGCAGTGCGAACTCAACATGCGCCGTCTCAGCATGTCGTGTATAATAAACTAAGGCCTTGAAACGCGGTTCCTTGGCATAGTTGGCAGGATATATTTCCTGCGAGGTCTGGGCTTGCAATCCTGTAAAAGATATAAGGCTTATAATCAATAATGTGATGCTATTTTTCATTGTTCTGTAGTCCATTTTATTGCGTTAGTAAACATTGTTGTGAATGCTTCTGAGTCAAATAATTTCCTGCTATGTCCTATTAGAAAATAGACATTACGGGCTTTTTTGGCGGTGTTAGTCCAGATAACAGGATGGTCTCCCATCTTGATATCCGAATCAGGTCGATAAGTCGATTCATCGACCGTAGCAAGGACATCGACGTTCGCGCGCGGGCTTCGGTCGAATGTGTACCACTCGTCGTCAGCGATTACAAATGACGGAGCGACGTTTTTCATTACGGGATGTGTCTTAATCTCAACATTTACAGCGCCATCGGCGAGAGATGCAATATAGTTTTTGAACCTTATACCGCCCATGAAATCCGAAAACCACTGCCACATCGGATAGCCATCGAACTCACCGAGGAGCGTAGCGTGGTGAAAACCTATCCAACCTCCCAGACCTCGGTCGATGTATTCGACGAAAGATTCTTCCGCATCTTTTGTCCATCCGTACGGCGGATAATCGAGTTGAATTATCGCATCGAAGCGAGCGAGAAAGTCTTTGTTGATTTTCGCCGTATTGTTGATTTCCGTTATTTCAAAATTCATTTTAGCCGACTGCTTGCCGATCCATTTCAAGCCGGCATCCGTAAATTCGCCATGTTGTCCGCCGCGTTCCGTTAGTACAAGTAGCTGCTTTTTACCTTGCCAGGGATGATTTGTTTGGCTTCTGACAGCGCTGCCTCCGGTAAAAACCAGAAAGGCGATAATAAGTAATGTGATTTTTTTCATGGCTATTTCCTACGGATTTATCCAGACTTTCATGCGTCCTTCGCCACGGTTCGACCATGTGTAGTATGGAATAAATGTCCATTTGCGGCGGTCGTTCGAGGCAATTATCTCATTGATGCCACCAAGTTTTCCGGTGTTGAAACCGACCTGAAAATCGGTCGCATCAAAGGCTTGGTCGAATACCTCCGGATTGTCGATTTCCTCTATGCAATAGACGAAGGGGCCGTATTCAAGGGCGATTTTGCCTTTGTCGTCCTCGATTTTCGGATTAGCGGCAATCTTGCGGACAGCCATATTCAAGTCGAGTTTGACGTTGTCGCCTTCATGCCATTCGCGGTTGATCTCTATATAGCCATTATTTTCCTGATAATCAGCGTTATTTCCATTCAAAATAACCTTGAAAGGGCTTGTAATGCCGTTTTCGTACCGATATAATTCGGAAGGGAAACGATTCGTCGCCCAATCGGGGATTCGGATTTTCAACGCAAATGTAGAGGCGTGACTCTTGATGTCAATCTCGACCTTTCCGTTAAGCGGATAATCCGTTGACACGGATATCTCCACATCAGTCTTTCCGACCCTCACTTTTGCATTGTTGGAAATAAACATATTGATGAAAATTCCCTGATTATCAACATCATATATCAATTCCGGAATTGAGGGGATGAAACGTATCAGATTCGTTGGGCAACATGAGCACTCGAACCAGCCTGCGCGTGTCAGATGTCCTTGGTTAAACTTGTATATGCCGTCGGATTCGAGCGGGTTAGGATAGAAAAAACATGTGCCGTCTAACGAGATACCCGCAAGGACGCCGTTGTAGAGCATACGTTCCAATATGTTGTAGAAATCCGCTTCTCCGAACAGGCGGAACATGCGGTCAGCCCACATTACTCCGCCGATGGCGGCGCAAGTCTCGTTATAGGCGGTCAGATTAGGCAGTTCGTAGTTGTCGCCGAATGCTTCACCGTTATGGCGTGCACCGATACCGCCGGTGACGTACATCTTGCGGTCAACCATATTGTCCCAAAGCCTCAATGCTGTTACCTTGTAAAGCGAATCGCCGAAAATCGCCGCAATATCGGTCAGGCCGGCGTAATAATAGGTTGCGCGGACGGCATGACCTACTACTTCGTCCTGTTCGAGGATGGGTTTGTGGTCTTGCCAATAATCGCCTCGCGGCTTGCGATGCGTGCTGTCGCCGCGCAGGTCGATAAATTTCTTAGCCAAGTTGAGGTAATCATTTTTCTTCGTTATCTGGTAGAGTTTTATCAGTCCCGTCTCGACTATTTGGTGTCCGGGGATGTCATAGTTGTCGGATGCTCCGAAAACTCGAACCAGCAAATCGGCGTTCTTGAGCGCTATGTCGAGGAAATTGCGCTTTCCCGTCGCGTAATAGTGAGCCGCCGCAGCCTCGTAGAGGTGTCCGGCGTTGTACAGTTCATGGCTGCCGCCAAGATTATCCCAGCGTTTGGCGCATCTGCCGTCTTTGCCGAGGCTATGCACCCACTCCGCAGGCGGGTTTGTGGGGTCAATAGTGCGCCAAGTCGTCAGATAGCCGTCCGGTTCCTGTCCCCTCGCGACGATTGCGATGTAGCGGTCTAAGTCGGCTTCGAGTTTCGGATTAGGCGCGCTGACAAGTGAAAGCGACGCCCCTTCAATGATTTTATAGACGTCCGTATCGTCGAAAGGCATCTTGCCGCGCACTTTTCCGGCGCCGCCCTTCATCACGGCCTCGGCAGTAATAAAGTTCTCGAACCTGCCCTCCGCCTCGCATCTCTCAAAAGCGACGGGAATGGTAACATCCTGAATCTGACGTATTTTAGGGCGCCAAAAATTATCCGTCAGTTTAATATCCCGCAGGTCAATCTTTTCAATAGGATAATCATTTTCCTTAGTCGAATGACAAGCGACAAGCGCAATTAGCGCTAAAACAGAGGCAATTCTATTCATGACCTTCCAATATTCCGTCGATTCTTACTTGATGTCGTCCGCCTTCAAAGGGGGTATCGAGGTAGGCGGCGACTATGGGGAGCAGGGATTCTTGAGGGATGAAACGCGCCGGAATAACGAGGACATTGGCTTTGTTGTGAGCGCTGACTAAGGCGGCTATTTCGGGCGACCATGCGAGGCCGGCGCGGATGGCGGGGTATTTGTTGAGGGTTATAGCCATTCCGTTGCCGGTGCCGCACAAGGCAATGCCCATATCCAACTTTCTGTCGGACAGGGCTTTGCCTAATTTATGCGCGAAATCAGGATAGTTGCAATTATCCGTTGAGTAGGCGCCGAAATCCTCGTATGTGAGGCCGCGCGACTCAAGGTAGCGCTTTATTTCGTCCTTGTATTCGACGCCCGTGTGGTCGCTTGCCAAACCGATTGTCGTATTCGCGAAGTTCATGTTCAGCCTTTTACTAATTTCTTGACTTCGTTGAAGACGGTCTCACCTGTGAAGCCGAGTTTCTCGTCCAGCACCTTATAAGGCGCCGAATAGCCGAAAGTCGATAGACCGTGGATGTAGCCGTTGTCGCCGACTATTCCTTGCAATGTTGCCGGCAGTCCTGAGGTAAGGCCGTATCGTTTGATACCGTCCGGAATAACGCTCTTTTGGTAAACAACGGGTTGGTCGCGGAAGAGGCCTTCGGAAGGCAGCGAGATCACACGCACTTTGATGAGATTCTTAGAAAGCAACGCTGCGCCTTCGACGAGGGTAGCCACCTCCGAGCCGCTGGCTATCAATATCGCATCCGGCGTGCCGGCGATATCACTGATGATATAGCCGCCTTTTTTCAACTGCGAGGCTTCCTTGCGGCGTTTTCCGCTTGATGCAGGCAGGTTTTTGATGTTCTGGCGCGAGAGGATAAGGGCTGTCGGACGGGCGCTCTCGATAGCTAATTTCCAAGCATAGATGGTCTCTTCGGCGTCGGCGGGGCGGAGGACTATTGTCGAACGCTTGCCGTCGTGGGTCTTCAGTTGCTCCATGAGGCGAAGTTGCGCTTCGTGCTCGACCGGTTGGTGGGTCGGGCCGTCTTCGCCGACACGGAACGAGTCATGTGTCCAGACGTATATCACATGCAGTTTCATCAGCGCGGCCAGACGTAATGCGGGTTTCATGTAGTCGGAGAAAACGAAGAAGGTGCCGCAGACAGGAATTACTCCGCCATGAAGCGCCATACCGTTCATGATGCAAGCCATCGTCAATTCGCTGACGCCTACTTGCAGGAATTGGCCTGTAAAATCGCCTTTGGAAAAGGCTTTTGTATATTTAAGGAATCCGTCTGTCTTGTCGGAATTGCTCAAATCCGCAGAGGCGACAATCATGTTCTCTACATTTTGTGCGTAATAGCTTAACATAACGGCCGACGCGGCGCGGGTAGCGATATTTTCCTTCATCTCAATCGAGGCGTAACTCAACGACGGCAGTTTGCCGCTCAGGAACGATTCGAGTTTAGCGGCGAGTTCGGGACTGTCTTTCGCGAACTTAGCTTCGGCCTCAGCAATGCCTGAAGCCCAATTTTTGAGTTCTTTCTTGCGTCCGGCATAGAGTTCTTTGGTATCGGCGAAGATAGCGAAAGGATTCTTCGGGTCGCCGCCGAGGTTCTTGACTGTTGCATCAAAGTCGGCGCCGGCAGCCGAAAGGGGCTGTCCGTGTGTAGATACCTTGTTCTCGTAATTATTGCCCGATGCATCGACAGCGCCTTTACCCATAATGGTTTTCCCGATGATGATAGTCGGGCGTTTTGTCTCATCTATGGCCGTTTTAAGGGCTTTTCGGATCTCATCGACGGAACTGCCGTTAATCGAAATCACATTCCAGTCCCAAGCCTTATATTTGGCTGCGACGTCTTCGGAATCGACCTCATCGACGCGCGTAGAGAGTTGGATATTATTCGAGTCGTAATACATTATAAGATTGCTCAATCCGAGGTGTCCGGCAATTCGTCCGACGCCTTGCGAGATTTCTTCTTCTATGCCTCCGTCAGAGATATAGGCGTAGGTCTTGTGGGCTGTCCATTCGCCGAAGCGAGCTGCGAGGAAACGTTCCGCAATTGCCGCGCCAAGCGCCATAGCATGTCCCTGGCCGAGTGGGCCGGATGTGTTCTCAATGCCACGCAGGACGTCAACTTCGGGATGTCCCGGCGTCACACTTTCCCATTGGCGGAAGTTTTCGAGTTCTTCCACCGGAATAAAACCGGCTAATGAAAGTACGGAATAGAGCATCGGCGACATGTGTCCCGGATCGAGGAAAAACCTGTCGCGAAACGGGCAATCCGGTTGCTCCGGATTGTAGTTAAGAAATTCGGAATAGAGGACGTTGATAAAATCCGCACCGCCCATAGCACCACCCGGATGTCCGGACTTAGCTTTCTCTACCATTGCTGCGGCAAGGATTCTAATGTTGTCCGCCGCTTTGTTCATGACTTGTACACTGTTCATTTTCTATTAGTTGTTAAATTATTAATTATGATTATTTTATTTGTTATTTACAATTTTCGTTAATCAGTTTATCTACCACTGTGTCGCCAAATTCCTTAGCTTTAGTGAATTGTACGCAGGCCTCTTTTTTCTCCTGCCGTAAGAGGCTGATTCCCAATATCCTGTATGCCGAGGCGAAGTCGGATTGCAATTTTATCGCATCTTCGGCGCTCGCCTGCGCTTGCGTGTAGTCCTTGAGGCGGAGACAAACAGCGGCTTTTTCGGCATAATATATGGCGTTCTTGTCGTTCGCAATTATTGCCGAATTGATGTCGTGCAACGCACCTTCGAAATCTTCGGCGCGAAACTTAGCCTGCTCGCGGTAGTAGTAGAAACCGTCGTTAACATTGCCGTTAACGAGGAGGTAGTATCTGTCGTAGTCGCGCACAGCATCTTTGTATAAGCCCATCTGCAGGTTCAACTCGACACGTTCGAGCAGATAGGAAGCCGCCTCGTCTGCAGGACTGCGGTTGATTGCGCTGTCCATCAAAGCGATGATTTCCATTAAATTGAAACCGGGCAATTGCCGGCAACTCTTGGCCGCAAGATAGAACGATGCGCCCGATGCTGCGGAGCTTTTATTGACAATCGAAAACGCTTGGTATGCCTTCTCAAAATCATTCTCATAAAAAGCTATGTCGCCTTCAAGCAGATGATATATGGGATCGTCTTTTTCAGCCAAGGCCTTCATGAGTTCGGTTTCGGCGGTGGCTATGTTCCAATCCTTGTATTGAAGCGTTGTGTCACTCGTCGCTATGCCATAAATCAGTTTCGCTTTCTCGTAATGAGCCGCCGATTTGTCTTTGTTTACAGTCTCCGCTTTGTCCAAGTCCGCCATCGCGAGGTCGAGAAAAGCCAACTGTGAAGCCTCGTCGGCAGCAAGTTCCCGACGGTGGTAGGCATAATGCTCGGCGCGAGAAATATATCCCTCAAAATCGTCGGGAAAGGTCGCGATAAAGTCGTTAAGCGTTTCGAGATAAGTCTTCGCATCTTGCTGCGAAGCCGCAAGGAGCAATGAAATACGCGAATCTTCGGCGTTCGATGTCCAGGCCTTGCGAATACCGATTTCCGAATAGGTGCGTTTCAGCAAGTCCATCGCCGAAACACGCAAGCTGCGGATGTAATCGACCGATATTCCATACGTTTTACCTTTGCCGGAAGCATCGGCCTGAGTAAGCGCAAAAACTTCCCCTTTCTCATTGAGTAAGGGAAATGCCTCCTGAGAAACGGGGAGCGGCATGTCTATTTTATAATATCCGTCCACGCCCTTGACTTTCGATATTTCGGAAATTGTCCCCGACGCCAATCCTTTTTCTTCGGATGAAGGCAACAGATAGACAATGGAATTAACCGTCGGAGCTATCTTCGCAACCGTCAGGAATGAAGTCTTTTTGGGCACGGCGACCTTGAAGCGAGCGACTCCGTACATGTCGTCCGCCCCAAGAATCTGTGTCACGTTGAACCGTTCGCCGGACGCCGTAATGACAACGGCTTTTTCCGCTCCTCGAAACAAGTCATAAGCCGACACTCCCTCGCCGTCTTCGCCGACGAAGAATCCGTTGCCGGTCTTAACAAGCCCTTCTTTGCTCGACGCTTCGACCTTGAAAATAGCCTTTGTGGCGTTGTCAACCCACTTGGGCGGCTTTTTTTGCCCCATTGAAGCCGCTGATAAGCAGGATATTATACAAATAAATAATACCTTATTCATAGCCTTTTTATGGCGGCAAAGATAGTGTAAATATTCTAATTAACAAAGGTTTCATGCAAAAAAATTACTTCAATGTTATCGTAACTATCGACTTTGCAGGGATTTTGATTTCTATGTTCCCGTTCTTGACGGCTGCGTCCTTGAAAGGTTTTGGGCTGACCGCGTTGGGTTGCTCGAAAGTGTTATGGTCGGTCAGTTTCGCGGATGTAAGGATTGCTCCGTCGGTTACTTTGCTGATTTTCAGACCGGAGGCATCGACGGTGACGGTTTGCGTATTCTCGGCGTCGATATTCGATACGGAGAGGTGGACGTCGCCGTTGCGGTCGCGTGAGGCAGTTGCGCTCAAGAGCGGGATGACGCGGTTGTCACGGACATTCATCTTGTCGCTTATTACTTCGAGAGGCAGACTCAGAGCATCTTGGTGTACCTTATACATATTGAATACGTGATAGGTAGGCGTAAGCGCCATTCGTCCCGTCTCGTCGGTCAGAATCATAGATTGTAATACATTGACTATCTGCGCAATATTGGCCATTTTAACACGGGAGACATATTTATGGAATACGTCAAACGAGAGGCTGGCTACGAAAGCGTCTCTCAGCGAGTTTTGCTGATAGAGGTGCCCGCTGACGGTACCAGGTTCTTCGTCCCACCACGTGCCCCACTCATCGACGAACAGTTGGATACGGCGCGAATTGTCGTATTTGTCCATGATCTCGCAATGTTTTTTGATTACCGCTTCGATTTCAAGACATTTGCCGATAGTCCAGTAGTAATCGTCGTTATCGAAGACGGTGGCGGAGCCTTTACTGCCTCTCCATCCTTTGCAGGTGTAGTAATGCAGCGATATGCCGTTCATTTTATTGCCTACATTCTTCATCAGCACTTCCGTCCAGTTGAAGTCGTAGTCGGATGCGCCGCTTGCGACTTTGAAAAGACGGTTACCGTCGTAATTGCGGCAGTAAACGGCATAGCGACGGTAGAGGTCGGCGTAAAAATCGGCTCGCATGTCGCCTCCGCAGCCCCAACTCTCGTTGCCGACGCCGAGATATTTCACTTTCCACGCTTTGTCGCGACCGTTTTTGCGGCGCAGATTGGCCATCGGGCTGTCGCCATCCGAGGTCATGTATTCGACCCACTTAGCCATTTCTTCAACCGTTCCGCTGCCCACGTTGCCGCTGATATACGGCTCACAGCCAAGAGCTTCGCAAAGATTGAGGAACTCATGAGTGCCGAAACTATTGTCTTCGATCGTGCCTCCCCAGTTGTTGTTGACCATCTTCGGACGTTTGTCGTAGGGGCCGATGCCGTCCATCCAATGGTACTCGTCGGCAAAGCATCCCCCCGGCCAGCGCAGGACGGGTATTTGCAATTCTTTCAGAGCGTTGAGCACGTCGGTGCGATAGCCGTTGGTATTCGGTATCGAAGAATTTTCGCCCACCCACAGCCCGCCGTAGATACAGCGTCCGAGATGTTCTGCGAACTGCCCGTAGATCTCCTTCGGAATCGTATCTTTTGCGAGATCCGGATAGACTTTTATATGTGCCGTTTTCTGCGCACTAACTCCCGACGGCAACAGCATTGTCGCCGCCAGAACAAACATTGTCGTAAAATTGTTGAATTTCTTTATCATAACTCCAAATTTAAATAATTCTCAAATAACTAAAATCCCAAATCCTAAATCTAAAATCTAAAATCCGTCCTCCGAAAATTTCCCAAGCCGCAGGTATTTTTTGTAGATCTCACGATAAATAGCGGCGTTTTCCTTATTAGGGACATATCCGTTGGCAAAGCCTGAGGTCATTGCCCGCTGTGCGTCTTCGATTTTGGGATACACGCCGGCGGCGGTTGCCGCGAACATTGCCGAGCCGAGCGCACAAGCCTGGTCGCTCTTACAAACCTTTATCGGCATGTTGAGCACGTCGCTCAAAGTCTGCATCACAAAAGGCGATTTCAACGCTATCCCGCCGATACCAATGACATTATCAATCACTACCCCTTCCTCCTTAAAACGCTCTGCTATCGCCAGCGAACCGAAGGCCGTGGCCTCTACCAAGGCGCGGAAGATGCGAGGCGCATCACTGCCGAGAGTCAAGCCGTCGATACTGCCCTTGAGCAGTTGATTGGCATCGGGAGTACGTCGGCCGTTCATCCAGTCGGTAGCGATGATAGTGCTTTCGGAGATAGGAATCTTCTCCGCTTCGACGGTTAATGCGGGGATGATCTTTTCGCAGGTCTCTTCGATGAGTTTCGCCTTGGTTGCGGCATCGACGACCGTTGTTTTCGACAGAATCTTCTTCAACGGAAATTCGAGCACGCTTTTGAACCACGCATACACGTCGCCGAAAGCCGATTGCCCCGCTTCGAGTCCAATCATGCCGGGAATAACCGACCCATCGACTTGTCCGCAGATGCCCCGAATCAGTTTGTCGCCGATTTTGTCGTAATCAACCACCATAACGTCGCATGTCGAGGTCCCGATTATGCGCACAAGCGTTTGGGCTGTGATGCCTGCACCGACAGCTCCGAAATGGCAGTCGAAAGCGCCGCCTGCAACGACGACGTCGGTACTCAATCCGAGCCGTGCAGCCCATTCTGGCGTCAAACGTCCGACAGGTTTGTCTGCCGTTTCGGTTTTGTCGAACAAGCGTGCACGATAACCCTTGAGCAGCGGGTCGAGGGCGGTCAGAAACTCCTCCGACGGTAGCCCGCCCCAGCTCTCGTGCCACATCGCCTTGTGTCCATTGGCACAGCGACTGCGGACTATGTCTTTCGACGACTTGACTCCCGTAAGTATCGCCGGCATCCACTCGCAATGTTCTACAATCGAGTATGCTTTTTCGCGAACATCCTTATCCTCGCGCAATACGTGCAGAGCCTTAGCCCAAAACCATTCCGAGGAATAAATCCCGCCTTCATAGGCCGAATAATCCGTATCCCAGGACTTGCAAAGACGGTTAATTTCGCCGGCTTCCTTGACCGCCGTATGGTCTTTCCAAAGGATGAACATCGCGTTAGGATTATCCTCGAAGCCCGGCGTCAAGGCCAACGGCGTGCCGGTTATATCCGTAAAGGCCGGCGTACTGCCGGTGGTATCGAAAGCGATGCCTACGACCTGATTTGCAGTCCCTTCAGGACATTTTGAAAGTGCGTCCCTGACTATCGCTTCGAGTGTTTCGAGATAGTCTAAGGGGTGCTGTCTGTATTGATTAGCGGCAGGGTTGCAATATTTCCCTTCCGCCCAGCGCGGATAATTTTTGACCGATGAAGCCAAAGTTTCGCCGTTTTCCGCGTTAACAACAACGGCACGAGCCGAATCGGTGCCGTAATCCAATCCTATTACTGTTTTCATAATCACTGTACTGCCTTATTCAATAAATAATATACCTCATTCAGTCGCAAATCCTTTTTAAATTCGGAAATGGTCGTTTTTTCGTCAATGATGAGCAGTTCGATGCCGGCGATTTCCGCGTAGTCTTCGAGGTAATCGACAGTCAGAGCATACGAAAAACTCGAATGATGTGTGCCTCCGGCGAGAATCCATGCCCCTGCGCCGGTCTCGAAATCAGGTAACGGTTTCCAAAGCGCACAGGCTACGGGTAGTTTGGGAAGCGACTGTGGTTCAATTACTTCTACCTTATTTGCTATCATCCTGAAGCGATTGCCTACGTCGATGATCGTTGCCGCGAGGCCTTTGCCGGGATGCCCCTGGAATATCAAGCGCGCACAAGTCCTTGCATCGCCGATACCGAGGAAATGCACCTCGATACGGGGACGTCCGATAGTGATTTGAGGATTGATTTCGAGCATGTGTGCCTGCAGAATCGACGAGTTTTCGCCGTCGAAATGCAGCGTGTAGTCTTCGAGGAAAGACTGTCCGCCCGGCAAGCCCTGTCCCATGACCCACATCGTCCTCACTAATGCAGCTGTTTTCCAGTCGCCTTCCGCGCCGAAGCCGTAGCCTTCGGCCATCAGTCTTTGCGAGGCGAAGCCCATCAACTGCTTCATACCTTCAAGTTCGTCGAAACTCGTAGTGAAAGCCTTAGCGCCTTTGTCTTCAAGGAAGCGCCTCAGGCCGATTTCCTGAGCCGCAGCATCGCGCACGAACGAATGTTTCGCTCCTCCCGGCGCACAGTCGGGCGCAAAATCGTATATCTTCCCGTATTCGACTATAAGAGCGTCGATTTCTTCCGCTTTAACGGCCTCAACATAAGGCACAAGAGTTGCTATAGGCGCGTTATCGACATGGTATCCGAGGCGCATCTCGGCCTCAACCTTGTCGCCGTCGGTCACGGCCACGTTGTTCATGTTGTCCCCAAAGCGAATAATACGCAGGTCCTGCGCGTCAGCCCATCCGGCGCAAACACGCATCCATACGGCGATTTTGGCCAACGTAGCATCCTCTTTCCAATATCCTACGACTACCTTGCGAGGCTTGCGAAGGCGACTTGTGATAAAGCCGAACTCGCGGTCTCCGTGCGCCGACTGGTTGAGGTTCATGAAATCCATATCCATCGTCGCCCATGGAATTTTCTCATTGAACTGAGTGTGCAGATGCAACAGCGGTTTGCGCAGTTCCTGCAGGCCGTGAATCCACATCTTGGCCGGCGAAAATGTGTGCATCCAAGTGATGATGCCTATGCACTTCGCCTCGTTATTAGCCTGCTTGAAGATCTCGGTAACTTCCTTGGCGGAATTGACCGTCCCTTTATAAGCCACTTTCACAGGCAGTTTGCCTGAATCGTTGAGGCCTTTAACCATCTCGTTAGAATGTCCGTCAACAGTGACGACAGCGTCGCCCCCATATAAAAGTTGGGCGCCGGTAACAAACCATACTTCATAATTTTCAAATCCGTTCATAATATCTTTTTTTATTGTGTTAATTTCTTTTCAAATCCGGAACTTGCGGATCTGCAAATATTTTTCTTCGTTCATGGTGAACAGTCTCGCGCCGCGTTTCGACGATGTCTTGTCGGTCGCGTCGGTCATCTCTATATAATCCATTTCGGCTACACGCTTGCGGAAATTGCGTTTATCGAGCGTCTCGCCGTATATGGCCTCATATAGCATCTGTAACTGCGTTAGAGTGAACTGTTTAGGCAGCAAGCTGAAGCCTATCGGTTGACTGCCGGCCTTTTGTTTCATCAACTCCCGCGCCATATTTACCATTGTAATATGGTCGAAAATCAGTTCCGGCAGTTCGTCAATATCCGCCCAATGAGCGTTGTGTTTTTCGACGAGCTGACGGTCGTAGTCGTCAACATTAATCAGCGCATAGTAAGCCACCGAGATAACCCTTTCACCCGGATCCCGTTCGACATCGCCAAAAGCCCCGACCTGCTCCATATAAACATCTTCCAAGCCGGTCAGTTCCAGCAGCACACGCTTAGCTGCGTCGTCCACACTCTCGTCTTTTTGTACAAAACCACCCATCAGCGACCACTTTCCCTTTGAAGGCTCAAACATCCGCTTTAATAGCAGCAGGTTCAACCTTTTGTCCTTGAATCCGAAAATTATGCAATCGACAGCTACATAAAATTTCGGATTCCGTATGTAATAATTCTTCTTCATCCTTTACCAAAAATAAATATAGAAAGCGACCGTAATGCCGAGGATGATACAAGTATGGATAATGTCCCAATGATTCCAACTTGCCCGTGTTTCGGCCAACTGTTCCGGCGTCGCCGTGCCGAACACAAGTCCCCTGATTTTATCAGGCGAAGGCGCTTGGGTGAACAGGCTAACCACGAGAATGACTACCAAGCATAACAGGAGCATCCATCCGCTGAAAAACAGCCAATTAATGCCATAGAAGACATTGTAAAACATGTCGTTCACTCCATTAGCCGCAGCCCATGCCGTCACACTGTCGAAGCCGGCTTTCCCAGCGATATTGGTATATAAAACCTTGGCGCCCAAACGTGTCAGCCCTACAACCATCCCTGTGATAAGCCCCCACATGCCGGCTTTCGCGCTCGCGCGTTTCCATAGTATTCCAAGCAGGAAAGCTGCCGCGATACCCGGCGCCAAAACCGACTGAACGTCCTGTAAATAAGCGTATAACACATTGCCTACGCTACGCATAATAGGAATCCATAGTATTCCGAGCACGACGATGACAACCGTCGCTATTTGCCCGATTACGACAAGCCTCTTTTCCGGCGTATTCGGTTTGAATCGTTTGTAGAAGTCAATAGTAAAGAGCATTGCCGACGAGTTGAAAAGCGAGGCTAATGAACTCATCAGCGCAGCCAATATCCCGCACACAACCAAGCCTTTCATCCCCGCCGGCAGCAGTTTGGCTACAAGCGTCGGGAAAGCGGCGTCGGCATTTGTCACTCCCGCAGCGGTCAACGGCAGGAAACTCCCCGTCTTCTGATGAAGAGCGAAGGCAATCATCCCCGGAATCATGAACAGGAACACAGGCAGCAGTTTCAGGTAAGCCCCGAAAATCGAACCCCGCCGCGATTCTTTCTGATTCTTGCCCGAAAGCACGCGCTGAACGATGAACTGGTCGGTGCACCAATACCAGAATCCGATTACCGCCGAACCTATCAAAGCCCCCAACCATGGGAAGTTCGGGTCGGCATTATTGCGTATCAGATCCGTCATAGTGTTACCGAAATCATTGACCGTCTTTGCCCCCGCAATACGCATCATTTCGTCCCAACCGCCGAGTTCCCGCAGTCCGAGCGCAAGAATTACAAGCGACCCCAACAGCAATATAGGCGTTTGAAGAACGGAGGTGTAAAGCACTGATTTCATGCCCCCGATAATCGTGTAAAGCGCCGTGATGAGCACTAATCCGATAGCCGAGATCCAGAAAAAATCAATCCCCCACAGCTCTTCGATGCCGAATACTTGCTGAAAAACCAAGCCGCCGGCATAGACCGTCACAGCCACTTTTGTCAGCACATAGCTGATGAGCGAGATGACCGACAAAATTGTCCGCGATTGTGTATTATACCGCCGTTCCAAAAATTCCGGCATGGTATAGACCATACTTCGCGAGTAAAAAGGCACGAAGACCCATCCGAGGATAAGAATCATCCATCCCTGAATCTCCCAGTGCGCCATAGCCATTCCGCTCGAAGCGCCCGCGCCGGCAAGCCCGATAAGATGCTCCGAGCCGATGTTGGACGCAAAAATAGAAGCGCCTATGGCAATCCAGGTCGCGTCGCGTCCACCTAAAAAATAGTCCTTCGAATCATCTTGCTTTTGCCTGAGCACCCACAAGATAATCCCGATTAAAGCAAGGGAAAATACCCCTATCACAATCCAATCCAAAGTTCCCACAGTGAAATTTTTTTAAAGAATTATCAATATTTTTGAGTGTAAAAGTAACACTTTAAAAAATACACTGTACAACTATATCGTATGTTTTACAACATAAAAACGGCTATTTTCGCCAAAACATGTTGTATAACATATTTATATCAGCCTCACAGGCCCGACTAAGCCGGTATGTGTCCGGCTTTTATCCCTGACCCAGGCTTGTCCGACGGCGTTATTGGGCGAAGATTTCAGGTAATTGCCCACCGTAGTAGCGATCTTGATTTGAAGCGTCTTGCCGGAGGCGTCGCCGGGGATGGCGTAAAGATGCCTGCCGTACCATTTATTGCCAAGCGATACGCCGTCCAAAGTTACCTCGGAAACACCATAGACACGCCCCAGGTCAAGCCAGTGATAGCCGGTTGCATTATCGAGTTTCTTTTCGTAATACGCTTGTCCGGCGAACGAGAAGGTAGTTTCGTTGTCGGCGAGGTCGAAGGGAGTTTCTATTCGGATTGTTTTCTTTGTGCCGTTGATATGTTCGAGGCGAAGCGTCCAGTCGGTCAGCGTTTTGGCATCCGTCTTTTCAGGTTTGTCGGGCGCGGCGCTTATAAGCGGCGCGACGGTTGATTCCTCGAATACGATCAATTGTGAGGTTGCGGGCGGAAGGTCTATGCGCAGCGTTTTGTCGTTAGGAAGCGGGCGACGGACGCCGGTTTCCGCATCCCAAAGGCTCGGAACGCCCTTGATGTCGGGGAAAGAGGCGTTCAGCGCTATCCGTTCGTCCTGACTTGCGTTGCAGATAAAAAATATTTCGCGACCCGCCGCGCGGTGGCGTATCTGGCTGACGGCTTTGTGGGGGCGGTCGATTTGCATGTAGGGACGGATGCCGCATTGTTGTTGCACTCCGGCAAACCATTCTATAATATTCTCGCCTTTTCCTGCAGGCGGCTCGACGGTGAAAATCCTTGACTGATAAGATTTCTTCATTGCAGCGATGGTCGAGGCTACGGCCTTGTCGTTCTTGGAATGATTGACTAAGCCGGGCGATTTATGCGGTTCTTTCCCTACAAAAATTATTTTGCCGCCTTTAGCGGCGAAGTTGGCCAAAGCTTTTGCCGTGGCAGGCTGCATGGTCTCTACTTCGAGCAAAATCAGGGTGTTGTAACTCCGATTACCGTAGGTCAGGAGGCCGTTCGCCGCCTTGCTCTTCTGAATGATGCTTTCGCAAGTGTAGTCGCAACTGTTGCCGTTCTTGTGTATGCCTTCCCACACTTTGTACTGGTAAGGCGGGTATTGCAGTCCGGGGAACGGGTCGCGCTGCGGGCCGTGGATAGTCCACATATCGGCTAACGGGTGCATGACGGCTATATCGGCGAAGGCCTCCGTTTCCTGCAATATCACCGAAACGCGCGCCTTGTATGCCGACCATTGCTTGAAATACGGCCACCACGGATTGCGTTCGTTAAAGAATGTCCCGTAGCGAATCCAACCGGGGAAGGGCGCCTCAAGGGGAGTATAGTTGAACCCGTGCAAAACGGAGTGGTTGACGCCCGAAAGATTGCTTTGGTCGCCGCATATCTTGACTTGCTCAAGGCTTATGTTGAATACCATCGAGGTATTCGTGATCTCCTCGCAACTGACGATTTTCTTCCCTGCATAATGGACTGCCGAGGCGACAAACTTATTGACGTTAGTCGGAGAGGGCTGGTTGACAAAATCAATTTGGTTATATCCGGTTTCTTTGTTCGCGCCTCCCCAAATCCATGTCTCACACTCCGGAATGTCGATAGGAAGCGAGGCTTCGAGTGGGTGAAACTCATTGCCGTAGGGCTGCATCCGGGACTTGAAACCGTGCTTGTTGCACCATTCGGTGTATGTCTTCAGGAACCTGTCGGTGATAATCTCCATACATGTAGTAAAGAAATCATAACGTACGCGCGAGACCTCTTCCTGAGCCTCGCCCGACAGCTGAGTAATGTCGCCGCCGCGCTCAATATGCCCCATGTGTCCGACTTTGTAGAGCACATACGGCAGGTAGGGCTTGATGTCATAACCGCGCCTGCGTTTGAACTCCTCGATGTAATCGGGGCACCAGTTCGCCCCCTCAAGCTCCATGCTGTCGCAGAACATGGCCCTGAACCCTTTTAATCCCCGAATCTGCGGGAAAAGGTTGTCGGACATGCGGTTGAGGAACTTCTCCGTCGCCGTCTTGCTGTAATGATTGAGGACAGGCCCTGCCGCTCCCGGCGCCCCGTTAATGACGGCCTGGAAGCCGGTTACTTTAACCAGGGCGTAAAGGATATGCTCACCCTCGGGCGCATAAATCTCGACCGAGTTGTTCGATACGTCCACATCAAGCCACACCGGTTTGACGACCTTTTCCATTTTCAGCGGCGCGATGCAAAGGGCATAAATATCAATGTCCATGCCTTTCCAGGGAAAGCCGATTTTCGGTTTCGCGTCGTCTTTAATCTTGGCCAGATCGACGGTGATTTTGCCCGGCCCGGTGATTTTTCGGCTCGAAAGAGTGATGAGTTGCGACCGGTCGTCGCCTTCGAGGATTTCCGCTCCGAAGGGCCAGCCCGAGCCGACGATGATATCGCAGATAATGCCGCGTTCGTCCGCCCCTTTCAAGGCGACCTTGACCATTTCGATCCATTCCGGAGAGAGCCATTGCAAGGACGGAATAGCGAGGTCGTCGCCTCCGGGGAAGGCAATAGGATTGATTTCGACGCCTCCGATACCGGCTTCTTTCATTACATCAAGTTCGCGCAGGATCTCGTCGGCCGACAGTTTGTCGCCGTTCCACCACCAGCGGACGAACGGTTTCGCCGTTCCCGGAGGATTGCGGAAAAGATCAAATAAGCTGTCGTCAACCTCCGTCAAAACGGGGTGATTAGTAACCGAGGCCACCATCGGGTAAGCCTTCATCATCGGCAGTCCTGCCGTAAGTATCATTCCCGACTTTAAAAATGACCTGCGGGAAAAGGCATTAATTTTGTTTTCCATAAATTTATAATATAACTTCATATTTACCGCTCGGCAATTCGATTTGATAATTGTTGCCCCGTTCAAATTCCTGCCCGTCTATAAAATAATTCTTTTTATAATATGCTATGGGGAAGACGGCGGTACTTCCTACGGGCACGCTGATGTTGAACTTCAACTTGCCGCCGGAGGTTTTCTCCCAATCGACAGTGATTGTGCCGTAAGGCGTTTCTTTACAGACTTTCGCCCAGGTTATGCCGGATGGGATTTGGGGGTCGATGTAAAACTTGCGGTAGCCGGGGGCCGTTTCGACGGTAGTGATGCCGCCGATAGCGCGGTAAAACCATGCCCCGATGCCGTTGTAGCAGTTGTGGATATGACTGCGTTCGCCGTTCCAATGCTCCCAGGTAGCGGTTGCGCCCTCGTCGATCATATAAAGATAGCCCGGGTAATCGCGTTTTTTGAGCATATTGTAAACAAAATCGGGTTGGTCGTTAAGCACAGCCCAGTCAACGAGCACGGGGATGCCTACCAGACCTGTCGCTAGATGCCCGTTGTATTTCTCGTCGGTCTCGTGGAAAAGCCTGTCGGTGACCTCATTGATGTTATCATAAGGCGTGGCGTCGGTGAGCATGGGATAGATGAGGTCTATTTGCGAATTTGTTGCGTAACCGGGATCTTTTTCGTTAAAAAAGTTTTTATGTATCAAATTGTTCAGGATCATTCTCCTGGCCGAGAAATATTCGGCGTCCTTGTCGCGGCCGAGAAGGGTGGCGATTTTACCCATTGTATAGTAACATTCGCTTAATACGCAATTATTGACGAGGTCGATGGAAGCGGGATTGGTTTGGTCAACGCCTGTAGGGGTAGCCCAATCGCCGAGGTACCAGCTGCGGTAGTCGGTGTCAGGCCATCGTTTCAGGAGGCCGGATTTTGTATGCGCGTCGGTGTATTTGAGCCATTTTATCATCTTGGGGTAAAGTTTCCTGAGCATGCTGCTGTCGCCGTAATTAATATATGTACTCCAGGGCGCGGAAATGATAAAGGCGCACCAGTAGGGGCCGCCGCCGGCGTCGTAAGGATTGGGGGCGGTATGGGGCAGCCCGCCGTCGGGGCGGAGGCAGTCTTCCCAGGCGTTGAGCCAGTTCTTGTAGAGCGGGGCGAGGCTGAACATTGTCTGCGCCGTGAGGGTGGAGGCATGACCGTCGCCGCCGTATCCGAGCCGTTCGATATGGTTGCAGTCCACGAGGTAACCGCCGAGGCTTAAGCAATGAAGCGTGTGCCGGATCATGTCGTGGATATCGTTCATATCGGGGTCGGAGCACTCGAACGACGATTCGTCTTCATAATCGGTGTGAACCATATAGCCGTTGATGCCGTCGATGTCGGGCATATCGTCCAATCCGAATATCTTTACGTATCTGAAGCTATGATAATTGAATTTGTTCATGAACACTTCGCCGGAATCTCCTGAGGCGATGTAAAAATCTTCCTGTCCGAAGTTCTGGAAGCGGCCGTCTTCGCCTATATGGTCGGCATAAGTGATTTTTATCTCCTGGTCGGCCGCGAGTTTGGGGAATTTTATTTCGAGCATACCGGTCAATGTCCGGCCTAAATCAACTAAATAAGAAGAATCGGGCATTAGTATAAGGCTTGAGGCGGTATAGGATTCGAAGATGCGGTTGCCTTCGACTATCTGGGGCGTGACTTTATGCGCGGGAACATTCTCGATCGTTGCGGCTGCAGTCCAGGGAAGTTTGTCCAATTCGGGGGCGGAGATGTTGGCGGGGGCTTTGCGGGCGTCGATTCTTTCGCCTCCGAAGCGGTGGTACCGCCAATGGCTGGTCAGGGTATAACCGCTTTCGCTCGCTTGCCAGGTGGCATCGGTGTGGAGGATGACCCGGCGGAGGCCTTTGGAAACGGTCTCGACTTGGGCCTTGACCAAAGGCCCGTCGTAAACGACTCCGGGGAATCCGGGCTGGTACCACCCGCGTCCCAGCCAGATGACGATCTCGTTATTCCCTTTTTTGACCATTTTGGAGATATCATAAGTCCGGGCCAAAGATCGCTTGTCGAATTGCGAGACGGCGGGGGCAAGGAATTCCTCGCCGACCTTGTCGCCGTTAACATATACCTCGTGATATCCTAAGGAATTGATTTGGAAGAAGGTTTTCTCGGCCGGGTCACGGACTTCGAATTGTTTTCTCAGCAAGGGGCATTGCGGGTCGCCGGCGTCTTGGGGGAGGCCTATATAGGCGCCTTCCCAGTCTCCGGGCTTGAGGAGTCCGACGCTGAAATGCGCCGTCTCGCTCCATTTGGAGGCTATCCCGTCGCGGTTCCAAACCCTTACTTTCCAATAAACCAGGGCGCCGGAGGCCAGGCTGTCGCCGGCGTAATGCACCAGCACGGACTGGGGCGAGGCGATCCGGCCGGAATCCCAAAGATCGGCTTTGCCTTCTTTGAGCAATGAGGGCGAGGTGGCTGCCAGGACTTGCCAGGCGGTCTGGCGGTCGCCTTTTTGGCCGGATTTGATTTTCCAGCTCAAGCGTGGGGCGATGGTATCAATGCCCAAAGGATTTTCCCTGTTCTCGCAACTTAATTTATAAACACTATGCCTGCTTTCCTCTTTATTACAAGCGGACAGGATGATGATTGACAGTAAAAAAACAAATATTTTATTCATGATTGTAAAAATTTTGGGGACAAATATACGAAATAAAACGATATTTCCGAAAAAATGCCTATATTTGTCGGGCAAACCAAGTAAAAGATTATGGACGATATTTTGATAGCGCCTGATATTCACGGGCGGAATTTTTGGGAGCCGGCGCTCGATTTTAAAGGTGAGGTTATTTTCCTCGGGGATTATGTTGACCCTTATCCCCAGGAGGGTTTGAAGCCCGCGGATGCTTACGGGGAGTTGCTTAAGGTGGTCGATTTGAAGCGTAAAAACCCTGGGAGGGTAACGTTGCTGATTGGTAATCATGAGTTGCATTATATCGACCGCAACATGGGGGCGGGGCGTTTCTCGGAAGAATATTACGAGCGTTTTCATGAGATATTGACCGGCAGGGAGACGGCCGGGCTGTTCCGGCTCTGCAAACAGGTGGGGCGGTACTTTTTCGTCCACGCCGGGCTGACCAAGGGATGGTATGAATTGCACAAAAAGCAGTTCATCAATCTCGGCGACAGTCTCGAAGAGCGCCTCAACGCCATCTTCGCCGTCAATAAGGGTATCTTCTACGAGGCTTCCTTCTATCGCGGCGGTTGGGACGATTTCAGCAGCCCCCTCTGGACGGACCTCCGTGAAATCATGGACGAGGAAAAGACCGGGCACTTTGACGACAGCATAGTCCAGGTCTTCGGCCATACCCAGTTAATGACCGACGAGCCGTATATCCTCGGCAACGGCCGCTTCTATTGCCTCGACAACCGCAGGCTCTACATCCTCCATGACGATGTGATAGAACCGTATTAAGATAACATATCCAAACCAATGTTATAAATCGACAAAACGTTGCCGGTTGGGAATATTATTGCTACATTTGCGGCGAATTATATTTTTATTATTATGAAAGCTATTATTATATTAATGTGTATATTATTTGGCGCCGGAAGCATCTCGGCGCAGGTCAGTGACAGGGCAGGGGAGTCCGTCTGGGGATTGCAAGCGGGATTAGGCGGGTTGTGGATCAATAACGAAAGGCGCCTGGGGGATGTATTTACGATAAAAAGCGAGATAAACCTTACGGGCGCTTATTCGCGCAACTCGGCTATCTATGTGGACCCCGGGAGTCATGAGGTTTCCGCCGGCAACGGGGAGAGTTACGCCATAGTACCCCTTATCGCCGCCGCGCCAAGGTGGTATTACAACCTCAAGCGCCGCGCCGCCAAAGGCCGTAATACTGCCAATAACGCCGCCGACTACCTTTCCATAGAGCTGACCGTCAATCCGGGCTTCGCTATAATCTCCAATAACACCGATGTTGAGCCTGCCATCTCCATCATCCCCGTCTGGGGCCTCAGGCGCAACCTCAGCCGTCATTTTAACTTCGAGCTATCCGGCGGCATCGGCTATCACTGCGCCAAATCCCGCGGCAGCGACCTCGGAATCAACCTCACCATCCGCCTGGGGTATGTATTTTAATTCAAAAAAAATACCCCAAAAACTTGCAATATCAAAAACAACCGCTATCTTTGCGTCCGTATTACAATTTAAATTCATATATATGGACAAGCTATTAATAACTCATGGTCATGTTATCAATCGCATTGGGTCATGTTATCAATCACATAAGGGTCATTCACTACTAATAAAATAAAAAATATGAATAAAAGTTGGATTGCACGCGGTCACATTAACCTGCACTATCAAGCAAACCGGACGGCCGACTACCTCGCTGCCGATGATAACCTCACGCGCCCGAATACTACGTCCTTCTCCCCCCATCCCGCCGTCATTGTTTGATTTTCAAAAAACATTTTGTAATTTTGTCGCTTCAAAATGTAAATTTAGTTTATGACTCCGCTATTTGTTATTATCACTGTTATGGCCTATTTCGCCGTTTTGTTCACCGTTTCATTCCTTGCAGGGCGAAACAGCGACAATCAAGGCTTCTTCGTAGGCAACCGCAAATCGCCCTGGTATGTAGTCGCCGTGGCTACTATCGGGGCGATGATTTCGGGCGTGACCTTCGTCTCGGTGCCCGGAATGGTGGCGGCCAACGGCTTCTCCTACCTCCAGATGGTGCTCGGATTCGCCGTCGGACAGATACTTATCGCCTTCGTGCTGATACCGCTGTTCTACAAAATGAATCTCGTCTCGATATACCAATATCTCGAAAACCGCTTCGGTATAACAACGCACAAAACAGGAGCCTGGTTCTTCTTCGTTTCAAAGATGCTGGGCGCGGCCATACGCCTGTTCATCGTTTGCGTAGTCTTCCAGCTGCTTATTTTTGAGCCCCTCGGAATGCATTTCATCTTCAACCTCGTTTTTACCATGGCCATTGTCTGGCTTTACACCTTCAAAGGGGGAGTCAAATCGCTGATATGGACAGATTCGTTCAAAACCCTTTGCCTGATTGTTTCGGGCGGGCTGTGCGTTTATTATATCTCCGTCAATTTGGGCGGGAACCCGTTCAAAATCATCTCCGGTTCCGATATGTCGAAGACTTTCTTTTTCGACGATATAAATGATAAACGATATTTCTTCAAGCAATTCCTCGCCGGCATATTTACGATGATAGCCACAAGCGGCTTGGATCAAGACTTGATGCAGCGCTCGTTGAGCTGCAAGAATCATCGCGACTCGCAAAAAAACCTGATTACGGGGAGCGTGCTGATGGTTTTTGTCAACCTGCTTTTCCTGATGATGGGCGTCTTGCTTTATACCTTCGCGGCCCGTAACAATATTGCGCTCCCCGGCAAACCCGACGAGGTATTCCCCTTCCTTGCCACCCGGAACTTCTTCCCCGTGACAGTCAGTATCCTGTTCATCATCGGCCTCGTTTCGGCCGCTTATGCTGCGGCAGGCTCGGCGCTGACGGCTTTGACGACATCCTTTACGGTTGATATCCTCGAAAGTTCCAAGCGCAATTCGGAACATAAAACAGCTTCGATACGCAAACGTGTGCATCTCGGAATGGCTCTCATTATGGCTATCGTCATTTTTATCATAAACATTTTTAATAACGCCTCCGTCATTGATACGGTCTATAAATTAGCAAGCTATACCTACGGGCCGTTGCTGGGAATGTTCCTCTTCGGGATCTTCCTCAAGCGGAAAGTAAAAGACCGCGCCGTGCCATGGATAGCTATCGCTTCGCCGGCGCTGTGCTTCATCTTTGATATAAATTCAAAAGCCTGGTTCAACGGCTATGAGTTCAGCCATGAACGATTGATTTTGAACGCTCTATTTACATTTACCGGACTATTAATAATTTCAAGAAAATGATACTGATAGCAGACAGCGGAACGACTAAAACGGATTGGTGCGCGATTGAGCCCGACGGGTCAAGGCTTTCATTCCAATCGAACGGGATGAACCCGTATTTCCGCAGCGAGGACGAACTCTCGACGGCTTTTGCCGAAGAAGTATCGCCCTTGATACCCGACGGAGATACCGGGGCGGTTTATTTCTATGGCTCCGGCTGTACTTTCGACAAGATTGAAGTCATGAAAAGAGTTATCGGGAAACATATTCCCGCGACTTGCATAGAGGTTTATTCCGACCTTTTAGCCGCCGCACATGCAACCTGCGGACGCGAAGCGGGCATCGCCTGCATCATCGGGACAGGCTCTAATTCCTGCTTCTACGATGGCCGGCAGATTGTGAAGAATGTCCCGCCCTTAGGGTATATCCTCGGCGACGAAGGCGGCGGCGTCAGCCTTGGGCGGCGCTTGGTCGGCGATGTTTTGAAAGAAATGCTCTCACCCGCTATCAGGGAAAAATTCTTCGATCAATATAAACTTACGGCTGCGGATATTATCGACAGGGTATATCGCCGGCCATACCCTAACCGTTTCCTCGCCGGATTCTCGCCCTTTATCGCCGAAAATATCGCCGAGCCTGAAATCCGTAAGACGGTTCTCGATAGCTTTATCGCTTTCCTGACGCGCAACGTCATGAAATACGATTACAAGCGCTATCCGGCTAATTTCGTCGGTTCCGTGGCATACGTTTTCCGCGAAATCCTCTCGGAAGCCGCTAACGCCACAGGCATCGGAATCGCATCCGTACATCCCGCCCCGATGCGTGGGCTGATAACTTATTATACAAATTAATTACTTACAAAATGGCTTTTAATAAAATAACAGAATCGCCTTCCCTTTACAACGACTTGGAGAAAAAGTCCGTCCTTGAGATTTTGCAGGACATCAACACTGAGGACATGAAAGTGCCCTTGGCGATACACGAAGTAATTCCGCAGATTGAGAAACTGATACTTGCCCTCGTGCCGCGCATGAAACAGGGCGGACGCATATTTTATATGGGCGCCGGCACGAGTGGGCGGCTCGGAGTGCTCGACGCCTCGGAAGTGCCGCCGACATTCGGTATGCCGCCGACTTGGATTATCGGCCTGATTGCCGGAGGCGACCGCGCACTGCGTTCGTCCGCCGAGAAAGCCGAAGACGATACCGAGCGCGGTTGGCAGGAATTGCAGGCGCTCAAGGTCGGAACGAACGACACGGTGATCGGCATCGCAGCGTCGGGAACCACACCCTACGTCATCGGCGCAATGCGGGAAGCGCGGCGGAATGGCATATTGACCGCCTGCATCACTAATAACCCCGGCGCGCCAATCTCTCTCGAAGCGGATATCCCGATCGAAATCCCCGTCGGCCCCGAATACCTGACCGGCAGTACCCGTATGAAATCAGGCACCTCGCAAAAGTTGGTTCTGAATATGATCTCGACTGCCGTGATGATACAACTCGGCCGCGTCAAGGGCAACAAAATGGTGAATATGCAGCTTACTAATAATAAATTAATAGACCGAGGCACGCGAATGTTGGTCGAAGAACTCGGAATCGACTACAACCACGCCAAAGACCTGCTGCTACTGCACGGCTCGGTCAAAACAGCGATAGAAGCGTTCCGGCAGAAATCTGTCTCTTAAACGCATTTATCTATCCTTAATTTGGGATATTGTGATAAAAATCGTTATCTTTGCAGCGGCTAAACGATTTTAGATTTTAGATTTATGATTTTAGATTTTGTGGACTATGACAGCGAATACTACGGCGGCGGCGCTTGAGCCGCGCAAGATGCCTATCAGCATTCAGGATTTCCGCAAACTGCGAACCTCCGAGTGCGTTTATGTGGATAAGACCGAGGTGCTGCACCGTTTGGTTACGCGGCGCTTTCAGGTCTTCCTCAGCCGTCCGAGACGCTTCGGCAAGAGCCTGTTCATATCTACTTTGAAGTATTATTTTCTCGGTCGTAAAGAACTGTTCGACGGCCTCTATATCGCCGGCGTTGAGAAGGAATGGGCGGAGTATCCGGTGTTTCATTTTGAGTTTGTCGGCGAGAACTATTCGGCGGGGATGGACAGGCTGCGGTCGGCTTTAGACAGTAATCTTCGCAATCTTGAAGAAGAATGGGGTAGAAATGAACAGGATGATTCCTTTGCCGAGAGGTTAAAAAGTTTGATAAAACGCGCTTATAAAAAGACAGGTCGCGGGGTGGTGGTTTTAGTTGACGAATACGACAAGCCGCTGCTTGAAACTATGCACGACGAAGCGCTTAACAGTGAAGTGCGAGCCGAGTTGAAAGGTTTTTATGGCGTACTCAAAGGCTTGGACGCCTGCCTGAAGTTCGTTTTCCTTACCGGCGTAACAAAGTTTTCGCAGGTAAGCATCTTTAGCGACCTTAACCACCTTGACGATATTAGCCTCACGGACGATTATTCCGGTCTTTGCGGCATATCGGAGAGGGAACTGTTGGAACATTTCAAACCCGAAATACAATTACTGGCTGATAAACAGGGATATGGTTATGACGAAGCAGTGGCTCAACTAAAAAAGGAATACGATGGTTATCACTTTTCGAAACATTGTGAAGACATGTATAACCCGTTCAGCGTAATAAATGTACTTGATAAATTGGATTTTTCTCGATACTGGTTCAAGACCGGCACGCCAACTTTTCTGATAAAGATGTTGGAACGTACTTACTTCGACCTTTCAAAACTGAACGGCGATATCTCGGTAACGGATGACTATATGTTCGACTACCGAGCCAACAACCAAGACCCAATCCCCGTGCTTTATCAGAGCGGCTACCTGACTATCAAGGGATATAACATAAAATCAACGAGATATACTCTTGGCTTCCCTAACGAAGAGGTTAAATACGGCTTCCTTGAAGAGTTGCTGAGTATCTATACTTTTAACTCGGTTAATATCAATGGCTTTTCTGCATACGACATGGCGCTTTCACTTCAAAAAGGCGATATAAAGTCAGTTATGATAATGCTCCGGTCGTTTTTCGCCGACATCCCATATGACCTTCAAGAGAAGCGTCACAAGAACGAGAAATATTTCCAATCGCTGTTCTATACGGTCTTTACGTTGATGGGGCAGTTCATTCAGGCGGAGGTTAAATCGGCAGGCGGGCGCTCCGACGCCGTAGTGAAGACCGCCGACAGTATCTATGTCTTTGAATTTAAGATGGACGACAACGCTACCGTCGAAGACGCCCTGCAGCAGATTGATTCCAACGACTACCTGCTACCGTATCAAGCCGCCGGCAAGCGCTTAGTCAAAATCGGCGCCGTCTTCAACAAGGACAAGTGCGCCTTAACCGATTACGATTTTAGATTTTAGATTTATGATTTAATACAGATATGAAACGACGTGATTTTTTATTTTCAATGGCAGGCGCGGCAAGCATATTGCCTCTTAACCGTCTGACCGCATCAAAAGCGGATACTAACACTGAACGTTACCACATTTCGACCGGCATAAACGAAGAAGAGCGCGGCAGTCAGCGGCTTTCGCTCGAACGCCTGCGCCGGTGGGAAGAACTTGGCTACGGCATGTTCATTCACTACGGCATGAGTACTTTCGACGAGAAGGAACACTCGCTCGGCGATAAGCCTTCAACGCTCTATGCGCCTACCGACCTGAACGTTGAGCAGTGGGTTAAGACCGCCGTCGAAGCCGGTATGCGATACATTATACTTACAGCCAAACACTCGTCAGGACACTGTCTCTGGCACAGCAAATACACTGACTATCACACCGGAACAAGCAGTGACAAGACCGACGTCATAGCCGAGTTCGTCAAAGCCTGCGCCAAATACGGCATTATACCCGGACTTTATTACTGTTCGTGGGACGACCATCAGCCGATGGGGTCGCAAACGCCTTCCTATACCGAGTGGGGCAAGATGAGCAGTACGGAAGAGTACCGCCGGTTTCAGTGGAACCAGGTGGAAGAACTGCTGACACAGTACGGAAAGATAGGCGAAATGTGGATAGACATACCCGGCATGTTGCCGCGCGATTACCGGCATAAGCTCTACAATCGCATCGCCGAGCTGCAGCCCGACGCGCTTATAGTTATGAATCATGGCTACGGCGACGGACAAAATTTTGACATCAACTACGCATGGCCAAGCGATGTGATAACGATAGAGCGCTGGCTTCCGAACAGCGAGACGAAATATGTGAAATGGCGTGAAATAGAAGGCAAACGTTACTATATGCCCGGCGAAGTATGCGACCCCATCGGGCATGAGTGGTTCTTCCTCAAGGGCGACGATCCGCGCAGCGACGAGGAACTGCTTGGCATGTACCTCGTTTCGCGCACTCGGGGCGCGAACTTCTTGCTGAACGTGCCGCCCGACAAAACAGGTCAAATACCGCAAATGTACGTTGACGCCCTGCTCAGGCTTCGCAAAAACATCTCTTTGGTAACAGAAAAATACAGGGTATGAATATGACCCACAAAAAACCGCCGACATATTTTTGGAAAAACAAATTGATAGTCGTATCTTTGCGCTAATATTACTTATTTAAACTATATCAAAATGACTAATACAGATAGAGTTAAATGCCTTATTATAGGTTCGGGGCCGGCTGGATATACGGCGGCGATTTATGCGTCGAGGGCTAACCTTGCTCCGGTAGTTTATGAGGGTATTCAACCCGGCGGACAACTTACGATTACCACCGAGGTTGAGAATTTTCCCGGCTATCCGGATGGCGTTGACGGGGTGACGATGATGGAGGATTTACGTCGTCAGGCGGTCAAGTTCGGCGCCGATGTGCGGGCGGGCGTTGCAACAGCGGCGGATCTGTCGGCATCGCCGTTCAAGATAACCATTGACGGTGAGAAGGTCGTTGAGGCCGATGCGCTCATCATTGCGACGGGTGCGACTGCCAAATACTTAGGCCTTGCCGACGAACGGAAATACGCCGGAATGGGTGTTTCGGCATGTGCTACTTGCGACGGTTTTTTCTACCGCAAGAAGACGGTAGCGGTCGTTGGCGGCGGCGACACGGCCTGTGAGGAAGCGCTCTATCTCGCCTCATTAGCGAAACAAGTGTATATGATTGTTCGCAAGCCGTTTTTAAGGGCGTCGAAAATCATGCAGGAAAAGGTGTTCTCCACACCAAATATTGAGATCTTGTTCGAGCACAATACGTTAGGGCTTTATGGCGAAAACGGCGTCGAAGGCGCGCACCTTGTCAAACGGCAAGGCGAGGCCGACGAGGAAAAGGTCGATATCGCTATCGACGGCTTCTTTCTTGCGATCGGCCACAAGCCTAACACCGAGGTTTTTAAGGATTGGTTGCCGACCGACGCAAACGGTTACATAGTAACCGAAAACGGTTCGCCGCGAACAAATATACCCGGTGTATTTGCCGCCGGCGACGTTGCCGACCCTGTTTACCGACAGGCGATTACCGCCGCAGCAAGCGGTTGCAAGGCCGCCATCGAAGCGGAAAGATACCTGCTCGCCATGCGTTAAACTTATACGATTTTCGCTTTAAACAACTTATTTTTCATTTTCAGGGTGAGAATCACAGGGTTTCTCTTAAAAAATGCCATCTTTGCAGACGTATAAATAAAATGAGGTAGTGTAATGATAAACAACGGGATAACAGTTTGTTCGTGTGTATCGCGGGCATTTGTGGAAAAGCGAAAGATTGCGATTATAGTTGCTTCCTTGCGGGAGGCGGGCTGCGAGGTTAGGGTCGTGCCCGATTTATGCAGAGAGATTGTTAACAAATCGCCCGATTTGGCTGATATTGCGGCAGGTACGGTCATAGCCTGTTTTCCGAGGGCTGTCGAGGCGCAGTTTGACTGGTTGGGGCTGCATGTGAACAGAGCGCTTGATGTTCGCAATTCGTCGTGCGAGGATATTCTCGGCGCGTTGAATGTGGCGTGCGCTGTTACTGCCGACATTATTGACGCTACGCTTGCCGAAATTGCCGCTTTTCCGAAAGAAGAGGGAACAGACGCATGGAATCCGGTCATCGACAAAGCGCGTTGCACCGACTGCGGACGATGCCACGACTTCTGTCTCTTTGGAGTTTATGCCATTGATAATAAGCGCATTGTTGTCAAGAACCCGGAAAAGTGCAAGAACAATTGTCCCTCATGTGCGCGAATGTGTCCCAACAGAGCAATAATCTTCCCCAAGTACGAGAAATCGCCCATCAATGGCGGGATTGAAGAGGAAGAAACGTTCAATCCCGAAGATATGGAAAAGGCTTATCGCGAGCGTTTACGTCGCAAGTTACAGCAACGAAGGGAAAGCATATTACTTTTGAAAAAATAACAGAGATGAGGTTACGGGATTATATAGCGACATTTAGGACTGCATTACGGGCGCCGTTGGAGTGCCACCCAAGGTTGGTATGGAAATTTATGTATAACTTTGCGTGGAAAAGTATGCTGAATATCAGTCGCTTCGAGAAACGGCAGGCTAAGGGCGAACCGTTTTTTCCGGCTTTCCTGATGATATCGGTTACGGAGAGATGCAACCTCTCATGCAGCGGCTGTTGGGTATCGCATGGCGGACA
>JAISUX010000025.1 GCA_031271805.1 Tannerella sp.
GCTGCCGCTTGATTTCGATAGCGTCAGCCATGTTGCGCTACTTGTAACCGTCCATGACTGATTGGACGTAACTGTGAATGCTGACGATGTACCCCCTGCAGCGACGAAATTGTAAGTCGTAGGCGAGACTGTGAGCGTCGCCGCCGTTGCTGCATCCTGTGTAACGGCAACCGTTCTTGTTATACCGCCGCCTGCAACTGTGATAGTTGCCGTGCGCTGTGCAGTAGTTGTGTTAGCGGCTGCTGTCGCTGTAAATGTGCCGTTATTACTACCGCTTGATTTAGAGAGCGTAAGCCATGTAGCGCTGCTTGTAACCGTCCATGACTGGTTGGACGTAACAGTAAAGGCTGACGAAGCGCCACCTGCGGCGGCAAAATTATAGGTTGTAGGCGAAACCGTTAGTGTCGCCGCCACATCATCAACTGTTATGGTTACCGATATGGTGTATTTTGTGCCGTCAACATCTATCGTAATCGTGCCCGTGTAGGTGCCTTTAGACAGCCCGGACGGGTCAATGACGACAACGATAACCATAGAGCCGCCGATGTCAATCGTGCCGGAAGCGGACTTTTCAGCGGCGGCAGAGGACGAGCCACTTTTCAGCGTTATCCAGTCTTTGTTTGAGATAACCGAATACGAGACGTTCTCGTCGCTTTTGTTCGAAATCTTGAACTGCTGCGCCGAAAGGTCTGATTCAAAGGTCAGTTCTGTGACATCAATACTTGCCGGACCATAGTCGTCATCAACGCCTACGCGCTCGCTGATTACACACTTTGTCAACGCTGCGGCGCTGAGTGCTATCATTAAAGTATAAAAAAGTTTATTCATTGTTTTGATATTTAACAGTTAATTGTATTTCGTTGATTGTTCTCAATCTGTTGTTCGTTTTCGGAAATGGTAAATTCAATAATTGAAAATCCGGGGTCGTCGTTCCCGTGTTCGTTATTATTCCATTCTATATCATCGTTTCGGTTGTTTTCATCAAACCGCATGATATTAGAAACATCTATGCCCTGCATACAAGTAAGCGCTTTAACGTCGCCGGAAAGGAAATCACTAACACCATGCCCTCGCGCAAATGAGTTGCCTGCAACTTTGGCAATTCTCTGCGCAGTTATTGTGGTTAAATCTTCAATAACTTTGCTCCAACCTGTTTGCTGACTCGCCGACGATAATATATTATAAGGCTTTCCGGCAAGCCCTAAAATAAAGTGTGTGAGTTCGTCTGCAAAGCACCGATAACCGTTCACCTGTGGTTTTGTTGGCAATGCTGTCAGGCATCCGGGCGCTGTCACACAATTGAACCTGTTAATACAACCGGAACACGACTGCGTATCCGAAAGCAGCAAAAATTTTGTCCCCATGTAAATGTCTTGCCTTGTAATGTGTCTAAACTGTCCTTTTAATGCAGTTAAGCGTGTGTATTCAAAACGTGGCCATTGATGGTAAAGCGTATGCTGGTCGGGGTTATCCGGAATATTATTCCATGAAGGTTTAATTTTTTTTGCTTGAAGAAGCATTGCACGCCGATACCGAAACGGCTCTCTCGTACCCTCTTTTCTTAACAACAATAAGTCGCCAATTTCAACATAGTTTTTATGCATGTGAGGGATGTTCCATTTAACGTTAGGGCTTTGATGCACAAAGACGCCACCTGCGCTAACAGAAAAGCCTGGCATAGAGATGTTGTTTATCTCTAATGGAATATTTTTGACCATGTTAGCCACTAACCGAGGCTCCGGCAGGCTTGGATTCGTCAAAGCCAGCGTCATTGCATTAGATATGGCGTTTCTTACCGCTTGAACTGTGGATGAAAACAGGTTTTTCACTATGTGCCTCCTTTCGATATAAGAACACCTATTAGTATTGAAAAAACAGAAATAAAAATAGAAATGTATGTCAAACGATTAGCCAATTGGACTGTCGGGTTGGGATAGGGCAATAATAATAACTGCCACCATTTTGCTTTTGTAACAGTTAATGTTACTCCGTCTCCATCTTCCTTGCTTGTCTGTATATCAAGAAAATTCCTGTAAAATTCACTTATTACGAGAATTTTATTCTCCTCAAAAATATCTGAAATCGGTAGTGTCTTTGCGTTGTCATATTTTCTGGCAAAATTCGCATTCAAACGGCGCTGGAACACTGTTATTTTCTTTGAGTTCTTAACATTCTTGATGGTAACATATCCATTTGGCACTTCACTGTTGCACCATACCCATGGCTCTATTGCCTCTTCATAAAGCGATGCCCTTATCAAGTAGTTTTCTGGCACTGGTTTAGCCATATATCTGAATTATTACGTCCGCTCCTTTTTCGGACATGATGGTTTGCTCGAAACCGAAAGCGTTTCGAAATGCCCCGTTATTTTGAATGGTCTCTGGCTCCATTGCGCTCTGCATGTGACTTTCTGCAATCTGTTCCTGTATCATATATGTCTCGTTTTAATTATTTACGGGTGCAAAGGTAAGGCAACTTTCTGATATACAGAGCAAATATTACGGTACGCTTTACCATTTATATGGTAGGTATTGACAGAAAAATGGCGTTAATTGCCATTTTGAGGGCTATTTGATTGAATTTTAGCGAAGTACGAGGAGTATTGATTGAAGAAGTTTTCGTTCATGGCTACGGATATGCGAAAGAGCAGGTCGGTGTTTAACGAACTGTTTTTGAGCATCTTGCAGAGGCTACTCAAGTCGTAGTCGAGTTTTTCGGCAAGCCATTTCTTTTTCTGCCCTCGCTCAGCGAGGCGTTTGCAGATGATTTCGCCGATGTGTATTTGTGGGTTCTTTATGCCCCCGTCCTTGTTCTTTGCCATGTCAGTATATAAAAAAAGCGTGAAACTGTTCGTTTTGACGCCTATTCTAAATCCTGGTACCTGAGAATGACCATTGTACACAAATAAGCACGAACAGTTCACGCCCAATGGCGTGAACTTCCGCAGGCTTATTCTCTGTACTTTTCGAAATTTCTCAGGTTTCGGATTTGAGAATAAATGCGTTAGTTCAAATTATCTTATTATCAATCTGTTTGTTATATCATATTAAATATAAATTAGTTACAATATTAAGTTCAGACGGCTGCCTGCAGTTTTTGCGACGCCAGCCAGCGGCGTTTTGTTTCGCCCAGACGGCGCATTGCCCGCAATGCCTCGCCGTAGGCTTTGCTATGCTCGCGCTCCTCGGGCGACATCCGCGCTTTGCTATCGCGGATGTGTTTTGAGAATACACGACGGTCTTCTTCTGTCAGTTCACGAGGCTCTACAAATATGTCAGTCGGCAGGCTCTCGCCCGTCTGCACATTCACTATGGAATGGGTCAATATGTCTATCTCGAAGTCGAGACCTGCTTGTTCTTTCTGCTCCATTTTTGTCGGTTTTAGAATACAAAGGTAGATAAAATTTCTGTAACCAAGAAACTTTTTGAGAAAATAAAAAATAGGACAAAAAAAACGTCGTGAGCGGCCAATCCGGCAGGCTCAATGACCGGAATAGCGCAGCTTATCGAAGCCTCCGATGCATCGGTACTCGAAGCCTAAATCTGCGAGTTCTGCCGGATCGTAGATATTACGGCCGTCGATTATCAGGGGAACGCGCATCTGTTCTTTGACTGTCGTCCATTTCGGCAGGCGAAATTCTTTCCATTCGGTCACGAGGAGTAAGGCATCGGCATCGGCGGTGGTATCATAGATGTCGTCGGCGTATTCGATGCGGTCGCCGAGGCGGCGCCGGGCCTCGTCTATGGCTACGGGATCGTATGCGGTGACAGAGCAGCCGGCAGCAAGAAGGTCGTCGATGATGACTAATGACGGCGCTTCACGCATATCGTCGGTTTCCGGCTTGAAAGCCAAGCCCCAGATAGCAATGCGCTTGCCCTGCAATTCGCCATTATAGTAATCGCTGAGTTTTCGGAAAAGAATGTGTTTCTGTTGCTCGTTGACATCCTCGACGGCTTGCAGGATGCGCATGTCGTGTCCATGCTCGGAAGCTGTTTTTATCAGCGCTTTCACGTCCTTGGGGAAGCATGAGCCGCCATAGCCGCAGCCGGCATAGAGAAAACTGCGTCCGATGCGGTTATCGGAACCTATGCCCTTGCGCACCATGCTAACGTCGGCGCCGACAATCTCACAAAGATTGGCGACCTCGTTCATAAAACTGATGCGTGTGGCAAGCATTGCGTTCGCGGCATATTTGGTCATCTCGGCCGACGGCACATCCATGAATATCACAGGGAAGTTATTAAGCAGGAACGGACGGTAGAGCCGCATCATCAGTTTCTGCGCACGCTCGGTCTCGACGCCCACGACTACGCGGTCGGGATTCATGAAATCTTTGACAGCAGCCCCTTCCTTTAGAAATTCCGGATTTGAAGCGATATCGAACTCAATAGACACTCCACGGGCAGCCTGCTCGTCGATAATAGCCTGCTTGATTTTCTTAGCCGTACCGACAGGAACGGTGCTCTTAGTCACAACAAGGACGTATTTCTTCATGTTACGCCCAATTGTCCTCGCCACATCGAGCACATACTTCAGGTCGGCGCTTCCGTCCTCGTCCGGAGGCGTGCCGACTGCGCTGAAAAGAACATCTATATTGTCGAGCGCTTCGGCAAGGTCAGTTCCGAAATGCAGCCTGCCGTTCTTGTAATTCTTATGCACAAGCTCTTCCAGTCCGGGTTCGTAAATAGGGATAATACCCTTCTTGAGTTTATCTATTTTGTTACGGTCGATGTCGATGCAAAAGACCTCGGTGCCCATCTCGGCAAAACACGTGCCCGTGACCAACCCGACGTAACCTGTTCCTACGATTGCTATTCTCATATTCGAGTTATTTCTATAAATAATCGGCAAAGGTACGCTTTTTTTCGGATTTTGAATAAGATAATGGGAGTTTTTTCTTATTTTTGCACTTCGTAAGAGCAAAAGAATGAAAGTAGTATTGGTAAATAAATTCTATTATAACAGGGGTGGAGACTGTACGGCGGTCTTCAGCACCCAGAGATTGCTGGAATCCAAGGGGCATGAAGTGGCGGTATTTACCACCAAGCGTCCGCAGAACGAATACTCGCCGTGGGAAGGATATTTTCCGGAGGATGTGGAGTTCTCGTTCACGGGGTTTAAGGGAAAAGCGTCGGCGGCGATGAGGATTTTCTATTCTACCGAGGTATCGCGCAAGTTTAACGCTTTGCTGTCGGATTTCAAACCAGATGTCGTACATCTGCACAATATTCATTCCTATATTTCGCCATTGGTAGCTCAGATAGCCCATAAACGGGGCGTTAGAGTCGTCTGGACGCTTCACGACTACAAATTGATATGCCCCATTTATATCTGTATTCGCGACGGTCGTGTCTGCGAAGAATGTTTCAGGGATAAGTCGAGGGTTTTTGCTCATAAATGTATGAAAAACAGCCGTATAGCGAGTTTCTTGGCTTGGATGGAGGCTCTCCGTTGGAACAAAGACAGGCTGTCGAAAATAACCGATACATTCATCAGTCCGAGCCATTTCCTTAAGGCTAAGATGATGGAGGGCGGATATCCTGGGGAGAAGATAGAGGTGCTGCACAATTTCCGGCCGGACGAGATGGCGCCGGCAGTTGAAAAAGAAGATTACTATTGCTATGTCGGGAGGTTGACGATCGAGAAAGGCGTCGATACGCTACTCGAAGCGGCCTCACGATTGCCGTACAGGCTCAAGATCATCGGCGGTGGGCCTCTGTTAGACGAATACCGTGCGCGATACCGCTGTGAGCAGATAGAATTTGCCGGCCAGATACGGCCTTCGGAGCTGTATCCTATAGTGCGTAAAGCCCGCTTGTTAGTCATTCCGTCGGTATGGTACGAGAATAATCCGTTTAGCGTCATCGAAGCCTTATGCGCGGGCACGCCTGTGCTCGGAGCGCGAATAGGCGGCATACCGGAGCTGATCGACGAGGGTGAAAACGGCTTCCTTTTCACTCCCGGCAGCGTCGATGAGCTGCGTTTGAAGATAGAAGAATGTCTCGGATATTTCACAAGTTTGGATATTTTTGAAAAAATCGCCCTTGATGCACAAAATAAATTCGGCGCGGAACCGTTTTATAGTAAACTTATGAATATTTATCATGACCATTAAACCTTGCAAACCGACGGATATGTGCATCATATTGACTTATCGCTGCCCGATGCGGTGCGTTATGTGCAATATATGGGCTAATCCTACCATACGCTCGAAAGAGATAACGCCTGAGGAAATCAAACGGCTTCCTTCGGTCAAATTTATTAACCTGACGGGCGGCGAGCCGTTCATTCGTGAAGACCTTGAAGAGGTAGTGCGGGTGTGTATGACGAAAGCGCCTCGCGTTGTGATTTCCACATCGGGGTGGTTCGAGGACAGGGTGCTCGAGATAGCCCGCAAGTTCCCGAACATAGGGATTCGCATCAGCATTGAAGGCTTGTCGGGTAAGAACGACGAACTACGGGGACAGAACGGTAGCTTTGACAAGGGCTTGCGGACACTGCTGACACTAAAGGAGATGGGGCTGAAGGATATCGGCTTCGGCATTACGGTATCGAACAACAACTCGGCCGACATGCTGTCTTTGTATCGGTTGAGCCGTTCCCTTGGATTGGAGTTCGCTACCGCCGCTTTTCATAATTCCTATTATTTCCACAAGTATGATAATGTTATCACTAACAAGGATGTTGTTTGCGGCGACTTCGAGAAACTCGTCAACCTGCAACTCAAAGAAACGCACCCAAAGTCGTGGTTCCGCGCTTTCTTCAATATGGGGCTTATCAACTATATAGAAGGCCGCAAGCGTATGTTGCCGTGCGAAGCGGGGTCGATAAACTTCTTCGTGGATCCTTACGGCGAGGTGTATCCCTGCAACGGCCTTGAGGAGAAATACTGGATGGAGAGCATGGGAAATATACGCGAGACGCCGGATTTCGACGCTATTTGGACGAGCGAACAGGCGGCGAGGGTGCGCGAGAAGGTGAGCAATTGCCCGAAAAACTGCTGGATGATAGGCACTGCAGCGCCGGTGACGAAGAAATATATCGGACATTCACTCGGATGGGTGCTCGCGAACAAATGGCGAAGCATCCGGGGGAAACCGGCATGTCTGTTTAAGGGAGAATACAAAGTATCGGGACGGAAAAAATGAGAATTGTCGTAACAGGTACACGGGGCATACCGAATATCCAGGGTGGCATAGAAACACATTGCGAGGAGTTGTATCCACGTATAGCGGCTATGGGATTCGACGTCACTGTGGTGCGCCGTAAAAGCTATGCACGGGATTCGCTGACCGAATACAAAGGGGTCAAAATATATGATATCCCTAACTTGAAAAAAAAATCTTTCGAGGCTATCGTGCACACTTTCAGGGCTATATGGGCGGCCAAGTGGACTATCCACGCCGATATTGTGCATATTCACGCCGTCGGGCCGGCTCTTTTAACCCCTTTCGCCCGGTTGCTGGGCATGAAAGTGGTTTTTACTCACCATGGACCAGATTACGACAGGGAAAAATGGGGAAAAACGGCGAAATTCATCATCCGGCTGGGTGAACGTATGGGCTGCCTTTTTGCTAACCAAATCATCGTTATCTCGAACGTCGCCAATGATATAATAAAACGGAAATACAATCGCAATGACGCTCACCTTATTCACAACGGAATACCGAAGCCCGTATTCGTCGATGATACGCAATATTTGGACGAACTTGGCGTAGAGCCGAGGAAATACATTTTGGCAATGGGGCGATTCGTTCGCGAAAAGAATTTCCATGCGCTTGTAGAGGCATATTCCGCGATTCAACAGTCTGAGTATAAACTTGTTATCGCCGGGGATGCCGATATTGAAGATGAGTATTCGAGACAGCTGAAAACATTGGCAAAAAAGAACGGCGTAGTGCTTACAGGTTTCATAAAGGGGAAGAAATTACAGACTTTGCTGTCGCACGCCGCATTGTTCGTACTGCCGTCGTCGCATGAAGGGCTGCCCCTCTCGCTACTCGAAGCGATGAGCTACGACTTGCCTGTCCTGATAAGCGACATTCCGGCCAACAAAGAAGTCGGCCTTGAACCTTCGTGCTATTTCCATCTCGACGAAAATATAGTAGAAACTCTTGTGAACATACTGAAAATCAAGCTAAAAGAACACATCCATCCTTATTATGACCTGAAGCCCTACGATTGGGACGATATCGCTAAAAATGTTGCGGAGGTGTATCGCATTTGCCGACCGTCCGTGAAGGCCTAATCTTTCTTCTTCATTTCCTCCCGAATAGCAGCAATCATATCCCTGATAAGCAGGTAAGCGACCGGTACGACGAGTGTCAACACCAACATCCCTATCGCTGCGTACAGTTTACGGGGACCGAGCGGCTTCTTGGCCACGTATGCCGGCTCAACTAAACGCGCGTGCTCGGCGTT
The DNA here is from genome assembly GCA_031271805.1 of Tannerella sp. Classification (GTDB taxonomy): domain Bacteria; phylum Bacteroidota; class Bacteroidia; order Bacteroidales; family Tannerellaceae; genus Tannerella. Next base: position 8,422 of record JAISUX010000025.1, read on the forward strand.
ACGGTTTAGCGCCAGTACCGTTTCTTCGCGTTTCTGCAACAAAAGCAGATACAGACCTTGATATATTTCCTGGTCGCGGCGAAAAATGACATACTCGCGCTCCTCTTTCGGCACGGAACGGAATTTCGACATCAATTGGCGCTCCTTTTGCTTGAGGTCTTTCAAAGTCGCATCATATCCTTTACGGGTGTTTTCGATAGTCGTAAAGACGCCTTCGCGAAGTTTATCCACCTGAATAGTAAGCGTTTTGTACAGGGGGTTCTGCTCGTTGGAGTTGGATAGAATCTTTTCACGTTTCATCAGGGCTTCGTTATATGTCCCTATCGCACCGCCTTTTTCGCCGCCTGCCGACGTCAATAAGGTGGGTACGACACTGTACTTGTTTTCCGGCTTCCGGACATATTCATCGAGCGAATTGATAAGTCGAGTCTGGGATTCGATTTCGATGATGGAATTTTGCAATTCCTGCATCATCCCGCTATACATCTTCATATCTGCCTCTATATCAGTCATTTCATTCTTAGCCTTGAAAGCCTCAATGTCGAGTTCTACCTTGGCAAGATCTGTCGTCACCCTCGAAATGCGCTCGTCAACAAAGTCGAGCGTCTTCCGATCCTCAATACTCTCATACTCGTCGAAATCCTCGTTCAATTTCTTCACAAGCGTATTCAGCACATCCTTCCCGCGGTCTCGGGAGTGGTCGCTTGAAACAATCTCTATTACATTCGACGAACTCGAAACTTCCTCTACCTCAATCTTATCGGCGAGTGTTTCGGCGAACCAGCTTGCAGGAGTGCAACGAATCTGCAGCTTAAAAGGCGTTTTCGAAGCTCCGTCGTTATCGAAATCGAGCCTAAATTCATGTCCATCGATTTTAATGAACGCCGGCAGCGATGTATATGTGAATGTCTCGCTTAATTTGCCGAGCAGACTTTTCGCTTTCACCTTGATATTTCCCTGTGCAACCGAAACGTTGAACCGGTATTCGTCGTCAAGGTTGGCTAAAGTTTCCGGGTCGGCCGTAAGTTTCAGCGGCGCCTCTTTATACATGTAATAAAACGAGAATGGCTTGGAATACTGTATATTAATGCCCAAGTCAAGTATCATCGAACGCATGAGGCGATTCGAGGTCAGGATCGACATCTCGTCGTCAATATTGATGCTTCCGCCGCCTAAGCCGCCGATGCCGAACGATTTCATAAGCCCGGCCGCCTCGCCGATGCCTCCGCTCATCCCCGATTCCTTGTCCTCGCGCAACTGTATCGCAGCCTTTATCTCGTACGTGCGGGGATAGAGCGCCAGATACAGTATGGCCGGGATGAACGAAAAAACGAATACTGCCGCGAACAGCTTCCAGCTGCGCAAATACTTCACTGTGATACCCTTCAGGTCTAATGATTCTTTATCTTTGTTTTCCATATTTTCCGAATTTTACAAGTTTTGACCTCTGATAGTTAATATCGCAGACACAATCATTGATACCGACGATACGATGATTGACAGCAACGTCGCCCTGACATTATCAACATTGCTGTACTCCGACGAGCGCTTCTGCGCCTTGTTGGGCATCACATATACCATGTCGTTCTGCTGCAGATAATAATAAGGCGAGGCGAAGATAGCCGGGTCGGTAAGGTCTAAATGGATATGTTCCTTTGCGCCGTTGTTGTCGCGCACGAGCCAGACATTCTTGCGGTCGCCCGTGATAGTCATGTCGCCTCCCAATGCTATCAGGTCGAGAATAGACAGCCTTGGCGTCTTTATCGTATAGATGTTCGGGAGTTTGACCTCACCCAGAATCCCCACCTTGAAATTGGCTATCTGGACGCTTACAACAGCCGCCGGCGCCGATACACGTATCATATCCTGCAACATGCGGATGGATTCGTTGATGGTAAGCCCAGCAACATGTATCCGCCCCAGAACAGGGAAGGTGATGTATCCTTCTTCATCGACAAGGTAGGTGTAGAGGTTTTGTGTCGTAGCCGAAATGCCTATCTCCGCTTCCATAGGGGCGTAATAGCCGTATGGCGGCGGCGAAAACGGCGAAACCGATTCCTTGTCGGGCGAGGTTACATAGATGATCAGAGCGTCGTCAATGCAAATCCGAGGAACATATTTCTGATTCATAGCCTCGCGCTGCTCTGCCGTCAGGCTCTCAATCCCCTGAAAATAACTTATGTTTTTAGGCGTCGAGCACGAAGCGAGCAGGACTATCAAACTTATCAATAATAAATAAATATTCTTCATAATTTTTTTTGGTAAAACGGGTGCAAAGATACAATAAAAAATTAGTATGACAATAAAACGGCATAATCCGTCAATTATTGTAAATCAGACTCATTAATATCTAATAATTTGAATATCAACCTATTAATCGTATCGACATAAGCGCTTTCGGAGCAATTTTCGCGCAGATATGCCTTTAATGTGCGGCTTTTCAACTCTCGTTCATTAATATTTTCAAGATAATAACGGATTCGTTCGACCGCCTTGTCGGAATCATACATCGGCACTAAGCATCCTCTTTCCTCAGTGATATATTCGCGAGTAGTGATGGTGTCGCTCATTATTACCAACTGGTTCAGCGCCGCCGCCTGGTACATCACTATCAATCCGGCCGGAGCCTCGGTTAGCAAAGGCAGGTAAGTTATAGAACACCGCCGCTGAATGTCGATAAATTCTTCGACTGGGATGTTGTTATAGAGCCTTATATTCGGGCTGACTGCATCCGGTGAATAACGGGCGCTGCCCGTATGTACGAACGAAAACTCGACGTCGGGCATTGTGGCAGCCACCCGGAATGCCGCTTCCCAATCGCGCCCGTTGGAGCCGCCGACGAAGACCTTGCGCCCTTTGTCGGCAAACGGACTCTCTATCTCGGCGTACTTGTAAACGTCCTTCATTATCGTATATGACTTGTCGATCTTCAACTTCCTGTTGAGCATTTGTGCAAACGATTCCGACGAAACCGTCGCCTCCGTCCGCCCGCTACGTAGGGCGTATTTGTACATGATTGATACACAGCGGTTTTTAAAACTATTTTTGTCCTTAAGCAAAATATTTATTGCGATTATACGACAGCGGCGGAAAAGCAGCAGCGATATCCACCAACATAGAACCGCCTGAATATCAGACCAGCAAACAATCACGTCGCTATTACGGGAATGTCTGACAGCCCGAAACGCTCCTTTCAACCAACTGCACATCGAGGCATCATCCTTTTCGTTGTCGATGAACAGGGTTTTCGTATGTCGCCTTTTCAAACCCTCGTATAAAAAATGCCCCGGTACAAGCCTGTCAAAAAGTACTATTACTTTATATTTCATGTCTATTTATCTTTTCAACATAATAAACGGACGTTCACATTCGTTATTGTTTTTGAATTATCAATTTTACCCGAAAAGTTAAAAATGGAAGAAGGTCGTAACAAAAAGTTGGTTAAGGACATATTTATTTATGGGATAGGAAATTTAGGCGCAAAAATCATAACATTTGCCATCTTCCCTGTCTATACATTCTTCATACGTCCCGACGATTTGGGTTATTACGACCTGTCTGTCAACGCTATACTGTTCCTTTTACCCTTTATCAACCTGCAATTGCGCGACGGAGTGTTCCGTTTCCTTATCGACAATAAGGACGACAGGAAACATAAAGCCGTGATATCCGCAGCTTATTTACTGATTATCAGAATGATAGTTATCGCGTCTATTTTGTTCGCTCTCTTGCAGTTTTTCATTGACGTTCGTTGTGGGTACTATATTTTCGCTTTTCTGATCAGTTGGGCGTTCTACGAAGTGCAAATCCAAATAGTGAGAGGATTAGGGCATACTAAATTCTTCGTTTTATGCGGAGTGCTGACCGCCTTCCTGATACTTGTTTTCAGCCTGATTTTCATAATCATTCTTAGAATGGACATTGAAGGCGTGTTTCTCGCCAACATCGCAGCGCGCGTAGTTGTTATTCTAATAATAGAGACAAAGCTCTCATTGATAATTCGTTACGCGACGACTCCTGCCGAAGGGAGCAAAGATATAACAAGTGCGCTGCTCAAATTCTGCACGCCACTGATATTGACCGCATCGCTGCTTTGGCTCATCGGCAATTCCAATCGCTTCATCATACAGCACCTGCTTGGACAGCACGCTAACGGCATATACGCTACCGTGTTTAAATTCGCCCAGATAATCGAACTGCTGTCGATAGTCATCTTTCAGGCGTGGCAGGAGATGTCAGTGCTGCAATTTGAGGCCGAAGACCGTGACAAATATTATTCTTCGGTCTTCAATTCATACCTTCTCATACTGTCGGGCATCGTAGTCACGATTTCATTGTTGCTGAAGATATTTTACGTCCACCTCGTCGGCGCCGAATACGGCAGCAGCGTGATATACCTGTACATACTGTGTGTTGCGAATATCGGATACGCGCTGCAATCGTTCATGTCGGCAATATTCCAGGCGCAAAAGAACACCATCAAGCTGTTCTATGCCTCGGTTTTCACCGTCGTTATAAGTATTGTGATTAATTATTTGCTAATAAAGCATATAGGACTGACGGGGGCGGCTATATCTTACGGGATATCCTATTTCCTGCTGTTCGCTTTCAACTTCGGGTTGGCTCGCGGAAAGACCAAAATAAGCGTCTCGTCGAAGGTATTCATCGTGTCGGCAGCGATAGTAACCGGTAGCGGTTTTGTCTTCTATTGCACGGAAAATGTCCTGTTGATACTCGCTTTCTGGCTTGTAAGCCTTGTTGCGGTATATTTATGCCTCCCTCCTGCTATAATCAACTGGATAACAACCAAATTCAAACGCACATAATCGCATAACTCGAAGCCTTGAGATTGCTTCGTGCCTCGCAATGACGTGAGAGGGCGCTTCCTGTAATAGGCTTACGACCATCCTATCTGCATGCCTTCCTTCTTGGCATAGGCCATGCAGTTCTTGACGTCGTTGTATTCCGTTATGCTCTTTTTATATTGTTCCATATCTTCTGACGTATTTAAATCCTAATGCCTGTGCGCCTGATTTCGTCGAGAAATCCTGCATAGTCGGAATCGCGAGCAATAACATGAGGCTCTATACGCGAATCGACCTGCTCTTTAAGTTTCCACAAAATCGGTTCGGTATGAAGAATACTATAATCGTCGTCAAGGTGTTCGACAACTAATGCCACGTCAATATCACTGTCTTTATGGGCACAATTTTTTGCGTAAGAACCGAACAACCAATATTGCTCAATTTTCACCGGAAACGAAGCCTTAACTAATTTCTTGTAGTCCCTTACTTTGGCGATAATATATTTTCTTTTGTCCATTGTGTTAATTCTTTCGTTTGTCTCAGAATATCAGCACATACTGCATCCGTCAGTTCCCGTGCAAGAGTTCTCTTGTAATCAGGGTAGCGCGTTTTGATGTTCAAGGGTCCCAATGTCCTCACAAACTGTTGTTGTTCTTCTGATAAAGCGTCCCAGAAACCGGATTGTTTTGCCAATAATTGCAAATCATGCATATATGGCGGGTCTTTTGACATCAGTTTTTGAAAACAGGCCTTGAAAATTTTCTCAACACACTGATGACACATAAAGCCAACGTACAGATAATGCTTGTTGTCAAGCATTGTGCCGCTCACCTTCAAATCCTCGTCCGACAAAGCTATCCAATATGTTACTTTCTCGTATGTTGTCATATTCTTATAGTCATTTAATTTGACACCGCAAAAATACGGTTCATTTTCCAAAAATACAAATATTTCATGACAAAAATCCAATATGTAACAAAAAATATCCTCATAATTTTTTCCGCAAGCGAAAAAGAAGAAGCGAATGTCCCCACACCCGTCATTGCGAACGGAGTGAAGCAATCGCCATAGCCTAAATCAAAAATAGATTGCTTCGTGCCTCGCAATGACGAAATACCGGATGTTTACCGCAATGATGAAAACACATTGACCTCGCAATGACGGGGGTGAGGTATGCG
>JAISUX010000062.1 GCA_031271805.1 Tannerella sp.
ATAACTCGCCGATATTGACTAATTACGGCTTCGGCGGCTGGCTGTTTACAAGCGACGAGCCGGATGTTCCTTCGTGGCTCGGCAAGGCTATCGTCAAAGGGGCTTACGGCAACCTGACGGCTGTGGCGCAGTGGGATACTATCCGTGCTGTGGTGGATTCCGTATTTATCTATAACGGCGCTGCTCAAGAGCCTGACGCTGAAGATCTTATAGTCTATTGCGGGGATTCGGTCATGACGGCGGGCACGGATTACAGTTGTGTTTTCTCTAACAATACGGCGGCCGGCTGGGCGTATATACATATCAATACGGGCGCTTCGGGGCGGTTTACGGGCACGCCTACGGATTCGTTCGCCATACTGCCGCGCAAGTTGGAGGGCACATGGTCGGTTACTCCCAAGCCATATCAGGCGGGCGACCGTAAGGCTACGGTTACGTTTAGTCCCGATAATAAGATTCTTGGCGAAGACGTAACGGTAAATGCTGATTCTGCTATGTTTGCCACGTCCTTGGTTGATTCCAATATTGTGGTGACGATCTACAATCCCATTACGCTTTCCGGAGCGGCGGCGGCAAATTACTCGGCGCCGGATACTGCTATTGTGCTCGGAAAGATATATCCATGGCGGTTTATCCATGCCGGACACTATACCGATGGCTGGTGCTGGGACGGCTATGCACAGACGACGGTGCTACCGGCAACCGATAATGATTTACTCGTCTCTATCGAAGATGACTGCTACATGGACAGCCCTTTGGTCGGTATTGGGACGCTGCAAGTGGCGGCGGGCAAGTCGTTCACCATAGCGCCGGGTACGGAACTGAAAGTTTATACAGGCTTGCAACTACATTCGGGGGCGTCGTTTGTGAACTTAGGTACGTTCAAAAGCAATCAGAAGTCGTACTGTACTTATATCGACACGCTTGCGGCGGGGCGCAACTGGTATCTCTCGTCGCCGGTGATAAACTGGAACTTCAGTGCTTCGCTCTCGCCTTTGGGAACGCCGGGCGGGAAGCTCACGGTTGCCCAATACTATACGGAAGCGAAGCACCTGTGGATAGATATATCCAAAACGCTTGACCCGGGCGTGGGGATGGTGATACAGAGCGATACGCTGTTGAATGTGCAGTTCAATGGAGAGTTGCAGTTTGACGACGTAAAAGTGAAACTGACGAACACTACGCCTGACTCCAAGCACGGCTTCAACCTTGTCGGCAATCCGTTCCCCGCCTACTGGCGGTTCAAAGCCTCGACAGTAGAGGCGGCAGGGATTTATGCCACGATGTGGTACCGCGCCTATACGCCCCACTTGGGCTATGAGTTCGTGGCTTTCAATGCTAACGGCACTGTGGCTGCGGCGCCGGGATGGGAAAACGCCTCGACATCCGCCGAACTGGGCTTCGTCCCGCCTATGCAATCCTTCTGGGTACGGATGCAGGATGACGTGAAATCCGGTACGTTCATCTTCGACTATGCTTCGGTATTTGCTACGGGTTACGGGAATCGTTTGCGGTCTTCATCATTTACGGAATCACAGGATTTTCAGGATTTCCAGGTTGAGGATTTGCGGGGTTCTGAGAGTGATGCGTCATTGCGGGGCGCGGAGTCTGTTCCCGCAATCGGAACCGGCGAAGAAGAAGATAATGAAGCAACCGACTACACGCCGCCGGTCATAGACGTCCTTGTGCGCATTGATGTTGCGAAAATTGACACTACAGCCGCCGACCAGATGGTTATTTACGCTACCAAGAACGCCAAACAGGACTTCGACGACTTCGACAGCGAGAAAATGACCGACGGCGCCGACCGGATACGCCTCTACACCAAAGCAAAAGACTTGTTATCAACAGGCCAGACCATCGAAAGGGAATTGTGTATAGACGGCCGACCGGTTATCAAAGTCGGCGACGTGATCCCAATAGTCTTCTGGGCGTCCTACGCGAATGAATTTATGCTTCGCGTATCGGAGTTCCGAGGTTGCGACACTCTGGCCGTCTGGCTCGTTGACCACCTTGCCAACAAAGAATTTAAACTCAATGGCGGCGGTATATACTATTTCTCATCCCGCAGCGGCGAGATTGCAGACCGCTTTACGCTTGAGTTCCGCCAGGCGCCGGTGGGTAACGAGGTGGTTTCTAATGATTCCTTCTTTGCATGGTGCAGCTCGCCGGGGGTTATATCCGTCCGCGGGGCTTCGGCAGGCGAAAAAGTCGAGGTGTATAATGTGCTCGGACGACTTTTGCGAACTTCTTCAGACATTGACGGAATTGCAGGATTTGCAGAATTTACAGGTCTTGAACAAGGGATTTATCTTGTGCGGTGCAAGAACGAGAGTCTTAAGGTTATTGTTAGGAATTGAGAGTTTAGAGTTTAGAGTTTAGATATTAGAGTTTAGAGTTTAGATATTAGAGTTTAGATATTAGATTTAAGAGTTTAGAGTTATCATTTAAGATTTAAGATTTTAGATTTAAGAAATTAGATTTTAGAGTTATCATTTTAGATTTTAGATTTGATTTTAGTGTTTTTTTTAATTATTAAATTATTTGACTTATGAACAAAATGATTTTTAAAGGGGCAATGCTCCTCGCAGCCGTTGCAGCAACGAGCTGCCAAAGTGAAAATGAGCCTATTCCTGTCACTACTACGACGGGTAACGCCATTAGTTTTAGGATCCAGGGCAGCAAGCCCTCAACCTACACTCTGCCAACCGTAAGAGACGATATTGACGGCTTTGTCGTCAACGGCTGGGTTGACGATGCAGGTACTCTCACCAGGGTGATTTTCGACCGGAAATCGGTAGTAAGAGATGCTTTAACCGGCAATTTTGTCTATGCTCCGACCGTTTATTATCCTGCCGAGGCGACGACAGCCGGCTTTACCGCCTTCTCGCCTATTAATGCCGTACATGTTAGCGGATCGGAGTACACAATTACCGATCAACCTGTGCCCAATCCGATTGTGGCTACCGACAACGTAATCGCATATACAGTGCCTGATCCGGGATCAGACCCTAAAGGCGTGGCGCAGAAAGACTTGCTTGTCGCCTACACCCCGCTGCCAAGCCTGACCTCGACGGTAGCCCTTACGTTCAAACACGCTCTCAGCCGCATCCTTGTGTCTGTTAAGAACAAGACGGCAGAACCGCTGATTATCACCAAGTTGTGTTTGGTAAATGTTGCAACCGGAGGGACGCTCGACCTCGATGCCAATACTTGGACTGGCTACGGCTCCGACGTTGAAGACCTCAATGATGATTATTTTAGCCCTCCCAGCTCAGCAACTGAGTACAAGGTGCTATGGCAGGCCGGCGCTCAGACGGATAGTATGCATTGGTTGATTCCGGAGAGCGGTGTAGCAGTACCGGTTAATGATGATTATCATTCGATTGTCTCGGAAGAACAGGCCATGCTTGTGCTTCCTCAGATAACAAAGCTCACCAATGGCGACCCGGCAAATTTTGCGGATGCAACCGATTTCCATCTGTTAATAGGCTACCAACTGAGCAACCTGAAAAGCGAGGATAGGATAGCTTTCGCCGACCTCAACGGTTTTAAGGTATCAGACAAGGGTTTGGCGTTCGAGATGGGCAAGCAGTACAACCTGCGCCTCGAATTTACTGCCGGCGGCGGTAGCGGTGGCGGCGGCGCTAACACCGGTATCTCGTTTACAGTAGTTGTTGACGACTGGGAAGATCCGTCAACAGCCGAAGGTACGATACAATAATAAATTACGCAATGAATAACTATTTATATGATTCATAATAATTCGATTTATTCGATTATACATTTTTAGTCTGAAAAATCCGGCAGTTGTGAAATTGTCGGATTTTTATTTTAGAGTTTAGATTTTAGATTTTAGAGTTTAGATTTGTAAAAAAAAATCTTGAGAATTTTGCGGGTGAAAAAAAAGTTGTATCTTTGTGTTCACTTATAATCACTTTTTTAACTAAAATATTATACTATGAACAAAAAGGTAATCCTGACGTTAGTTCTTTTGATGACGTTTGCCTCGTGGACATACGGCTATACGGAACGTGATTTGTTGCAGAAAGCGGCGAGTTTGGAACAGTTAAAGTCGGCATTGATACCGTCCCGTAAGTGGGTTCGCTATCCCGACTATGCCGACCGTAGCGGTTGGGACGCCCTGATGGGGGAGAACCGCGCGTTTTTTATCAGCGAGGGCGAAAAATACCTCGATTACGAGTGGAAGGTCGTCAAGGCGACCGAGCATCTGGAATTTGCCCGGAGCAGTAGCAGTTCGCAAGTAGAGCCGTCGTACGGGAGTAATATTCAGGCGCTTTACGCACTTTTTCTCGCGGAGATGGCGGAGGGTATGGGACGTTTCATCGACCCTGTTATTGACGGAGTGTTCGCATTTTGCGAGATGACTTCGTGGGCTATCCGTGCGCATCTGAGCGCTCAGCGCGTCGGAGGCTCGTTCCCGAAAGTCGATGACCACGTTATAGAACTCGTTTCGGGCGATATCGGCGCGGCTCTGTCGTGGATTCATTATTTCCTGCACGAGCGCTTCGACAAGGAAAACCCGCTTATCGCCGAGCGTCTGCGCTATGAGATTGAGCGGCGGATACTTGCGCCTTACCTTGCCGAAAACCGTTTCTGGTGGATAGCGGCTAACTTGTCGGCGGAAAGCGGCGGGTCGGTAAACAATTGGAACCCGTGGTGTAACGGCGCCGTGCTTCAATGCTTCCTTCTTATGGAGAACGACCCCGAACGGCTGGCGAAGGCGGTCTATAAAACGATGTGGTCGGTCGATAAGTTCATCAACAGCAACCACGACGACGGCGCCTGCGAGGAGGGACCGTCGTACTGGGGTAATGCGGCCGGCAAACTCTACGGTTACCTGCGGATTCTGTGTGATGCGACCGGCGGCAAGGTGGATATCTTTAATAATCAGCTTATTAAGAATATGGGCGAATATATCGCTCGCTCATATATCGGCGACGGCTGGGTTGTCAATTTCGCCGACGCTTCGGCCAAAGGCGGTGGCGACGCACAACTTATTTACCGTTACGGCAAAGACGTGGGCAGCACGGTGATGACTTCCTACGCCGGTTACCTACGGCATATAGCAGGCCGTCTCTCGCCGGATGCGGGGAGGGATCTGTTCCGCACTTTCGAGAACCTCACGCATTGGGACGAGATGAAACAACTGCCGACGGAATTTAAAAATCCGCCATTCACATGGTACCCGCAGACCGAGTTTTGCTATATGAGCAGTTCACAGGGCTTCTTCCTCGGAGCTAAAGGCGGCTTCAACAACGAAAGCCATAACCATAACGACGTCGGGACATTCCTGCTCTTTTTGAACCGCACACCGATCTTTATTGATGCCGGCGTCGGCGCATATACGCGCAAGACTTTCAGCAACGAACGATACACGATATGGTCGATGCAAAGCAACTACCACAACCTGCCGATGATAAACGGCGTTGCGCAACCCTACGGCGCTCAATACCGCGCTAAAAACAGCAGTTTCGACAGTCGTCGGATGACCTTTTCGACCGATATTGCAGGCGCTTATCCGCCCGAAGCGTGTGTGAAGACATGGCTTCGTTCCTATAAAGTCGGCAAGACAGTTCGTATCGAAGACCGCTTCACATTGACTAAATCCGTCGCGCCCAACCTTATCAATTTCCTGACTTCAGGTCAGGTGGATATATCGACGCCGGGCAAAATAATCATCGGGATAGACGGCGAAAAAGTGAGTATGTCGTACGACAAGTCCGCCTTTGAAGCCAAAGTTGAGACCGTTACGATAGACGCCGACAGCCCAAAAGTCTGGGGCGAAGCGGTCTATCGCATCACACTTGTTGCGCTTAAAAATTCATTATCAGGAACTTACATTTATACAATTCAAAGTTTATGAAATTAAAAACATTATTATTTTGCGGCGGCCTGTTTCTTGCGGCGGCCTGTACACATGAGGGGAAAGACAGTGTCGTCGTTCTGCAGACGAAATTGAAAGCTCATCCGCGGCTGCTGTTCGTAGAACAGGATGAGGCTCGATTGAAACAACTCGGCGATTCGGACGCCATGCTTAACAACCTGCGCCGCAGTCTTTTCAAGGAAGCCGACAGGCTGTTGACCGCCGAACCTCAACAATATAAGACGGATCTGCTTAGCGTCAGTCGTGAGCAGGTTTTCCGGATGATAACACTCGGATTGGCGTATCGTTTCGGCGGCGACAAGCGTTATCTCGACAAGGCGGAGGCGGAATTGAACAACGTATGCGACTTTGCGGACTGGCATCCGGATCATTACCTCGATGTCGCCGAAATGACAACCGCCGTCGCTATTGCTTACGACTGGCTTTACGACGACCTTTCGGCGGCGACAAAGAGCAAGGTAGTAGCGTCCATCAAGACAAAAGCCCTCGACCTCGTTATCAGGGAGTATGCGACGGGCGACGACGGCTCATGGGCTAAGCGCAACACGAATTGGAACGTTGTATGCAATGCGGGGATGGTTCTCGGCGCTCTCGCCATAGCCGAAAATTATCCGGATATATGCGCCGAAGTGGTGAATAACGCCGTCAAATATGTGCCAAACTGTATAGAACACTTCGCGCCGGACGGCGTGTGCTACGAAGGCCCGGCATACTGGAATTATACCAACATCTATTTCGCTGAGTTGCTTCGCGCTCTTGAAGATAATTTCGGACAATCGTTCGGACTGGCCGATATGCAGGGCGTGTCGCAGGCGGCTTTGACTTTTATCCGTTGCCTAAGTCCGACGGGCAAGGTATTCAGTTTCGCCGATGCAAGCGGCGTTTCGCCAAGTGCAGACCCCGTTTATTTCTATTTCAGCCGTCGCTTCAACCAACCCGAAGTTGCGGCCTATTATCGTTCGCTTATCGCCGCATACAACCAACAGGACAAATCGCCGCGATGGCACTATTTCATGGCTATACCTTGGTACGACAATGCCGCCTTTGCGGGCGTAGAGCGTCCTAAACTTGCTGTTTTTGAGGGAATTAACGATTTGTTTGTCTTCAACGGCTCGTCTTCAACACCTCACTCCGTCTATCTCATCGCTAAGACAGGAGACCCCGATATGGCGCATCAACAGTTGGATGTGGGCACATTCGTGATAGAGAGCGACGGAGTACGTTGGATAGACGAATTAGGCTCGGAGAGCTACGGACTTCCCAATTTCTGGGATTATCGCCCGGATGGTCAGCGTTGGAAATATTTCCGCAATAACAGCCTGAGCCATAATACTTTATCAATAGACGGGAAGATACAATATTCTTATGGCACGGGCGAGGCGCTGCATTATGACGCCGACGCTCCGCAACCGACGGCGACAATGGATATGACGACGGTCTATACCGACCAGGCCGCGTCTGTTCACCGCACTTTTGCGATGCCGACGGACGACCGCATGATTGTGACCGATTCCGTAGAATTGCTGTCGGCCGGTCAAAGCCTGCGCTGGTCGGCAGTGACCGCCGCCGCCGTCAGCTGTCAGGGTAATATCGCCGAACTGACGAAGGACGGCAAAACATTCAAGCTGAAAATCCTGTCGCCGGCAGGCGCAACATTCACAACCCGCCCTGCCAACGACTTCGTAGGTCAAGGCGAGAAATCTAACGACGGCTACACGATAGCTTCAGTGACCGTCAGCGGAGCTTTAAAACAAGTAATATCGGTACAAATGAGCGTAAATTAATAGATAAGCGTATGAAGAATATTTTTGTGTTCTTGGCATTGACGTTTGCGATTCCCGAAATCGCTATTGCACAGTCAAAAGCAACTGCGCAGACCTTGTCCTTGCAGCCGGAAGCAATCTTGGCTATTGCCGATAAAGTCTTTGATTATCAGCAGACTAACCCTACGGGAAAGGAGTTATGGGAATGGGAATACGGCGCATATTATTCGGGGCTGTTCGATTTCTACAAAGTCAATCCTCAGGTCAAGTATCTCGAAGCGATGATGCGTATGGGCGAGGAATGGAAATGGGCGATGCGTCCGCGTCCTTACGATGCTAATGCTTTCGCTATCGGGCACATGTACATGGGGTTGTACGGGATTTTGCGCGTGCCCGGAATCATCGACAAGACGGTCTATTGCCTCGACGCGGCTTTCGTGCGCGACCCTAAGGAACCCGACGTCACTTTCGAGGGTAACCGCTATTGGTACAACTGGTGGAGCTGGTGCGACGCCCTGTTCATGGCGCCCCCGACATTCGCCCTTTATGCCGAGATTTCGGGCGAGAAGAAATATCTCGACGAGATGCACAAACTTTGGACTATAACCCATAACTACCTCTACGATAACGAAGAGCATCTTTATTACCGCGACGACCGTTATTTCAAGCAACGTACTCCTGAGGGCAAAAAGGTGTTTTGGTCGAGAGGCAACGGCTGGGTTTTTGCCGGACTTGCGAAAGTGTTGCGGGCAATGCCTGACGACTATGAGCATTACCCGTTCTATCTCAACCTCTACAAAGAAATGGCGTCCAAACTCAAGGATATTCAGTTGAAAGACGGGTATTGGTCGTCGAGCCTGCTTGACCCGACGCATTACGGCGGGAAGGAGACGAGTGGTACGGGTTTTTACTGTTTCGCGCTCTCCTGGGGTGTCAACAACGGCATACTGCCCGCGGATGAATACAAGCCGTGCGTGGTTAAAGCCTGGGAGATGCTCGTCTCGTGCGTGAACGAGCAGGGACGGCTCGGATATGTGCAACGTGTCGGCGACCAGCCGGATAAAGTGCTGCCCGAACATACCGAATCATACGGCTCAGGCGCGTTTTTGCTCGCCGCAAGCGAGGTGTGGAAATTATTTACTAACAGATAAAATAAGAAACAATGAAAAAGATTATCTATTTATTAGCGACATTATTTTTGTTTTCGACGGTCGAAACGTTTGCGCAGTCGAAGAAAAAGGCTAAAGAAGAGCCGGTTAGCGACCGGCAGTATTGGTGTGATATGACATACAAGATTGCACGTCCGGTGTTGTTGGCGTTGAGCAAAGGCGAATTGAAGAAACAGATGCCCATAGAGCAACATACGGATGGCGTTGGGCGCGAGCACTTTGCCTATCTTGAAGCGATGGGACGGGTGCTTGTGGGCATTGCGCCCTGGCTTGAATCCGGCGAGAGCGTCGGCAAGGAGGGCGAGCAACGAAAAGAGCTGACGGACTATGCCTTGGCGGGGATTCGGAATGCCGTTGACCCTTCATCGCCCGATTATATGAATTTTTCGGGCAAATACGGTGGTCAGCCGGTTGTTGACGCCGCTTTTTTTGCACAGGCCTTGCTGCGCTCGCCGAAAGTGTTGTGGGGCGGGCTGTCGAAGGAGACGCAGCAAATGGTCATCGACGCACTTAAAATGACGCGCGAGATAACGCCGGGATTCAATAACTGGCTGCTTTTCTCGGGGATAATTGAGGTGTTTCTGCTCAAAAACGGCGAGCAGTGGGATGGCATGAGGGTCGATTATGCTATGCGACAGCATGAGCAGTGGTACAAGGGCGACGGCATTTATGGCGACGGCCCCGATTTCCATTGGGATTACTATAACAGTTTTGTGATACAGCCGATGATGGTTGACATGGGCGAATCGCTTGTGGCCAATAAACGCCTCCCTGAGCAATGGTATAAGCAGATATTGACCCGTGCGACGCGCTATGCCGAGATTCAGGAGCGCCTTATCTCGCCTGAGGGCGCTTATCCGCCTATCGGACGCTCGTTAGCATATCGTATGGGGGCGTTCCAGGTGTTGTCGCATGCGGCGTTGCAACATCGTTTGCCTGTGGGCGTCACGCC
Organism: Tannerella sp.; assembly: GCA_031271805.1. Lineage (GTDB taxonomy): Bacteria > Bacteroidota > Bacteroidia > Bacteroidales > Tannerellaceae > Tannerella. Next base: position 9,793 of record JAISUX010000062.1, read on the forward strand.
TGCGCAGGTGCGTTGCGCCCTCACAGCCGTGATGAAAAGGCAGATGACGGCTCCCGACACATTCGACGACAACGGCTGGCTCAGAATAGGTTTCGGCGGAGCGCAGCCGGGCGTCGGCGAATCGTATATCTGCACCGCAAGCCTGTATCTGTGCACCGCGGCTTTGCTGCCGCTCGGACTGCCCGCAAGCGACCCGTTCTGGAGCGACCCTCCGGCTTCATGGACACAGAAAAAAGCATGGAACGGCGAAGATTTTCCGATTGACCACGCTATACGTTAATTATGGCGGAGAAAAAAACTCATATCAGGTGGTTTATTTTAGCCCTGCTGTTCGTCGGGACAACCCTTTTGTATATCGACCGCGTGGCTCTGGGCATCATGGCGCCCTTCCTTAACGATGTTGTCGGCTGGACGGAGAAGCAATACGGCTATGTCACATCGTCGTATATGGTCGGCTATGCGATTTGTTTCCTGCTGATGGGATGGTTTGTTGACCGTGTAGGTTCAAAGAAGGGTTATGCCATTTCGGTAGGGCTGTGGAGCGTAGCGCAATTGGTTCATGCGACGGTGTCGTCATGGATAGGATTTGCAGTCAGCCGTTTCGCCCTGTCGGTAGGACAGTCGGGCAATTTTCCGGTGGCCATTAAGACCGTCGCAGAGTGGTTCCCCAAGAAAGAGCGCGCATTGGCGGTAGGCATTTTCAATGGCGGCGCAAACGTCGGTACAATGGTGGCGCCGTTGGTTATACCCTTGATTGTCGGGCAATTCGGCACCTGGCGGGCGGCGTTCGTATGGACTTTTCCTATTGCCGTCGTCTGGATAATCTGCTGGCTCTGGTTCTACTCGAAGCCTGAGCAAAGCAAAAAAGTAAACCGCGCCGAACTTGAGCATATACTTAGCGACAAGGAAGAATCGACAGCCGAAAAAGTATCCTATTTAAAACTGCTCGGCATACGTTCGACCTGGGCTATATGTATCGGGAAATTTATCGCCGACCCGATATGGTGGTTTTACCTGTTCTGGGGCGCCAAGTACCTGAACGCCAAGTTCGGCCTGAATTTGCAGGAAATAGGTTTGCCTTTTTTCGCCATTTATTTGGTTTCGTGGGGTGGGGGAATCGCGCTCGGCTGGCTGTCGTCGCGATTGTTGAGAGGCGGAAACCTTAATCGCGGTCGCAAATTCAGTATGTTGGCCTGCGCTGTCTGCGCCTTGCCGGTGATGTTTGTGCCGCAAACCGACAATGTGTGGATTGCCGTCGCTTTGATAGCCGTCGCCGCCGGAGGACATTGCGGCTGGTCGGCGAATATTTTCAGCCTGATGGGCGATGTCTTCCCTAAGAAGATAACCGCCTCAATATCAGGCATTGGCGGTTTCGCGGGCGCTCTTGGCGGCGTTATCGCGCCTATCCTCATCGGTTCGGCCCTCGAAGGTCGCGGCGTAGATGGATATGCCTTGCCCTTTACCGTCGCCGCTTTCGGCTATTTCATAGCGCTTGGAATAATTCAACTGATATTACCCAAAATCAACCCGATAAAAATATAAAAATATGACAAGTAGAGAAAGAGTTTTGAAATCATTGAACCATGAGGAAGCCGACTGTGTGCCTTACGACCTGTCGGGCACGACCGTCACGGCTATCACTATTAACGCCTATCAAAAAGCGATGAAATTAAGGGGATTATCAACAGAATATAATCCTGAAATAGTTGACCATATCCAGCAAATCATCATCCCTACGGAGGAAAATTTGGTCAAGTTGAAGTCCGACACGCGCAGAATCGGTGCGACGCGCATTTTCCAATATGAGAAAAACAAGCGCGTAGAGGGCGACGTCATCACGGTTTACGATTATTACGGCTGCAAGTGGACTTTTCAGAAGGGAAAAGATATTTATTTCAATCTCGCAGGCTCGCCGTTGAAGGATTTCGAGACCGTTTCGGGGAATTTGGACAAGATTGTTCGTCCCGATTGGAAAGAATATGTCGATGACCTGGAGGCTTGCATGAACCGCCAAATCCTGTCGGCAGGCGACTATTGCCTTATCGCCGACCGTAATACAGCCGGGTTTACCGAGAACTCGCTGCGTATCCGTGGCTATGAGAGTTGGTTTCTCGATACGATGCTTGATCTGTCGGGCGTTGAGGCCTTGCTCGACCTTATCCTCGAAGATAAGATAAATTATTGGGATGCGGTGATAGACTGGGCGATTAAGACGGGTAACGAGCGGAAAATCATGGTCATCTCGGAGTGTGACGACCTCGGCGCTCAGGACTGTACGATACTCGACCCCGACGTGCTGCGGGCGACGGTCATTCCGCGCATGAAGACCCTGTTCTCTCATGTCAAGAAACGCCTGCCGACGGCGAAAATTTTCCTGCATTGCTGCGGCTCGATCCGTCCGATAATCCCCGACCTGATAGATGCCGGCGTTGAGATTCTCAATCCCGTACAGTTCACGGCGAGGGATATGGAATTGAAAGGATTGAAGCGTGATTTCGGCAAGGATATAACATTCTGGGGAGGCGGCGTTGATACCCAATCGACCCTCAACCACGGTACGCCGCAGCAGGTGCGTGACGAGGTATGCCGCATAATCGACCTAATGGCTCCGGGCGGGGGGTTCGTTTTCGCCCCGGTGCATAACGTCCAGGAGGACGTTCCGCCTGAAAACTTCTGGGCTATGTGGGACGCTTTACAAGAATATAACGTATAAATAATCGTATGATGCAGAAAGTCAGATTTGGTATTGTAGGGACGAATTTTATTTCGGACTGGGTAATAGAAGGCGGTCTTCAAGACGAGCGCTTTGAGTTGGCGGCTGTTTGTTCGCGTTCGGAGGATACGGCGCGGAAGTTTGCACTTAAATACGGTATTCCGCACACCTTTACCTCGCTCGACGAGATGGCCTCAAGCCCCTGTGTGGATGCCGTTTATATCGCTTCGCCCAACGCATTTCACGCACAGCAGAGTATCGTTGCCATGTCGCACGGAAAGCACGTTTTGTGCGAAAAAGCCTTTGCGTCGAACGCCCGCGAGGTTCGTGAGATGATAGAAACGGCGCGTAAGAACGACGTCGTCCTGATGGAAGCGATGAAGCCTACGCTGACGCCCGCTTTCCGTGCGGTACTTGCGGCGATGCCGGAAATAGGCGTCCCGCGCAGGTATTTTTCGTGCTATTGCCAATACTCATCGCGTTACGACAAGTTCAAGGAAGGCGTTGTTCTCAACGCTTTCATGCCGGAATATAGCAACGGCGCCACAATGGATATCGGCGTCTATACGATCTATCCTATGGTAGCGCTTTTCGGACGTCCGAAAAGGATCGAAGCCACAGGCCTGCTCCTTTCGAGCGGCGTGGACGGTCAGGCGGCCGTCAATTTTTTGTACGACAATGGCCTGATAGCCACTGTTTTATATGGAAAAATAGCCGATTCCGCGCTTCCGACCGAAATTCAGGGTGAGCAAGGAACAATCTTCCTTGACCGCATAAATATAATTAGCGAAACCAAGCTGATTCACAGAAAAGGGACGACCGAAAATATCCGTCCCGACACTCCGAATCACGAATATTACTATGAAGTCTCCGAATTTATCGACATAATTCAATCCGGACGTAGGGAATCGGCAATAAATACACTCGATAACTCATTGATAACAATTGAAATAATGGATGAAATTCGCCGCCGGATCGGTGTGCGTTTTCCGGCCGACAAGCCCGAATAGGCTACTTGTCACGGTAGAATTTGTAAATAAATTCACTTTTTTTTTGTAAAAAAATTTGGTGGTTTAAAATTATGTCATATCTTTGCACCCGTATGAAGAGATAAAGCAACATTTATGGATCGGGATAAAAAGACATGTCATGCAACACAAAGTGCTGTATTCCAGGGATATGGCAATGATAGTTATGCGCATTTATCAAGGAAAAATGCCGCTTTTGGCCTGATTTTTGCAGAGAGAGAGAGAGAGAGAGAGAGAGAGAGAGAGAGAGAGAGACCGTATATAAATTATGGTATCGCGTACGCGCGAACGTATGCGCGAATTGGAAACCCCTTTTCAATAAACAATATTTCCGAAATTTTCCCGGCACCGGAATGGAATACCCGTTGTTGTGCAGCTGTCCGGTCAGGACGGTTGTCGGCAATGTCTATATATACACATACCAATATTATTTTGTTTTTTTAATTTCTAAATTTAATTTTTATGCAAAAGAAAAGAATTTTATTTAAGGAGGATACATGGCGTAAGGCGTTATGCCTGCTGTGTGTTTTGTTTATGGGAACGCTTGTCGCGTTTGCTCAAAAGCGCGTAACAGGCACAGTGGTTGATGATATCGGCGAAACGGTTGTGGGCGCCAATATTGTTGAGAAAGGTACTACCAACGGTGTAATTACCGATGCCGGAGGTAAGTTCTCGTTGACGGTAGCCGGATCAAATTCCGTGTTGCTGGTATCCTATATCGGGTACGCTACCCAGGAAGTTGCAGTAGGCAACAAGACGGAGCTTATTATCACTCTTATGGAAGACACCAAGGCTTTGGAAGAAGTTGTGGTAGTAGGTTACGGCACTCAGAAGCGCAGTGAGGTTACGGCCGCCGTGTCAACGCTTACCAACAAAGATTTCAACACTACGGCGGCAGCGTCGAGCGTGATGGAACTTGCCAAGGGTAAACTTGCCGGCGTCGTAATCACTAATGTGGACGGCGGCGACCCGCGTTCGGGAGCCTCCATACAGATTCGAGGGATAAACACCCTGATCGGTTCGACCTCTCCTTTGGTCGTTATCGACGATGTGCCCGGAGGCTCGCTTGACCTGCTCCGACCGGAAGATATCGAATCGTTTAACGTCTTAAAAGACGCTTCGGCAGCGGCTATTTACGGCACCCGCGGTTCAAACGGCGTGATAATCATCACGACAAAGAAAGCGCAACGTAATATAATGAGAACCACGTTCGACTATTCCGGATACGTATCCCACGATTATGTCTATAACAGCCCGGAGATTCTGACGGCAGAAGAATACCGTGCATACATGCAGGCCGGCGGCTATAACTCCAACTTGATGGTGGACTTCGGCAAATCGACAAACTGGCCTGATTTATTGACCGACAAGAATAATATGTCGCAGAATCATAACCTGTCTATGACAGGAGGCAACAGTAAAACCAATTACCGCGCCTCCATATATTTTCGCGATGTGAACCCTATCGCAATAGAATCCGACCAGTCGAACTGGGGCGGCAGGCTTAACATCAATCACACGGGATTGAACGACAGGCTTAATGTACAATTGACAGTAAGTACGGATATGCGCAGCCGCAATAATGTAGGCGAAAACGGCGCATGGGAGCAGGTCTCTCAGCGCAATCCTACCGAGCCGGCCAAAGATGAAGACGGCGAATGGCTCGAAGACGGGGCGTATAACTCGTATAACCCGCTTGCACGCTATTCGACGAGGGAAAACTACAGCACACGTACAACCTGGCTTGGTACGGGAAAAGTAACGCTTACCGTCCTTGAAGGATTGAAAGTGGCCGTACGCGGCTCGTGGCAGCAATATGACAATATAACGCGCGGGTATTATTATCGCGACAGCAAGACGTCCCAAGACAGCTACCAAGGTGGCGGTTACGCCTCCAAATCATGGTCGGGCGATATCAGGCGTACGATAGAATCCACAGTTGACTACGCCCGTACATTCAATGAAATACATTCTTTTAACGCCATAGTAGGACACAGTTATGAGTATCATGTGGACGAAAGTTTCAATGCCTATAACTCAGTCTTCCTGACGGATGCTTTCAAAGACAACAACTTAGGTAACGGTACGGGTATGACTTTAGGCACCAGTTATTTCGGGATGGGCAGTTCCAAATCGGATGATAAACTTGCCGCATTCTTCGGACGTATCAACTATGTGCTTAACAGCAAATACCAACTCTCGGCGACCTTGCGTCATGAAGGATCTTCGCGTTTCGGACGCGATAAACGTTGGGGTAATTTCCCCGCAGTATCGGCCGGCTGGATCATCAGCAAAGAAAGTTTCATGGACGGAATTGATTTTATCAACAACTTGAAACTGCGCGCCGGCGTGGGCGTAACCGGAAATATTCCGAGCAGCAACTATCTTTATATGACAACCCTCGGCACCGGCGGCCAGTATCCTGTAGCAGGCGGCACCTGGTATCAGACATACGGACCGGCGCGTAATCCCAATACCGACTTGCAATGGGAAGAAAAACAGGAATGGAACATCGGTCTCGAATATGCTATCTTAAAAGACCGTATCAAAGGAACGATAGACTTTTACACCCGCAGGACTAAAAACCTGCTTGACTCGTACAACGCCCAGTTGCCGCCGTTTGTCTTATCGACGGTATATACCAATGTAGGTACGATCAGCAATAAAGGTATAGAACTCGGCATCAATGCCACTCCTGTAGAGACACGAGATTTCGGATGGGATATCAATGCGACATTCTTCTATCAAAAGAATATCCTCGAATCGCTGTCGGACGAAATTTATAAGGCCACTTATAAGGAATGGGGTTCGCTGCCGTCGCCCGGCGCACTCGGCAATGCTATCCGCACCGAAGAAGGCAAATCGCTTGGCGGGTTCTACGGAAAACGCTTTGCCGGCTTCAATGAGAACGGCCAATGGCTGTTCTATAACAAGGCCAACGAAGTAGTCACGTTGAGCGAAGTCAAACCCGAAGACCTTACATATATAGGCAACGGTATTCCTAAATATTATGCGTCGCTGGGTAACACGCTGCGTTACAAAGGTTTAGACCTTACAATATTCTTGAGGGGAAAATTCGATTATCAGATACTTAACCTCAAGGAGTTGTATTTCGGAAACCTCAACTGGCTGCCTAATAATGTATTAAAGTCGGCTACTACAAAACATGCCGAGCTGCATGATGCTCCGCAGTATTCCGACTATTACCTCGAAAACGGCGATTTTGTCAAGATAGACAATATAACCTTGGGCTACAACTTCAAGTTCAAACCCAATGATTGGGTGCGCAGTCTGCGTGTTTATGTTTCGGCGCAAAATCTCGCTACTTTCACTTCCTATTCGGGCGTTACGCCTGAAGTGCAGGATACAGGCTTCACCGTAGGTATGGAGAACCGCAGTTTCTTCCCTGCCACTTCTACGGTTATGTTTGGTATTAATTTTGGTTTTTAATTTTTAAAAAGATAAATAGATATGAAAAAGTATAATATTTTATATATCTGTATAGGAATTGTTACTTTCTTAACAGGCTGCACCGACCTGGACGTAGTACCTTACAACCAGCTTACGGCAGATAATTTTTACAAGAACGCCATTCAGATTCAGGCTGGCGTGGAAAGGCCTTATACTCACGCTAATGCCTGGGCATGCCCTACGGGACAGGTCGGCTACTGGCGTATTTCCGAACTCGCGGCCGACCAATTGATATGGCCTCAGAAAGGTCGTCACGGTTATGACGGCGGTGACCACGGTCGTTTGCACTATCATTCATGGACCGACGCTACCTCCGACAATACGACATGGAGTGCATGGAGGTTGATGTTCTGGGGTATGGGATTCACCAACAGTACGTTCGAGGACTTCAAGGTTGTCGATTTCGCCGCCGCAGGGCTGACGGAAGCCGATAAAAATGCTTATATCGGCGAGCTTAAATTACTGCGTGCATGGCATTACCTCAAACTTATGGACCTCTACGGCAATATACCTGTAGTGACGGAAGTGGGCAAACCGCTCAGTCCGCCTACGGTACCCGAAGCCGAAGTCTTTAAATTCATTGAGCAGGAATTAAATGAGAACGCCGAAAATGCGTACCCGCTTGAGAACGCGCTTGCAGGCAGGATGACGCGCGCAGGAGCATACGCAATGTACGTGGAACTCTACCTCAATGCCGAAGTATGGACAGGCACGCAACGTTGGGACGACTGCATCAAATACTGCGACAAACTGATCAACGGCGAAGGAGGCGGTCTGAACGGCAAAATGGAGTTGGATCCCGATATCGACGTTACTTACAGTAACGACAACGCGAACCTTTCAAAGGAAGCGATTTTCCAGATTGCATACAACTACAGCAAGGGTATGTGGCTCGGACGCGCCGACTTCGGTTCTTACAACGAGCGCGATATACTCAATACCCTTAACAACGGTAACAATGGTATCGTAACTACTCCTAATGCTTACTTCGCTTATCATGACCAGGATCTGCGCAAGCACAGCTGGTTTATGTATGGCATAGGCGACGGATACGGCGGTTACAACTACCAGGGACCTTATAAAGACATTGGCCGCAAACGTAACGACTATGTGCTTGGTTCCGAGGAATATACCGGTCTGCCGATAATCTTCTGCTATAAACCTATTAAAGCCGTTATTTCGGTTTCAGGCTCTCCGAGCGATGCGATAGCCAACCGTACCATCACAATAACCGAATGGTATTCACCCGAATTTCCGAGCGAAGATGCAAAACTGAAAATTCAGGAAGCCCTTAACGGTTCTTCTACAAAAAGCACTGTTATCACCAAATATGATAAAGGCGATGAAGTCGGCGGCGTCAAGCATAATGAAGTATATCTTGCAGGCGCGTACAACGGTCAAGATCCTTCGTTCCAATATTCGTGGAGCGTTAAGAACGACTACCGCTATATGTGGCAGGATTGCGCGGAGAACACCGGCGCACGCTTCAATAAATACAAAACAGGAGAGAACGGCGACGCCAACTATGGCAATAACCACTTTATCCTGTATCGCCTTAGCGACATTTATTTCGCAAAGGCCGAAGCGCTGATGCGTAAGAATGGCGGTACGGCTACCCAGGACGCCGTCGATCTTATAAATGCCGTCAAGAAAAGAGCTTTCCTGCCCGAATATTGGAACAGCGCGGAAGCCGTTGCCAATAACGACCGCTATACGACAGCAAATCTTACCTTAGACGAGCTGTTGGCCGAACGCGGACGGGAATTTTATTTCGAAGGCAAACGCAGGCAAGACCTGATACGCTTCGGGAAATTTGAATTTGCCATCGAAGGATGGTGGGACGCCAATGCAGGATATACCGACGGTAGCGGAGGAACGATCAACAGGGATGCGTCCCGCAGACTTTTTGCTATTCCCGGAAATGCTTTGGAAGCAAATCCTAATTTGCAAAAAAATCCGGGTTATAATTGATTTTTTATAGTATCTTTGCAGTGGAAATTTTAAATATCAATTAACATGCAAATCAAACATTTATTATTGACTTTGGCTATGGCGCCGTGCATTTTTTTCGTACAGGCTCAGGACAAGCCGAAAGTGTATGCCGTTTCTGACGCGCACTTCGACTCACAATGGAATTGGGACGTACAGACGTCAATACGAGATTATGTCTCGAAAACGCTTGATCAGAACCTGTTTCTGCTCAAGCAATACCCTAATTACATTTTCAATTTTGAGGGCGGAGTTAAATACGCCTGGATGAAAGAGTATTATCCGGACCAGTTCGAACAGGTACGAGATTATGTGAAACAGGGTCGCTGGCACGTTACCGGCAGCACATGGGATGCGGCCGACGCCAATATGCCTTCGCCCGAATCATTCACCCGTAACATCCTCTATGGACAACAGTTCTTTCAGAGAGAGTTCGGCGCACGTTCGACGGACATTTTCCTGCCCGACTGTTTCGGTTTCGGCTGGACATTGCCGACCGTCGCCGCGCACGCCGGACTGATAGGATTTTCTACGCAGAAACTGCAATGGCGTACCAAGCCATTCTTCGGCGACAAGAAGATACCTTTTGAGATAGGACTGTGGCAAGGCATTGACGGTTCGCGTATCATGCTCGTCGCCGACGCCCACAATTACACAACGCGCTGGCCTGATGCCGACCTCAGCCATAATGAGAGCATCATCAAAATGGCCGAAGCAAGCCCTATCCATACCGTATATCATTATTACGGAACGGGTGACACGGGCGGTGCGCCGACCATAGAGTCCGTTCGCGCAGTGGAAAAGGGAATCAAGGGCGATGGGCCGTTGGAAATCATTAGCGCGACCAGCGACCAGCTGTACAAAGACTATCTGCCGTTCGACAAACATCCCGAACTGCCGCTTTATACGGGCGAATTGCTGATGGACGTACATGGCACCGGATGCTATACCTCGGAAGCGGCGATGAAAATGTATAACCGTAAGAACGAACTGCTTGCCGATGCGGCCGAGCGTACAGCCGTCGTTGCTGACTGGTTGGGCGGTCAGGCTTACCCAACGGATGCTTTTACCGAAGCATGGAGGCGGTTTATTTGGCATCAGTTCCATGACGACCTGACAGGAACAAGCATCCCGCGGGCGTATGAATTTTCATGGAACGACGAACTTATCTCGCAGAAACAGTTCGGGCAGATATGGACTACTTCGGCCGGTACGGTAGCGCGTGCGCTCAATACCCAGGTAAGCGGCACCCCTTTGGTTATCGAAAATCCTGTTTCCGCAACGGTCAAAAATACTGTGGAAATAACGATTGACAATCCTAAGGGGACTAAAGATTTCATCGTTTATGACGATAAAGGGCGCTCCGTTCCTACGCAGACGCTTGCTCATAAAGACGGCAAAACGACTTTGATTGCCGCCGCAGAGCTGCCGTCAGTGTCATTCTCCGTGTATGACATCCGCGCGGGCAAATCAAAAGCCGCCAAGTCGCTCAAAGCCGAAGGAAGCTCTCTTGAAAACAGCATCTATAAGCTCACGCTCGACGATAACGGCGATATCGCTTCCCTTATCGACAAACGTTATGACAAAGAGCTTGTGCTTCAGGGCAAAACCATCCGTCTGGCTCTCTTCACCGAAAACGAGTCATTCCAATGGCCTGCATGGGAAATACTGAAAAAAACTATTGACCAAACTCCGCGAAGCATCACCGACAATGTGCGTATCACGGTTGCCGAAAACGGCCCCTTGCGCGCTGCATTGTGTGTGGAAAAGGTTTATGGCGAATCGGTATTCAAACAGTACATCAGGATGACGGAAGGCGCACAGGACGACCGTATTGATTTTGTCAACGAGATTGACTGGCAGAGCACTAATGCGCTGCTGAAAGCCGAATTTCCGCTGAGCATAACCAACGAATCCGCCACTTATGACCTCGGTATAGGCAGCGTTCAGCGCAAAACAAATGTGGAAAACGCTTACGAAGTGTATGCTCATTATTGGGCAGACCTGACCGACAAAGACGGCAGTTACGGCGTTTCGGTGCTGAACAACGGGAAGTACGGATGGGATAAACCCGATGACCATACTTTGAGGCTGACCCTGCTCCATACTCCTAAGACCCAGCGCGGATATATTTATCAGGATAAGCAGGACTTCGGATATCATTCTTTCACCTATTCGATCACAGGACATCAGGGTGGCGCTATCGGCTCCGGAACTGTCGTGAAAGCAGAGGCGCTTAACCAACCGTTCAAAGCCTTTACAGCCGCTAAACATGCCGGCGCCCTCGGAAAGCAATTCTCCTTTGTCTCGGTTGATAACGACGCTATTATTGTTAAAGCGTTGAAAAAAGCCGAAGAAGCCGACGCTTACATAGTCCGCGTGTATGAAACGACAGGAAAGCAAACTGAGACGTTCAAACTCTCTTTTGCCGGTGAAATCGCTGAGGCTAAGGAGGTTAATAGTGTGGAAGACCTTGTAGGGACAGCAAAATACGACGGTCGCAGCCTGACGGGAGAGATAACTCCTTTCTCGATGCGCACTTACCGGGTCAAGATTAAACAGCCTGCTACAACCCTTGCCGCCCCGAAATCGTTGCCGGTCAAATTGGATTACAATCTGAAAACGGCTACCTATAACGCTTACCGTACCGACGCTAATGTTGACGGCAAGGGTTATTCGTTTGCTGCCGAATTGTTGCCTTCCACATTGGTTTGCGACGGCATAACGTATGAACTCGGCGACCCGGTTTCTCCTAACGCTATCAAGTGCAAGGGCGATACTATCATCCTTCCGCAGGACGGCTCGTACAACAAACTCTACCTGCTTGCCACCTCGACTTATAAGGATCAAAAGGCGCTTTTCTATATTGACGGGAAACCGACGGAACTGTATATCCCTTATTATTCGGGATTTATAGGACAATGGAGGCATACCGGTCATACGGAAGGTTTCCTTAAGCCTGCAAATGTGGCATACGTAGGAACGCACCGGCACTCGACAACCGAGCGTAAGGATATGCCTTACGAATATACCTATCTTTTCAGTTATTCGATAGACATACCTAAGACTGCTAAAGAACTGATACTCACCGACAACGCGCGTATATTGCTCTTTGCCGCCACTTTGGCTCAAAACGCAAACGAATCAATTACGCCGGTCTCCGACGTACTGACGCCCATGCTTAAACCCGAAGACCTTGCCGTAAACGTTGTTTTGCGCAACAATCTTCTGAAGGGTAAGACCATTATCGGCATGTCGGGCGAAGGCTTTGGCCAGGGAGGCCCCGGCGGCCAGGGTCAGCGTCGCGGCGGATTCGGAGGAGCGTTCGGAGGCAGGGCTGTTTCGATCATAGACAATGACTACGACACTCGTTGGATAGATTTCGCTTCGGAAGGCGCAGAAAAATATCTCGAATTTGACCTCGGCAAAGAGGAGACCATACATGGTTGGCTCGTTTATCACGGCGGCGGCGGACGCGGCATGGGTATGGGTAATATGAGAAATTTCATCGCTCAAGACTACAAACTCGAAATCAAATCGCAGCAGGGCGACGCATGGAAATCGGTTGACGAAGTGAAGTCGAATGAAGAATCCGAGACCGACCGGCTGCTGTCGCAACCCGTTAAAGCGCGTTTTGTGCGCCTTTCCATCACAAAGACAGGCATGGAAAACAACGGCGTGCAGATAGCGGAACTTGAAGTATATTAATTCTAATTGAACAACACACAACCGAAATCGGGGAGGGGAGAAGACAAAATTTTCAACCTTTCCCGATTTTTTTTGATATTTTTTGTAAAAATATTTGGTAATAAAAAATAATGTCGTATCTTTGCCGCCGTATGAAGTTATAATAATATTATGGCACGAGAGACAAAAATATATTCTTTGAAGCAAAATGCCATGTCACAAGGGGATGGTAGGACTAATTTTGCGCATTTTTCAAAGAATTTTGGCTTGATTTTTGCAGAGAGAGAGAGAGAGAGAAAGAGAGAGAGAAGCATAATAAATGTATCGCGTGCGCGCGAATTTTCAATTTACCATACTCCCGGAGTTATTTCGATAAGGAATTTCCCTGATTATGCGGCCGTCCGAACAAGATGGTCGTCGGCTATGTCTATATATTACCTAAATATATTGTCTTTTTTTTAATTTCTAAATTTAATTTTTATGCAAAACAAACGATTTCTATTTAAGGAAGATACATGGCGGAAGACGTTATGCCTGCTGTGTGTTTTATTTATGGGAACGCTTGTTACATTAGCTCAAAAGCGTGTAACAGGTACTGTGGTTGACGCTGCCGGCGAAACGGTCATCGGCGCCAACGTAATCGAGAAGGGCACCACCAACGGAATAATTACCGACGCCGACGGTAAGTTTTCGTTGTCGGTAGCCGGAGCAAATTCTGTGTTGCAGATATCCTACGTAGGATATGCAACTCAGGAAGTAAAGGTAGGCAATCAGACGTCGTTTTCCATCACGCTATTGGAAGATGTGGCGGCGCTTGCGGAGGTCGTTGTCGTAGGATACGGCACCCAGAAGAAAGCCACTCTGACGGGCGCCGTTGCGGCAGTGAAGGGCGACGAGGTGATTACCACCAAGAACGAAAACGTTCAGAACATGCTTACCGGTAAAGTGGCCGGCGTGCGCGTCGTTCAGAAAACAGCCCAGCCCGGTGATTTCAACAACAACTTCGACATCCGCGGCATGGGTACCCCGCTCATTATCATCGACGGAGTGCCGCGCGCCATGGACGCGCTGCAGCGTCTCGACCCCAATGACATCGACAATCTGTCGGTATTGAAGGACGCATCCGCCGCTATCTACGGTGTACGCGCCGCTAACGGAGTTGTGCTCGTTACGACTAAGAAAGGTCAGAGCGGCACGATAGAGTTGAACTATTCCGGTTACGTTACCGCACAGGTGCCGTCAGGACTGCCCGCGACGCTCGACGCCATAGGATACATGGATCTTCGCAACGAAAAGAGCATGCACAACCTCACCGGCGGCTCCTTGGTTTACGACGACAGCCGCTATCAGGAATACCTGAGCGGTCAGAAGCAAAGCATCGACTGGTACGATTACGTCTTTGCGCCTTATGCGCCCCAGACGCAGCATAACATCAATGCCACCGGCGGCAACGACCGCGTGAATTATTACGTAGGCCTCGGATATTTCTACCAGGGCGGTTTCTTCAAATCGGGAGACCTCAACTACGACAAGTACAATCTGCGTACCAACATTACCGGCAAAATCACCGACAACCTGAAAGTGGACATCGGCGTCAACCTCGTCATGGACGAAACGAACCGCATGTATCAGGATCCGTGGTGGATAATCCGCGGCTTCTGGCGTCAGAATCCGTTGATTCCCGTTTATGCCGACGAAGCCGAAACGATGCTCTATCACGGTCTCATAGAGGGCGACAACCCCGTATCCTTCATGGATGCCGACCTTACCGGAACCCGCTATTACGGCAAAAAATGGATTGAAACTTCCGGAGGTCTGACTTATGAGGTGCCTTGGGTTAAAGGTCTCGTCGCCAACGCTTTCTTCGGATACGACTATTATGTTTCCGACACGAAAATTTACCAGAAGGAATATAACCAGTACCGTTACGACGAGGCATCGAACACTTACCAGACTTACACGCGCCAGTCGCCCAACCAAATCCAGAGGGAAACGTACATGAAGAGCCATTTGCTCACTCAGGTATCTCTGAGGTACGACAATACTTTCGACCTCGTTCATAACGTATCCGCTCTTCTCGGATACGAGACCAACCGTTACGACAGCGACAACTTCAGCGCTAAGCGCCAGTTGGCCCTTCAGTTGCCTTACCTGTTCGCGGGAATAACCACCAATCAGGTGGCCACCATGAACTCCGGCTCGGACGGCCTTTATATCAACGCCAACAACGCTTTGTTCGGCAGCGTTCACTATTCGTTCGCCGACAAGTATATCGTCGATGCCAACTTCCGTTACGACGGTTCGTCGAAGTTCGCTTCCGACCGTCGTTGGGGTCTCTTCCCCGGTATCATGGCAGGATGGCGCATCTCCGAAGAGCCGTTCTTCAGGAACATTTCGGTGCTGTCGTTCATCGACCAGTTGAAACTGCGCGCATCCTACGGCGTGATGGGTGACGACTCGGCTTCGAGCTACCAGTTCATCACCGGATACAGCTATCCGAGCGGCACCAACACGCGCGAGTTTACGGGCGGTTACACTTTCGACGGCAGTTTCGTCGCCAGCGCCACCAACAAAGGTATTCCAAATCCGTATATCACATGGTACACGTCAAAGACGACCAACTTCGGCGTTGATATGGATACCAAAGGCGGATTGTTCGGCTTGACATTGGAATACTTCAACCGAAACCGCGAAGGGTTGCTCGCCACGCGCACCGGCTCGCTGCCTACCGTAGTAGGCGCCGCCTTGCCGCAGGAAAATATCAACAGCGACCGTCACTTCGGCCTCGAACTCGAACTCCGCCACCGCTATAAATATGAAGATCTCATTTATTCGGTGAAAGCCATGGGCTCCATAACCCGTCAGAAACTTCTCTACGTGGAACGCGGTCTGATAGGCAGTTCGTGGAGCAACTGGAACAATAACCAGAACAACCGTTTGCAGGGCGTTCACAAAGGCTACGGCGCGGGCGGTCAGTTCACCTCATGGGAAGAAATATGGAACTCGCCTGTTTACATCGGTCGCGGCACAATCATCGGCGATTATTATTACGAAGACTGGAACGGCGACGGTCAAATCGACGGCAACGACTCTCACGCCATTCGTTACAACCAGACCCCGTGGCTCAACTTTAGTTTGAACGGCAACCTGCAATGGAAAGGTTTCGACTTCGACATGCTCTGGCAAGGTTCGGCGCTCGGCTCGCTTGTTTACGGCGAACAGCTGAGAGAACCGCTATGGGGTTCGGGCGAATCAAGCGCCATGGCGCAGTTTACCGACCGTTGGCATCCCGCCGACCCGAAAGCCGATCCCTACGATCCGAGAATAGAATGGATTCCGGGACATTTCGCTATGACCGGAACTTTGCCCAACACCAACTCCGCATTTAATACGGAAGACGCTTCTTATCTGCGTCTCAAAACGGTGGAATTGGGCTACACCCTGCCTAAAATATCCGGTATCAAGAACGTGCGTATTTTTGTGAATGCATACAATGTATTGACTATCACGAAAGTAAGGTATGTTGACCCTGAACATCCGGCCGATACCTACGGATATCTGTATCCTCTGAATAAGACTTATTCACTCGGACTTAACGTTAAATTCTAAAAACTTGCTGCAATGAAAATTAAAAATTATATTATCGGTTTAATAGTATTCGGCGGTCTTAGCGTGTCGTGCAACGACCTTGACATACCGCCAATGAATGTTATTCAGGACAAAGACTTGTTCGGTTCGATTGACGGAGCGATGATTTACCTTTCGCGCATGTACAGCCAGATGCCGTACCACGATTTCAAGTATTCGCCCAATCGTCAGTTCTTCGATGACTGGCTTGTTACTCCGGGCGCCAATAGCGGCCAGTCGCTTGCCCGCGACGGCGGCGAAGCCATGACGAGCGAAGGCGGTTCGCGTAACGGCGCTTATTGGACGCGCGCGTTTGAATTGCTGCGCGACGCCAACCACCTTCTGGAGGTTGCGCCCGACTACAAAAGCAACTTTACGGAGATGCTTTATAATCACTTGCTCGGAGAGGCTTATTACACCCGCGCAATAGTTTATTACGCTCTCGCACAGCGTTACGGCGGCATGCCTATCGTAACCGAAGTGCTCAAGTATCCGGAAAACTCGGCTGATGCGCTCGAAGTACCCCGCTCATCGGAAGAAGAGACATGGAATCAGGTGCTTGCGGATTTCGACAAGGCTATCGAGCTGTTGATGCCCGTCAGCCCTAAGGTCGGATTATCAAACAAGTACGTCGCCCTGGCGTTTAAGTCGGAAGCGATGTTGTACGCCGGAACGGTCGCCAAATACAACAGAATCACCGGACTGGGACAGAAAACCGGCGTTCGCGTCATAGGTTTCGACCCGGGCAGGGAAACGGAGTTGGCGAAAAAATACCTGCTGGAATCTTATAATGCCGCGCGTACGGTAATGAAATCCAACATCTATTCGCTCTACAAGAAAAAATGGGCTGCCAACGACAAAGCCGCTCAATATCAGAACATGGTGGATATGTTCAGCGACGAATCAAGTTCCGAAACCATCCTTCTGAGGCAGTATGTATGGCCTAACAACCCTCACGGATACGATTCGTATAACATCCCGCGCCAGCTGATGGGCGGTAACGGATATTCCGCCGGCAACTGTCCGACGCTCGACTTCGTGGAACTCTTCGACGGCTTCGACAAGAATCCCGACGGGACAATCAAAGTGTTCGACGACAAAGGCAAATATCTGATGTTCGACAATGTGACCGACCTGTTCAAGGATGCCGAGCCTCGCCTGAAGGCATACGTCATCTTGCCCGGCGAAGTATTCAAGGGCGAAGCGATAGAAATCCGCCGCGGTATTTTTACCGGCGACGCGAGCAACGGCATCGACCCTCTGTTGACTATCAACGGCAAGACGGACTACGAGACGGCTCCAAGCCAGAGATATACCAATGTTGACGCTTATGTGGGAAGAGGCGCGTTTAGCGGAAAGCAACTCTACCTCTCTCCCAACGGAACGCTCCACGAAATAGTCCCGCTTAAAAACGGCACGCAGATGAATGCCGGCGGCAAGAGCGGTCCCTTTACCAGCGACATGACGGCCGCCATTACGGGTTTCACCATTCGCAAATGGCTCAACGAGGGCATGGCTCAATCGCTCGTCCTTGAAGGACGCTCGGAGCAGCCTTTCGTACTGATGCGTTACGCCGAGATACTGCTCAATGCAGCCGAAGCGGGCGCCGAATTGAAACTGCTCGGCGCGTCGGCTCCTGCGGGCGACGACTTTATGCAGATAGCATACGAGGCTATCCGCGATATTCGCGAACGTGCGGGCGCTGATCCTCTGAAATCGGCTGCCGATGTCGAAGGCGATGCAGGCTTGCAGATTATCCGCAAAGAGCGTTACAAAGAACTCGCTTTCGAATGGAAAAGCCTCTGGGATATCCGCCGCTGGAGAATACAGCACTCCGTGAACATCAACGGACGCACCCAAAGCGACGGCGCTTACTACAAGGGACTCTATCCTTTCTATGCTTCGGACGTGGACAAATGGTTCTTCGACGCCCGCATACAGGAAGACAACAAGCGTTTCCGCCTGACGGAAAACGAATACTATTTTGCTATTCCGAGCGGTGAAGTATCCAAGAGTAATGTCATAGACCAACAACCTGGACGTTAAACTATATAATTTGAATTAAAATGAAAAAAGCTATTTATATAATATGGAGTTTTCTGATTGCTTTGACATTCAACTCCTGTGAATTGTTTGAGATAGACAACTACGACGAACCGGCAGAGACGCTCTGGGGTGAAGTAGTGGATGTGGCTACCGGCGAAAGGGTGCTCACCGACCAGGGTAGTGAGGGCACCCGTATCCGCCTGCGCGAACTGAGCTGGACGGAAACGGATGTTCCCGATAACTTCGATTTCTGGTGCATGAAAGAAGGCATTTTCCAGAACACCAAGGTTTTCAAAGGCTATTACAACATCCGCATCGACGGCGCTTTCATTCCTCTTGTAAGAGTTACCCAGCAAGGTGATACTCTTTCGGATGGCTCTCTTTATCAGGATATTAAAGGCGAAACTAAGGTTAAATTCGAGGTGCAGCCTTTCCTGAAAGTAGAATGGATAGGCTCACCTGTCGTCAGCGACGGTAAGATAACGGCGTCGTTCCGTGTCACGCGCGGCGTCAGCGAAGCCGATTTCCGAGCCAAAGTGGAACCTATGGGAGGATGGAGCGATGCTTTCCTTGAAGTCAATGACATCCGTATCTTCGTCAGCCAGCTGCCTTATGCGGGTTACCGCGAATGGGACAGCCGCTATTCGCCGATAATGGGAGGTACTAACGCTGAGAAAACGGCTAAACTCGGCGAAACGATAACCCTCACCACAAGTGGCACCATACCTTCCGGCCGAACGGTATGGATCCGCGCCGGCGCAAGGCTCAATTACCAGACCGAAGGTAATTATCGCCATAACTACAACGAAGCGAAACGGGTTGACATTCCGTAATCCTTTATTTTAAACCTGACAGGTCTCAAAGACCTGTCAGGTTTAATAAACTACCGAAATGACAAAAAATCTGCTTGTATTTTTTATTTGCATAATACTCTTACCTTGTTGCGGCAGGAAAACTCCTGAGGAACAACCTGTTACTAACGAGGATGTCCCCGACGTATCGCCCGCCGCATATATGTCGCTCTACGACCCCGTTGCGGACGCGGGACAATACACCCTGCCCAAAATGAATGTGGTTCCGCCCAAATATTGGAGTTGTGTGGACGTGCTCGAAGCGTCCTCGCGTAACGACCCCGACAGAAGCGCTCACGGCGAAGGCTTGCAATATCACCTGCTGTGTCAATCCATTGCGGGGCTTGTTAACGCCGCCGTGGACGAAGGTCGTTCTCAAATCGCCGTATGGCTCTACGACCACGGACATCGCGATTCTTACGAATTGTCGAAAAAAGCCCTCGACAACCTCGGAATGAAGGAACAGGGCTTACAAACGGGTCTCGAACTGGCTCTCAACGACTACAACGACGCCGACGGCGTGAAGATTCAACTTAAAGGACTGTTCGACGGCTATGTGTTGACCGACCTTAAGAACAATCCCGAAAGTAATCTCGTGGCAACGGTCGCCTCGCATGTTTATAATTCGATAATAGTTGACGTCCGCGACCGCGATCTGTTTGATAAGGCAGGCTACAAAATGACTTACGATGCAAGGACAAAATCCACTGCGGAGGCTTGGTATGAGTTTAAAGACCGTTGCAGTAACGCGGCTCTTGTCGTAATGCCAGTTCTGACGGGCGAACTGAGGCAGTTCGTCATAAAAAACAAACTTTTCGCATTGAACATAAATAAAGTGGCGGACAATCCGTCGCAAGGTCAAAATCTTGATATTTTTGAAGAAGCGCTGTCGTGGCTTGCCCCCGGAGCGAGGGCTTACGGATGGGAAGGCAACGTGGCCGAAGACGTTTTCGTCAACCGCGCCTCGCTAACCGGACATCCCTGGGTGCCTGCCGACTGGTACTACAATCTGCCGCTCACCTCCATCAATTACGGCGCACGGCAAAAGCAAACGCTCGTTAAAGTTCAACACCCTAAAAACATTGATTTCAACAAGAAAAAACGATTCGTCGCATACTGGCTCACCGACGGCGATAACGTGCAGTGGATGATGAACGATTTCGTCCGCAATTATTATTCCGACAAACATTCCGCCGAAGTCAAGATGGGATATGGCGTGGCTCTGCACAACCTGTCGTTGATGGCGCCCGAACAGCATAAAAACATTATCGACGCTCAGTTGCAGGAATGTACGCTGATAGAAGCTCTCGGCGGCGGTTATCTTTATGCCGACAATTTCGGTCAGTACGACATGCGGAGCGATCGGTTGGCCAAGCTGGCTTCCGACGTGGCGGCCTCGATGCGACAACACCGAGTGAAGATACTCGGACTGATGTGCAGGGACGTCGGTTCGGCGGCGGCAAAAGACGGATACCGCGCTTTTATCGAAGCCAACGACCAACTTGAAGGCATAGTAGTGGTGCAATATTCCCCGATGTATGCCAGCGGCGAAGGCGAAATTTTTTGGTTTAAAAATTCCGCGGGTTTTCAAATTCCCGTCGTTACGGTCAAATATACGATATGGAACCATGAAGGGAATAATGTCAGCCGTCAAGGTTCGCCGGCTTTCGTGTTTGGCAAACTCAAGTCGGAAGCCGAAAACAGTTACTCGCTCGTTTCGGTACACGCTTGGAGCCGCTTTCACGACATCGGCAATTCGGGCGATGTCACGGCGGAACTCGCCAACGGCGGCAACGTATATGGCACAAGCGCCGCTTGGCTCTGCTCGCGACGCTTCGATACAAGTATGGAAACAATCTCCGTACAGGAACTTATCTGGCGCATCCGAATGAAGTTTTACCCCCAGCAAACAACCGCCCTGATCGAAAGTTATACGGATTAACAATATCATGAAACAAGCTCTCTTTTCATAATTGCTTTCATGCGGACATAGCGGCAAAACAACTCGCGACCGCGAAAACGGGCTGTATTGCGACCGCATGTTCGACGAGGCACATATCTTGATTATCGACCGCTCTCCCCCGATTATTATCTCGATCGGACAGCCTTCCGGATAAAGAAATGGAAGGATGTACCTTGAAGATCATAGTTGTCATCGGTTGCAATGTGATTTCGATTTGTCTTGTTGAATGATACAAAATTCTATCGGTCTGCGCATTGATTACTTTAGCGTCAAATGGGAGATTGATGGTGCGTTTGCCGCCGTTTACCGTATGGATACAGAGCCATCCTCTACCAGCGTATAACACGTCGCCCGAAGAATCGTAAATATGTACTCCCGACTTTTGAAAAACAATTCTTAAGTCGGAAGTTGACAGCACAAATTTATCTTTCTGATAATCATTAGGGTAAGAAATGTATGAACCTTCGCCATCAGTAAGCATAACTGTTATGCCTTGTTGTTTCCATTTATCAATCAGGATTTTATCCTCTGCTGTCAGAGATAAAAATCCTTGTAGCCAGATTACTTTATACTGTTTATGGTCAATCTTTTCTATATCCTGACGTAAAAACAGGTCGTATGAAGCGCCGGTTTTGCCCAAGGAATAACGGTTGGTATAGATTTTGCCGGTCATACCGCCAAGACTTGCGTCGTTAACGCATAAGTATTCGTCAACAACAACTGCAACCTGCGGTTTCATAGCATCGGAATCTGTTTCCGAAGGATATTTATCACATAAAAGATTCGATTTGCTTATCACTTCGAGCAGTTGCGGATCGCTAAACCATCCGCCCCACATATCAAACCACCATCCGCCGTAGCCGTAAGCCAGCATCCGTCCTGTATTTTTCCAAAGCAAAGCCACAGAGGTCTGCATATCTTCAGGTCCGAACCAAACGCCGCTTTCATAATATTGTCCCGGAGGCGCTATTCCGGATGACTGATTTTTAAGCAGCGTCGTTTTACATGTGCGGGTATCGTTTTCCGCCATCCAACGCTTACCGTGAAGTTGCAGCGACTTGATTGCCACAAACGGAGCCCAGTCCTCGCCTGCAACACGATTATAATCATTGGGGCTTGAAAAATAATCTATATCCTCGCAATCAAGCAATTTATACAATGCAGCATGACCCCAACGAGGGTCAGTAACAAAATAATGATAACCGTAGAAAACGCCTGTCAGTAACTTACCGCCGCTCGTCTTTTTTACTTCTTTGCAGAAAAAAACAATATTGTCGGCAAGTGTTTCCGAATGAAACAGGTATGTATCAATGATTTTCTGCTCTTTTGGTGTGTCGCGCCATCTGTTTTCGTGCTTGTCGGTATGTATGTCAAACGGAATAGCGGTTTGCAGAGTCGCTTCAGTCGTATTCCATGCTTTTTGCAAGGCGGCGTCTGTAGCATACTTGACATAAAGCCATTTACGGAAAGATTCTGTTCGTGCCGGATTTATATCTTCATACTGTTTACTGTGATAAAACCATTCTTCCGTACTTCCTGCCGCAACATGTATGCCTATCAGGTTGTCGGCATATTCGGATTTCAAAAGCCATTTTACCACATCATTCATCGCTTTGGCTGTCGCTTCCCGCCACACGTCCGAGAAGAAACACTGCCGGAAAGTAGTACCGTCAGCATGTTGACACGCACCTTCGGGATGTGCTTTTTCCCACCACAAAGGCGGGTCAAGATACAGCCGGATAATAATTTGAGCGTCAGTGTCCGCTTTTAAGACTTTTTTAAAATCTGTTTCGAGTTCTGAATAATCGTACTGATTTTCGCCTGTCCATATCGGTTTGCGAAAAGGCCCAATTCCCGAAGTGGAGTTGATGCCTCTGTCACCCAGATACGCAGGAAAACAATACAAATGTATGCCTGCTTCAGCAGCTTCTTTGTAATATTGTTCTCTGCCAAGATACGACATATAGGCAAAAGCAGGAAAATCCTGTTTATCAGTCAGCTCTATAGCAAAAACGCTTTCTTTCGGGAAAGTGATTTTTTCTTTCAATACTTTGAGTGTAAGCGGTTTGCGTGAGCCATCGGGATTTATCAGCGTTACCGACAGCGGATTAAATCCGTCGGGGATATCGAATTTCACTTCGGACGTTACATCTTCCGAAGATGTATTCGCAAAAATGGCTATCAGCGATTTTGTCTGCTCGTTCTCAGTCAGTCGCCAGCAACCTGTTCTGACGGCAGGGGCAGTAATCAGCGGCGATGCGTAATAATTCCAGTCGGCAGTGACGGTCGGCGAGCCGGCCTCAAGTTCCGGCGGACGGCACATCTCCCCGCGGGCAAAGTAATGACGAACATGATAACGCAGATTTACAGCATCTTTGAGGAAAGGGAATTTATCCGGCTCGTCAATGATTGTGGGCACAAACCATCCTATCTGTTCGCCGAAACAAAGCGCTTCGGCGGCTTTCATGCGACATGCCAACGGTTCGTTGGTTTTTGTCATTCGTGGCGCCGTACGTTCCGTGTATGTGTTTCCCGCACGATAGTCGCGACCGGCCATCTGTATCGCCCCGCCGTAAACGGCAGCGAAAGCGGGCGCCTGTCCCTGCAACTGATGATGCCATGTCAGGAAGGCATCCATAAACGGCAGGCTGGTCTCGCCGGTACATTCCGTTACCAGCGCCACATCGTCAAGACCGTGTTCATGCAGCGCAGCATGGATTTCTTCAAACATTGCGCGGTAGCCGTCGCCCCACCAGTGTCCGCCGCCAAGCGGATGTCCGTGCGAACGGTCAAAACACATTTCGGGCGTCGCCGCCGCAACCTGGTCGATATAAACAGCTTTTGTGCCGTATTCCGACGCCAGCCGCAGCACATTTTCCTTGACTTTGTTTTTCCATGTCTGCGTTGCCGGACATTCATGAGCCAATCTGACGTCACTGCCGTCAGCCTCTTTGCTGCCGTACGAATGTACGTTGGGCTTCCCGTTAACATCCTTTGATGCGGCAGCCAGACCTTCTTTCGTATAAAGCCAATCTTCCATGCCACGGTCGCGCGTATCCCAAAGCAAACCGTTGATATAAGGCATAATAAATATATCGCCGTCCTTCTGCATCTCGCGGACGGCATTGCCGAAACCGTCGCGCGGGAAGAAATGCGGATAGTCGTTATCGTATGGATTTTTATGCCAGTAATACCAGTGAACGGCGGCAGGAACGCCGAAAGCGTCGCGGAAACGCTTCATCGCCGGGATCATTTCTTCGGGATTGACGCGATACATAGCCCAAAGGCATTGATTCTTAATCCATTCGGGGCTGTCGTCGCGCCCATTGCCGGTCAGTTGTTCGCGCGGATACCAGTTGGCTTCGCTGCGTACCCACTCCCGGTACAGCATTGCTCCGTCGTACCAGTCGCCACGAATAGCGCGGAGAACCATTTTTCCGCCAACAACAAACTCATTATCAGGATCGTAAGCATTTTCGGCATGAATAGTCGCTCCCATGCGGATTACTCCGGCATCCGTCTTACATTCAAGTATTTTGCGCGAACCTTGTGCGTCGTGAAAACCGAAATATATACCTTCACCGGCAGAGCGGAAACCGTCGGCGCCAACAGTTTCGTTCCAGACAGCGAACCAGGGCATTGGGGCGCTGTAACCCGGATAGCCGGCGCTCCAGTTCACGCCGTTCGACGATGCAACTACGCCCGAACAGTTCGGCAAAAACAGCTTGTCCATCTCGCTGAAAGCGAACTGCGACTTTACGGCAATGATAGCTATGCTGTCGGAGCCGGCTTTTGCAGTACAACTCATCTCTATGCCGTCTTTGTCGGAAGCGTCGTCGATGTGCATCTCTACCGTCAATCCTGAGGCGCCGCTGAAGTCTTTCCACACAATACGGTCTTTGCTCATAACGACACTGCCCCATGCTGCGCTGTCGGATTTAGCAGTAAACTGCTGCCCAGGATGTCCGGCTCGGCAATAAATAACCGTAAAGAGCGGACTTGCAGGAAAACCGCCAATCTCCCGCCCGCTACGTTTATCGGTGAGAGAAACCACATTTAATCCTTCAGCGCCCGTAGCGCCGATTTTTTTAAGATTCAACTTCAGGTCGCGACTCTCGGCAGAATATTTATGTGATAATGAACATGCCGATAAACAGACGATAAGCGCAAATAATATTTTTTTCATGACTTTTATTTTGAAAATATAAAACTACCAAATCCAGACCTAACAAGTCTTGGAAGACCTGTCAGGTCTTGCTAATTACAACGCTGCAAATATAGCATTAATATCCGGGATTTTGTTCAAGTTTGGCATCTTTATTTGCTTCTATCTCCGAATACGGAATAGGCCACAAACCGTGATAATCCTTGATCTCGTCTTTGTTGAGGGTGTTATACTTGCGAACACGTTCAACTAATTTGCCGACACGATGCAAAGTTATACGGCGATGTTCCTCATAAACCAATTCCCGCGCCCGTTCATCAAGGATGTAATCAATCGTAACATCCTCAGGCGCAACCGGTTTTGCCTGAGCGCGAAGACGGACAACATTAATGTCATCTGCCGCTCCCTGACGGTCGCCTTTAGCAAGTCGCGCTTCCGCACGCAAGAGATATGTTTCGGCAAGGCGCAACATATAATTGTCGCGGTAGGTCTGACCGGCATTAGTCTTTAGCGTACCGAGACTCTTGTCGATATACACGGCATCGGGATGTTGCCCTGGCGTCGTTATCTTCGACGGATGTGGGTACCATCGCCATGGCTGGTTCACCAATGTGCTTCCCGGATATTTCACTGCGCTCGAATCGTAGTATGCCGAAGCGGTGTTATTATAATGGAAATCGCGCACAATATTATGTGGCGCGTTACGGATGTCATTGTCCCAGTCGCTAAGCCACAGGTCGTTAAGAAACCAGTCGGTATTCATCATCAGCGACACACCTGCGCCTCCGCAATTGTAGTCCGACTGCGGCAATCCTATCACGCCTTCGTTCTCGTCGGGGTCTTTGAGCGTCATCCATGGCACAGGGCCTGCGACACGTTCAAGCGTGTTGTTCGACACACTGTAGCCGCCTGCCGAAACAAGGTTGCCGCCAACTACATCTATCTCGAACTGGATAACCCAAAGCGCTTCCTTATTACCGCTGCTGCGGTTCTGGTTGCCGACGCGGAACAGGTCCCAATAGACGTCACCGGGCTGTGTGAACTTAAGATAACGATCTGTGGGGTCTTCATTAGCCATACTTCCGAAACGGGCAGTCATCATTGCTGTGTTAGGGTCATTGATGACAGCGCTTGCCGCCGTTATAGCCTCATCGTATTTTCCAAGCGAAATATATGTCTCCGCAAGTAAATGTTGAGCGACAACGTTAGACACCTTCCCATCCGCAACTTTATCAATCGAAGGGAGCACATTTGCCGCTTCGGTGGCATCAAGCGCCATTTGATTAAGTACATCCGCTTTGGGGCTTCTCACAAAGTCGGTTTTGGGACTGGTAATTTCCTCCGTCACAAGCGGCACATCGCCCCATAAATAGACGATAAAACGATAAGCAAAAGCTCTAAAGAATTTCGCTTCGGCAATTATCAGATTCTTCTCATTATCAGTCATATCCGATTCCTGCGCACGTGAAATAATCGTGTTGGCATTTGATACGATTTTGTACCAATTGT
>JAISUX010000103.1 GCA_031271805.1 Tannerella sp.
GCGACAGGAAACAGCTGATTAGGAAGCGTTTACGCGTCATTGCAAGATATGCCCCCTCGCGTCATTAAGAGAAGCGCTCCCCACGTGTCATTACGAGATGCGCCCCACAACTTAAGGAGGAACGAAGCAATCTCATCGAAACATAATGGGCGTCAAATATTTTGTACGCTTTCATCCAAATAGTTATCTATCAGCACGATGCGCTTCTTTGCAGCACGTATCAGGTCGGCGACAAACACGAAAGCGTCAAAAATCTGCCCGTCGTAGAAGACGCCCTCTTTGGGAGGGATTTCGGTGCGGACGATGAAATCTATCTGCTTCTGATGTTCAAGCAACATCTGTTTATGCTCATTGAGAGTGTTGTCAATCTGTTCAAAGCGCTGATTTACAACGTATCCTCGCAACAGATATTCTTTCAAGGTCTTGGTCGCCCAAATACGAAATTCTGTACCTCGTTTAGTATTAACGCGATACCCCAAAGCAATTATCATATCCAGATTGAAATAATCTATCCGACGTACAACTTCACGGTTCCCTTCTTTTTGAACTGTTCGGAAATTCCGAACAGTTGAGTTCCTGTCTAATTCGTAGGTAGCGTAGATGTTTTTGATGTGTTCGCTGATATTTGCTTTGCTCGAATCGAACAGCATAACCATCTGGGCTTGCGTAAGCCAGACGGTCTCGTTCTCTACCATAACGTCCAACTGAATAGCGTTATCAGGCTGATAGAGAATGATTTCATTCTTCGTTTTGGCAATTTCGGCTGTCATTGTTGTTAAATTTTCACGCCGCAAATGTAAGAAATATTTTTGAACATCTGACAATCAGGTGCTTTGATTTAGTATTTTTTGAACACAAATAACACAAAAAACGCAGATTTTCGCAAATCTTTTTTATTCAAACTCATTGATTCACTGCGCTTTAGAAGAAATGAATTTGCGTCGATTTGCGTAATTTGCGTTCTTTTTCAGACTTTTGATGCATCCGCTTTGTCGGCTTTGCAACTTGCTTTGTCGCGGGGCCGGCTTGCGGCTTTGCATCTTACTTTGTTGCTGTGCTGACGATGCGGCTTTGCAACTTGCGGATTCTTGCATTAATCTGCTGGCTCATGAATCCGTTGCCGGCCAGCCTGTACTTGTCTGCCTGATAGCGAAGCATAGATAACTCGCGCAGACATTCCTTTTCAATCATTGTTTTCATAATCGTAAAATAAAAATCACTATTAAAACCGCCGCAAAGGTACGGCCTTATTCAATACACCGGCTAATTTTTTAAGTTAAAAAACGTTGGATGGGTGTATTTTTAACACTTGTCGGATAGAGGTCGGGGCGTATTTACAACTGTTCGGATAACAATTGCTATCTGTTTCCTTATATCGTTCCATATATTTCATCCTGTTCAAACTTTTCGAATATTTTTTTTGATAAACCCAAAAATCGTATTACTTTTGCAGTGGATTTTAAACGATTTGGATATGAAAAAGTTATTCTTTTTATTGATTATGGCCGTTGTAGTTGCTTCATGCGACAATGCGGCAAAGAAGAGTGATGCCGGAAGTGCGGCGGAACAAACGGTTGCGGCAAAGCCGACAAAGAAGGTTATCGTGGCGCGTCTTACCGTTAAGGAAGGCGCAGAGGCCGCTTTTATTGAGGTCGCCTCGGCATTGGTGAAAGCTACAAATCAGGAATCGGGCTGCTTGTTTTACAACTTGTACCAGTCGCCCGTTGACCCGAAGTCATTCCTGTTTTATGAAGAGTATGTTGACCAGGCCGCGTTCGATTTTCATGCTGCGTCCGACCATTTTAAGGCCTTCCAGGCGGGCATTGACGGTTTGGTTGACGGCGATATGATTGTCGGGCAGTTCTGAGGCCGGCTCAATGTCATATCAAAGAAAACCTGAGTGGTTGAAAATCAGACTGCCTCACAATGAATTATCCGGTGAGGTAGATAGAATTATTGAGGAACATCGGTTGCACACTGTTTGTTCGAGTGCGTTATGTCCCAATAAAGGCGAATGTTGGGGGCGCGGAACAGCGACATTCCTGATTGGCGGTGACGTCTGCACCCGTTCGTGCAAGTTTTGCAATGTGCTGACCGGACGTCCCAAACCCCTTGACCCAGACGAACCGGCAAACATAGCACGCTCGGTCAAATTGCTGGGACTGAAACATGTCGTTATTACTTCCGTTGACCGTGACGATCTTGATGATCTCGGCGCAACGCATTGGGCGCAGGTTATCCGCGCCATAAAAACCGAAAATCCTAAAACGACAATGGAGACGCTTATTCCCGATTTCCATGGGCGTAACGAGCTGATAAATAAGGTTATACATGCCGCTCCCGAAATAATTTCCCATAACCTTGAGACGGTGCGTCGCTTGTCGAAGGCCATCCGTAGCCGCGCTACTTACGAGTTGTCGTTGCAAGTAATCAGGCAGATAGCCGCTTCGGGCATTGTCGCCAAGTCGGGTATTATGCTTGGCCTCGGCGAGACGCGCGACGAAGTGCTTGCGACGATGGACGATCTTCTCGACGCAGGCTGTCAAGTGATGACTATAGGCCAATACTTGCGGCCGAGCGCTGCCAATATTGAGGTGGCAGAATACGTCCATCCCGACGTCTTTAACGAATACCGCCGGATAGGCGAGGAAAAAGGCTTCCGCTTCGTCGAAAGTGCGCCGTTAGTACGTTCCAGTTATCATGCCGAGCGGCACGTAAAGTCTTGATACAAGTATCTATGGATAAGACAATTAAGCATATAGATTGGGGCGTTCTCGACTATATGTCCGCATGGCAGCGGCAAGAATCATTGATGGAGCAGCTGAAAATCGACCCCGCTCAACCCAATTACTTGATCATGGTTGAACATCCCCATGTCTATACAATTGGAAAAAACGGCGATCAGGCCAATTTGCTGCGTCTCCCGCCGGATGTCGAACTGATTAAAGTCAACCGTGGCGGCGACATAACCTATCACGGCTTCGGGCAAGTGGTGGTTTATCCCGTCTTCAGGCTTGAGGCTTTCGGGATGGATATCCGCAAGTATATTTTTTCACTCGAAGAGGTTGTGATACGGACTATTTCGAGATATGGCGTGACAGGCAGCCGTATAGAAAAGGCGCGTGGTGTTTGGCTTGAACCCGATACTCCTGCCGCACGGAAAATATGCGCCATAGGCGTGCGTTGCTCACACTTCATAACCATGCATGGCTTTGCACTGAACGCCAACACCGACCTGTCCTATTTTAATAACATAAACCCATGCGGCTTTGTCGATAAAGGCGTTACTTCTCTCGCTGTCGAAACAGGCCGTCAAATTGATATCCCCTCCCTTAAACAAATTATTCTTGAAGAATTTGAAAACATATTTCTGAATAGATAATAATTACAAATAAAACATAATATAACTTAATTTATTCTCCCGATACAACGAGAAGACTTCTAATTTTTAAAAGAAAATCGGAATATCGTTTTTTGATACAATTTTTTTCGAAATTATCGTTTTTTGATACAAATCGGATTTTAGTTCACGGTTTGCGTAAAAGATTTCCAAACAGTTTCAATAAATGAAACGATTTAATAATATTTAACATATAACTTTCAAAATTAGTATGAAAAAAATTTGCACTCAGGATTTTTTCTCATATATCTTTGCATATAAATTATCCGTCAGATAATTTGAATTTATTTTTCAAGTTTCGGACGAATTTATATTAACAATATTTAAGAAATTAGCTAAATTAGAAATATAGATATTAAAATGAAAGAAGATATATGTATAGTAAGAAGTAACAGAATTCCTCATCCGGTCAAAATTAAGAAGATCGGGTTAAAAACGGGGAGGATATCCGAGTATGGCTATAATAATGGCTATTACAGGCTTAACGGTTACGGAAACAGCAGTCTCGCGAATGATTTGAATCTTATCGGCAAAAGTTTTGCAGGTAATGTGATAACTGTTTTCACTTACATATACAATTTTAACAAGCCATCTGTTCATAGGAAATACGAGTTTCGATTATACGAGAATAATTAGGACCTTAAAAAAAACCACAAACTGCATACCTCATCATGTTGATCCAAAAAACCACACTTGTTGTTTTTCTTAGTTAGAGTTGGAGGGGAGATTTGTTCTTCTCTCCAATTTTTTTTACTTTTGTGGGATAATTGTCAAGTAAAATGAAAGTTATAGACGATATAAAGGACTGGGACGCAGGGGCTACGGCGGCGACAATTGGTTTTTTCGATGGCGTTCATTTGGGTCATCGCTATCTGCTTGCAGAGTTGCGGCGGCTTGCGGCGGCGCGTGGGTTGCCTTCGGCGGTAATAACTTTTTCACGACATCCGCGTATCGTTCTTCAATCCGATTACCAGCCAAAAATGCTTAATTCGTTCGACGAAAAAATTGAATTGCTTGCCGAAACAGGCGTTGATTATGCCTTTATTATGGATTTTACATCCGGTTTGGCAGCGCTTTCTGCAGACAAATTTATTAAGGATATTTTACGTAATCACTTAAATATCAAGATGTTATTGATAGGATACGATCACCGTTTCGGCTATAAGCGGGCTGAAGGCTTCGAGAAATACGCGGAATATGGGAGTGAGTGCGGGATAGAGGTAGTAAGCGCTTCGTCGTTCAGTAATGCCGGTGCGGCGGTCAGTTCGTCGGCAGTCAGGCGGTATATTGAGGCCGGCAATGTTGCCATGGCAGCGCGTTTGTTGGGATACGATTATCGGCTGAAGGGGCATGTGGTCGGCGGCGCGAAGATTGGCCGTTCAATAGGCTTTCCTACGGCTAATATTGCTGTGGATGAGGCGTTTAAGGTCATTCCTTTGTATGGATCGTATGCAGTTTGGGTTGTGATCGACGGGCATTATATGAAGGGAATGTTGTATGTCGGCAGCCGCCCCACGGTTGACGACGGCGTTCCGAGTATCGAGGTCAATATTTTTGATTTCTCGGATGATATTTACGGTAAGGAGGTTATGGTCGAGTTTGTTGAGTTTGTCCGCAGCGACGAGAAGTTCGCTTCGCTTGAAGAATTAGCTGTGCAGATGATGAAAGATAAATCTGCGGTTGACAAAATTTTGGACGAAAAGTCGCGTTATATAAAATATAAATATTGACAAAGTGGAACAATTTTACGATGCGGTGGATTTGTTGAAGGGAATGATAGCTATCCCTTCGTTCAGCAGAGATGAGAAAGCGATCGCCGATTTCTTGGAAGCGCAATGGTTGAAGACGGGCTTGGTTGTTAAGCGCACAGGGAATAACCTGTTGTTGACCGGCGGCATAGATACAGCAAAGCCCACGCTGCTGCTCAATTCCCATATAGACACCGTTCAGCCAGTCAGCGGTTGGACGCACGATCCTTTTGTGCCCGACGATTCCGACGGCGAGCATCTGTATGGTTTGGGAAGCAACGATGCCGGCGCTTCGTTAGTCTCTCTGTATGAGATATTTACAATTCTTTCGCGTCGTGAACAGTCGTATAATCTGATCTTTCTTGCTTCGGCGGAGGAAGAAGTTTCGGGTAAGGGCGGTGTTGAGAGCGTTCTGCCGATGCTGCCGGAAATATCCTTTGCTGTCGTGGGTGAGCCGACGGGTATGAGACCGGCGGTTGCCGAAAAGGGCTTGATGGTGCTTGACTGCGCCGTGCGCGGCATTGCCGGACATGCGGCTCGCGACGAAGGCGTCAATGCTATCTCGCTTGCGATGCGCGAAATCGACTGGTTCAACTCCTACCGCTTTCCTGAACAGAGCGAACTGCTTGGCGCTGTCAAAATGAGTGTGACACAGATTAGCGCCGGCACACAGCATAATGTCATTCCCGACCTCTGCACCTTCACGGTTGACGTCCGCAGCAACGAGTTCTATACTAACGAAGACTTGCTGAGGCAGATACGGGCGCAGGTACGTTGTGAAGTTATCGCCCGCAGCACGCGCCTCAACTCGTCGCGCACCGATATTGCACACCCATTCGTGAAACGCGCCGTTATGCTCGGTAAGCAGCCCTTCGGCTCGCCGACATTGAGCGACCAAGCCTTGATGCCTTTCCCATCGGTCAAGATAGGCCCCGGAGATTCCGCCCGCTCGCACAGTGCCGACGAATATGTGCTGCTATCGGAACTCCGCGATGCCATCAGCGAATATATCCTGCTTCTCGACGGGCTTGAAATCTCTCAATGACGATACAATGCTTAAAAACATCATAGGTACGGTCGGCTCCCGCTATTTCGTCGCTCTCCTCGGATTCCTTGTGATTATCATTAATAGTAAAGCGCTTGGCCGCGAAGGCATGGGCATCGTGGGCTTGATTTATACATCCGCCAACTTCGCAGTAATTTTCAACGGCATACTTTGCGGTAATACCATCGTTTACTTTGTTAACCGGTATAACCTGCGTATGATATTCTATACGGCGTATATTTTCGCTCTTATCGGTTCGGTGGTTATTACGGCTATATTGGCGGTTTTAGGCATGATTCCCGATGGCTACGCGGTATGGGTATTCACTTTGGCGGCGCTGATGTCGCTTTTCAACGCGAATACTATGATATTGCTCGGCAAGGATAAAGTTATGGGGTTCAACCTTTCGTTTATTATTCAGGGAGTTACGTCTTTTGTATTGCTGCTGATCCTTTATTTTATCGCAGGTATGAAGAGTGTTGAAGGTTACCTGACAGGCCTTTTAACGGCCTACTTAGCGGCTTGTGTTTATAGTTTTGTGCTGTCGGCGCGTTATTTGGCGAAGTCGCAGAATGTCGTTGCGAAGTCGTATTTCAGCGTTATCCGCGAGATGTTTGTTTATGGGCTTTGGGGCAGTGTCGATAATCTCGCCGAAGGGCTTGCTTCGCGCCTCAACTATTATATCATCAGGTTTGCCGGAGGCTATGCTAATGTCGGATTACTTGATGCGGGCACAAAAATATCCGAGAGCGTCGGTCATATCAGCAACAGTATCAGCTATTTGGAATACAATAGCGTATCGAAGACAACTGATATTGCCGAGCAAAAGATCGTGACCATTCGGCTATTCAAGCTGTCGTACTGCGCCCTCGCCGCTGTTATGGCCGTAATCGTCTGCATACCCGAATGGCTTATCACCGAATATCTTCTTACAGAGGAGTTTGCGGGCATTCAAAAGGTGATTCACGGCTTATCGTTCGGCATCGTCGCCTACGGCAGTAACCGCATACTGAGCCATTATTTTATAGGTAGCGGCAATATCCGTTACAGCGCCTGCTGTTCGTGCATCGGGCTGCTCGTGCTGCTTGCCGCAGGCTTTTTTATTATCCCGGTATATGGCGTATTCGGCGCCGCTCTTACTTCGAGCATCGCCTTCGTTTGCATGTTAATATTCTCATTATCAGTCTTTATGAGGCAAACAAAAACCGGCTTCAAGGAACTAATTCCCTCTAAAGGCGACTACAAATTGCTCCGCGAGAAGATTCACTTGTTGAAATGCAAGTCGGCAAAATCCAGAAAACAGTCCCAGTCATAATCCGTCACGTCGTGGACGCCGGCGCGTATATGATAGCCTATGTCATTCATCACAGGTTGATGAATTGCAGGAATAACGTCTGATTCCAAGGGTTTTAGCCCATACAGTTTATATACCGGTCCGGCGTAGTAGGCCGCCAAATATTCGCCTTTGGGGTCAGCCCACAAATCTTCTTGTGCACTTGCGACATATAATGCGCGCGGTGCAACCAACGCCAACAATTCATGCTGGTCGAAAGGCAGGCGGTCTTCTTTGTCATGATATTTATTGAAAGCCGGACAGAACCAGAAAGGCTTGATAGATGAGACTATTTTGACCGTCTCGCCGAATCGACGTTTCGACAGCGCCGCACCCCCGCTTCCCGAATCATTTGAGATTACTATGGCAAAGCGTGTGTCCTGCGCCCCTGCCCACAAAGCGGCTTTTCCCTGCCGTGAGTGACCCATAATCGCGATTTTGCTTCCGTCAATACGGTTTTCAGTCTCAAGATAATCGACTATACGACTTGAACCCCAAGCCCAGGCGCCTATCGCCTGCCACTCGTCGGGTTTGCGGGAATCGGGATTGTAATCCGAGAAAAGCGAGACGATGCTGTGGTCTTTAAACCCCTCTTTGTCAGGGAAAATGTCGTGGTAACACATTGTCGCTAAGGCATATCCGCGGTCAATGATTCTCTCTATCGCCCAACGGCTCATCTGACTTCCGCGCCTCCGGTCGGGATTATCCGGTTCGGTAACCAAATCGAATCCGGGTGAGTAAATGATTGTCGTGTCCGTTGTTATACTATGGTTGCCCTTGAAATTGTATCCGACAAAGACCGGCGCTTTTCCTTTTTGAGCGTTAGGAAGATACAGCAACAAAAGCGCTTCGATGTTCTTCTTCCCGTTTGAGAAGATGAACTTAACCTGTTTGGCGGTCGCTTTACCGTTCAAGGCCTTCCCGTTCTCGGCCAGTATCTTGTAACTGACGCTAATCGTTTCTTTAGGCGTCTTGCCGTACATTTCCGAAGCAAACATCCGGAGCACTTCAGGTCGCCTCTGACGTTCCCACTGCTCTTTCGTCTCGACCTTGCTGTCGTTGTTAAGCAACAAGACATCAGGCAGTTCGAACTTAGGCACTTTAGCCTCATCGTAATTCACGTCCCTTTGCGAATATGCGTAAACGCTCGCGAAGGATAAAAGGATTAGAAGTAACTTTTTCATTTAATTATGGCTTAAATTATTTTATTTAAATCCTGTCTAAGACTATCTCAATGAGCCTTGGAAGGCTGTCTTTGTAGTCGGTATTCATCTTATTATCAACACGTCCGGCGATGATGCAGCAGACCGTCATTGCCCTATGTCCCATCAGAGCCGCAAGTCCTGCGAGCGCCGAACTTTCCATCTCATAGTTCGTTATCCGTTGTCCGCCGTAATTGAAAGCTTCGATTTTTGTATTTAGTTCCGCATCTGCGAGTTCAAGGAAAACTTTCCTGCCTTGCGGCCCGTAGAATCCGTTTGCCGCAATAGTCATTCCGCGTATGATGTCGTCTTTTGCTATCTGTTCGAGTAACGAGGCGTCGGCAGACACTACGTAAGGCCTTAATCCATAGATCTTCCAATCAAGTTGCCGCATCAATTCCGTTTCCAACTGCAGTTCGCGAACGCTCTCGCTGTCCTTGTAAAAGTACAGGACGCCATCGAAGCCGATAGATTTTCCCGACGCCACATACGAGCCTACCGGCGTAAACTCTTGCAGCCCCCCCGACGTCCCTATGCGAACCATCGTCAATTGCTTGAAATCGTCCTTCAGAGTACGTGTGTCGAAGTCGATGTTGGCAAGGGCATTGAGTTCGTTGACCACAATATCTATGTTATCACCCCCAATGCCATGCGAAACGACCGACAAGCGTTTGCCTTTGTAGTATCCCGTTATAGTGTGGAACTCGCGGCTTGACACATCACATTCCTTGTCGCTGAGATACTCGCCTATCATTGTTACCCTCTCCGGATCGCCGCATAGCACAATCTTTTCGGCTAACTCTTCCGGTCGGATATGCAAATGAAACACGCTGCCATCCGCATTAATGATAAGTTCTGATAGAGGGATACTGTTCATGGATAACCACCTATTTTTCAGCCGGTTTTGTCGGTTTCGAGATGGCGTCGCGCATGGAAGTGTCGGCTTCGATATTCTTCATACGGTAGTAGTCCATGATTCCGAGGTTCCCGTTACGGAATGCTTCGGCCATAGCTTTTGGCACTTCGGCTTCGGCTTCAATAACTTTTGCGCGGGCTTCCTGTGCTTTGGCTTTCATTTCCTGCTCAGTAGCAACGGCCATTGCACGGCGCTCCTCGGCTTTGGCCTGGGCGATGTTCTTGTCGGCCTGCGCCTGATCCATTTGAAGCACGGCGCCGATGTTCTTACCTATGTCGATGTCGGCGATGTCGATCGAGAGAATCTCGAAAGCGGTGCCTGCATCAAGACCCTTGCGAAGCACGAGTTTCGATATTGAATCGGGGTTCTCGAGGACGCTCTTATGGCTTTCCGACGAGCCGATAGATGAGACGATGCCTTCGCCTACACGAGCGAGGATAGTCTCTTCGCCTGCGCCGCCGACCAACTGCTTGATGTTAGCGCGGACAGTCACTCGCGCCTTGGCTATCAACTGAATACCGTCTTTAGCGACGGCTGCAACCGGCGGGGTGTCTATAACCTTCGGATTGACCGACATCTGAACAGCCTCAAACACATCTCGTCCGGCAAGGTCTATGGCTGTGGCCATTTGGAAGCTCAGGTCGATGTTGGCTTTAGACGCCGAAACGAGGGCGTGGACAACACGCTCTACGTGTCCGCCGGCGAGGTAATGAGCTTCGAGTTCGTCGCGCGTAAGTGTCTTGAGGCCGGCTTTGTGCGCCTCAATCATTGCGCGGGTGATAACGCCGGGCGGCACCTTCCTAATACGCATCAGGAACAGTTGTATAAGCGAGATGCTGACGCCCGATACCTTTGCCGAAATCCACAACAGGAACGGCACATAATAGAAAAATATGCAAAGCAGCACAAATGCCGCCGCAATCATTAAAAGCAAAATAAAGTCCATAGTTTCAAATATTTATAGTTAAAATTGTTCAATCTTATCGACAAGCACGTTGTAGCCTCCGATGCTGATGATGCTGACAGGAGTGTTTTCATCAATGAACTCGCTAACCGACTTGGCTTCGACGGTTACGTCATTGAAACGCGCCTTACCTATGGGGGCGAGGCGAGAGAGGGTTATGCCTTTGTCGCCTTCCTTGAGAGGGGTATCGCGGGGAGACAGGACGGTCGATTCGATATCGGTCTTGAGCGAGACGCGATTGAACGAATTAGACCGCAGCAACCATAGGAATACACCTCCGAAAACGACTATCGACGAGGCAAGTGTGATGTTTCCCACAGTTGTCCCTGCCGAAGAATAGGCGTAAATGATCCCGCCGAGGGCAAACAGCGCACCGGCCACACCGGCAATGGTTATCCCCGGTAACAGAAATATCTCGGCAATAAGCAGGAAAATAGCCACTGCCATAAGGAATACTATGATTAATACATCTACTAACATATCAAAATAATTTTATTTGTTTCCCGAAGCGCGAATCTCGGCGTTACGGGCTTTCTTTTCCTGTTCGGCGGACTTGGTTAATAAAACGTTCAACTGATTCTCGGCTTGGAGAATAGTCGGTTTTAACTGCTCCCGGATCGAAGCGGCGCCTTTGGTGTACGACTCGCGGATACCTTCGAGTTTTTGCCGTAAGTTGCCGATCTGCTTGTTGATATTCATCACTTCCGCGTATAAATCCCTCGCTTCATGGCTCTTGATTTCATCAAGAGTATAGTAGGTAATCTTGTCGTTGACGACGAAAACGAAGTCACGTTGCTTCTCGACAACATCAGGAGAATTTTCGGTATGCGATAATTTTATAAGCGCGGAATAGTCGGCGCCATCCTTCCATGTCTCGCGTATCGAAGCTAATGTAGCCCTTCTCTTTATTATTTCCTGGTCTTCAATTTCTTCACTTTCAATGCGTTTGCGCGAAGGATCAGGGATGAAAAGATATACGCATACCATATCTTCAGGCTGATTGCGGTCGGAAACAAACCATCCTAACTTCTTTGTTTCGTCAATGACCATCATATAATCATTTGCCGCAGAGTTATACGGCATTCCCAACTGTTCAGGCGCAAGGAATGAGTTTGTGCTTGTATTATAGCGAGTTACGAAAATATCGTAGCCGCCTAATGAGCCGTTGCCTTTCGATGCGAAATACATAGTCACGCCGTCGTTGAGCACAAACGGGTAGTTATTATCTTCCTCGTTGCCGGGCAAAATATTCTTCTCGTCGCCCCATGCATCGAGCAGTTTGGTCTGACTATAAATCGAATAGGCGCCGTTATCGGAAGGACGCGCATAAAAAATATTATCACCTTTCTGATTCGTATGAACCGTGGATTGAAAATTCTTGCCCGATTTGAAGAAGTTGGCGTAGGTATCAAGGTTTCCGCTTTCTTCGCTCAAACTGTAGGCTTTCAGGAAAGC
Organism: Tannerella sp.; assembly: GCA_031271805.1. Lineage (GTDB taxonomy): Bacteria > Bacteroidota > Bacteroidia > Bacteroidales > Tannerellaceae > Tannerella. The sequence continues at coordinate 12,064 of JAISUX010000103.1, forward strand.
GTCCTTACCGACGACCATACTGTCGATTATCTGTACGTCTTCAGCCTTGTCGAACATACGTTTCAGATTGCGTATCTGCTCAAGTTTAGCCTCAAACATCGACGTGTTTTCCTTCTTTTTCTCAAGCAACGCAATATACTCTTCCCACATCTCTATGGCCTCCTCGAAACGGTACAAGTCGCCGTATAACATCGCCAAGTAACGGTACGAGTCCGTTATATTGCGCTTTTTGGCGACAAGCAAATATTTCTCGGCGTTCTTATAATCGCCTGTCTCATAGCAACATACGCCATACCATTGATTGTATGACGAATTGTTGGGCGATTGCTTAACGAGTTTGGCGAAAACCGGCATGGCTTCCTCGTAGTTGCCTTCATTATACAAAATCTTGGCCTGATCGAGGCTTTGCGCAAATCCCGACAGGCTTGTGATAATGAAGAAAATTAAGTACAATGTCCTTTTCATCTTGTTTTCTGTGAATACTTTATTCGCATATAATATCGTAAAGATAGTGAGAAATTTCTAATTAGCGCGTTAAAAAAACGTAAATTATTCCGCACGCTCTTTAACATATTCAATGTAATTGAAGATATCATCCTCATTATCAGGATGAAACCATGCAATATCTTTATCTCGTTTAAACCATGTCATTTGCTTGCGGGCATACACTCTGGTGTTGGTTTTGATTTTTTCGACGGCTTCTTCGAGCGAAAAAACTCCGTCGAAATGAGCGAACAGCTCTTTGTATCCTACGGTATTTAAGGCGTTGAGGTTGCGCATCGGATAGAGATGTTCGGCTTCGGCGATAAGTCCGTCGTCAATCATCGCATCGACGCGGCGGTTGATGCGGTTGAAGAGGTCGCTTCGCTCGCGCGTCAGGCCGATTTTGCAGATCCTGAACGGGCGCTGTTTAACGCTCTGTGTCCTGAAGGATGAGTATGGACGGCCTGTCATGCGGCATATTTCAACTGCATGGATGACTCGTCGGTAATTTTTCCTATCGACCTCGGCATAATGTATGGGATCGGATATGGAAAGCTCTTCGAGTATGGGACTAAGTCCGTGATTATTAAACTGTTCCCAAAGCGAAGAGCGAATTTCGGGAGTGACGGTAGGCATATCGTCAATACCCTTGCATACCGCGTCGATGTACATCATTGAGCCGCCGCATAATAGCAGATGCGACCGGCTTACATGAAGTTGCGAGATTAGTCCTATTGCTTCGTCCTCATAAAGGCTTGCGCTGTAATAGTCTGATATCGAATGAGATGCCACGAAGTAATGCTTAACCGACGCCAACTGTTCGGGTGTGGGCATGGCAGTACCTATTGGAAGTTCTTTGTATATCTGTCGCGAATCGGCCGAAATGACAGGACTAACCAAATGTTTGGCAATTTCGATACTCAACGCGGTTTTGCCGACGCCGGTAGCTCCGAGAAGGACAAATAGCACATTCATGTCGGTAAGGACGACGATACGGGCATTTAATATCTGTCTGCGAGGTCGTCAAGAGATGTTTCGTCTAAACCTTCGAGGTCTTCCTCGTCGTATTCCTCGTCGCCGTAGAAATCATCGTCCAAATCGGATGTTGATGTGATATTCTTAGCAAGCTGCTCGTAATCAATCAATTGTTCCGGAGGATTACCGACGGATTTTGAGCAAATCGGAGACTTAAGATCTTTACCTGTAATTATTTCGCGCAATTCGATGAAGAACATTCGTTCGCTCATCACATCAAATACATAGAGCAGTTTTTGATGCTCATCTTTGATAAGTTCCTCAAGGACAGTATTTTCCATTATATAACTATCCTCTTCCGAAGATGTGTCCATTTCGATGAGCGTTATTTCCGTTTCTTTGCTCCAATCGTCGTTACAGATAAAAAACGAATACATTTGATTTTTGTCGTATCCTGTTGACTCCAGAATTGCTTTATGAAAATCGAGAAATGTAGCCTCCGGGCTTATTTGGATTTCTCTTTTGAAGTTGGCAACTTCGTCCGACAATAATAAAAATCTGAAAATCATAATTTTATATATTAATTTAATTAATCATCAATTGATCCTCTGACAATACCGCGTTTCGAGGTTTTGATAAAATCGAGGATGATATCACGTTCGAGGCATGGTTTGTATTCCGTCTCGATTGTGTGTATAGCTTCGGTAATGTTAAGTCCTCGTGTATAAAGTGTGCGGTAGATGTCCTGAATAAGGAATATTTGTTCTTTTGTGAAGCATCTTCGGCGCAGGCCTACGATATTGATGCCGCAGTAGGCGATAGGTTCGCGTCCGATGAGTGTGTAAGGCGGGATGTCCTTGCCGACGCGCGAACCGCCCTGTATCATCACGTGTTTCGAGATGCGCGTGAACTGATGTACGAGTGAGCCTCCGCTGACGATAGCAAAGTCGTCTATTTCGACTTCTCCCGCTATTTGCGAGGCATTGCCGATGATGACGTTGTCTTTTATCACGCAGTCGTGGGCGACATGCGAGTAGGCCATTATCAAGCAATTGTCGCCGACTATTGTTGAGCCTTTGGAGGCTGTGCCGCGGTTGATAGTAACACATTCGCGAATCGTCGTGTTATTACCTATTACCGCGATGGATTCTTCGCCCGCGAACTTCAGGTCTTGAGGTATTCCGGCGATGACGGCTCCCGGAAATATCTGACAATCGGAGCCTATACGGGCGCCGCCCAAAATCGTGGTATGAGGGAATATATGGCAATTATCGCCGATCACGACATCTTTTTCGATGATTGCAAAAGGGTCGATGGTCACATTTTCCCCTATATTCGCTTCGGGATGTATTATGGCAAGAGGTGAGTGCATATTATTTGTTTTTTATTATTTGCGCCATAAATTCGGCTTCGCTGACAACTTTTTCTCCTACGAAAACGTAGCCTTTCATAGTTGAAATCCCGCGTCGTATAGGTGTAATCATCTGAAGGCGGAATATGAGAGTGTCGCCGGGGACGACTTTTTGCCGGAATTTAACTCCGTCAATTTTCATGAAGTAAGTGGAGTAGCGTTCCGGTTCGTCCACCGAGTTGAGCACGAGTAGTCCCCCGATTTGCGCCATTGCCTCGACGATAAGCACGCCCGGCATGATTGGTTCCTGCGGGAAATGTCCCTGAAAGAACGGTTCGTTAGCCGAAACATTTTTTATGCCGACGATATAATCGCCTCCTACCTCGATGATTTTATCGACCAAAAGGAAGGGGTAACGATGCGGCAAGAGTTCGCGAATACGGTTGATATCCATTACGGGCGTCATGCAAGGGTCATAGATTGGCGGCTGTATATCATTGATTTTTATATCTTTGCGAATCAACCGGGCAAGTTGGTTGTTGATTTTATGTCCCGGTCGGGTGGCGATGATATGTCCTTTGATGGGCTTGCCGATAAGGGCGATGTCGCCGATGACGTCTATTAATTTATGCCGTGCCGGTTCATTAGGGAAGACTAACGGCTTGTCGTTTATGTAGCCGAGTTCCTTGACATTGACGTGCGGCAGTCCTAATGAATCGGTTATCTTGTCTATCTCGGCCTGCTGCATCTTCTTGTCGTATATGACGATGGCGTTATCAAGGTCGCCGCCCTTTATCAGGTTGTTTTGAAGCAGCATTTCGATTTCGCGCACGAAAACAAATGTGCGTGATGCAGCGATGTTTGTATGAAATTCGGAGAGGTCGGACAGGGATGCGTACTGGTTCGACAGGACGGGCGAGTCGTACTCAATAAGGACATTGATGCTGAACACGTCGTCCGGCAGTATTATCAATGATGAGCCTGTCTTTTCGTCTTTGACTTCAATCTTATGGCGCACGACGTAGTAGTCTTTGGGTGCGTTCTGTTCCAAGATACCGACTTTCTCTATGTTTTCCGAGAAAATCAACGCGCTACCGTCGAGAATCGGCAGTTCGGGCGCGTCCACTTCGATGAGGCAATTATCTATGCCCCAGGCATATAACGCAGCGAGGGTATGTTCTACGGTGCTTATAGTGACGTCGTTTTTCGACAATACCGTGCCGCGCTGCGTATTCGATACGTTCTCGGCGAGCGCCTCTACGATAGGTTCGCCTTCGAGGTCTATTCTTTTGATTTTGTATCCGTGGTTTTCGGGAGCGGGCTTGAATGTCACATTGATGTTCAAACCCGTATGAAGACCTTTCCCTTTCAATGAAAACTCGGATGCCAATGTTTTTTGTTTCTGCATATCCCTTATTTTTTATTCGTTTTCAATTCTTCAATCTCTTTTTCCAAGCGGCCTATTGTACGGTATATCTCCGGAAGTTTCTCGAAGATGACGCTTGATTTCAAGAAGTTTTTCACCGGAATGGCCGGAGCGCCCATCAGTTGCGAGTTGGGTTTGATGTTGCTTATCGTTCCCGCCTGTGCGCCTAATTGCGAATTATTGCCGATAGTGATATGACCGCCTATGCCTACCTGTCCTCCGAACATACAGTTTGCGCCTACTTTAGATGAGCCGGCTATTCCGACTTGCGCCGCCATGACAGTGTTTTCACCTACTTCGACGTTGTGTGCTATTTGAATCAGGTTGTCAAGCTTTACGCCGTCACGAATCTTTGTCGAACCCATCACTGCGCGGTCAATTGTAGTGTTGGCGCCGATCTCAACCTTGTTTCCTATCACGACATTACCTAACTGTGCAATCTTTTTGAACTCGTCGTTCTCGTGAGCGAAGCCGAAGCCGTCTGCGCCGATAACTGCGCCGGAGTGGATTATGCAAGCGTTTCCTATCTCACATTCTCCATAAACGCACGCATGTGGATAAACAATCGTATTGTCGCCTATCTTGACGTTGTCGCCGATATATGCGAAAGGATAAATAGAGCAGTCGTTACCGATAATCGCGTTGTCGCTTATGTATGCGAAAGCGCCGATGTAACAACCCTCGCCTATTGATGCGCTCGCGGCTATGAACGCCGACGAATCTATGCCTTTCTTCTTTGCCTTCGATTTCTCATAAAGATTGAACAATTCGGCTAACGATGAATAGGCGTTAGGCACCTTAATCAAGGTGGCGGAGATTGCCGACGATGGAGTGAAATCGTTGTTTACCAGCACAATACTCGCCTTAGTGGTGTAGATATAATGCTCGTATTTGGGATTGGCAAGGAAAGTGATGGTTCCCGGCAGTCCTTCTTCTATCTTTGAGAAATTACTTACCTGTGTAGCCGGATTCCCGACCACGCTTCCATTCAATAAGTCTGCTATCTGTTGAGCCGTAAATTCCATCTTGTTTAAGCGTCAGTCTTTTATTAGCAAAAGAAATTAGTGCGCAAAAGTAGTAAAAAAAAATAATATTCCGCATAAAAACATCTCACAAATCTGTTTTTTTGACTAAATAATGCCTTTTTTTGACAGAAATAATTCCATTTCCTGTTGCACTTCATGAGCCGCTTCTTTAGCTTTAGATGCGAAGGCTTCGCTTGAATCGGCATAGATAATCGCTCTTGAGGAGTTCACGATCAGACCACAAGTAGAGTTCATACCATATCGGCAAACCTCTTCGAGAGAGCCTCCCTGCGCCCCTACGCCCGGGACGAGCAGGAAATGATCGGGAACGATGCGGCGTACGTCTTCAAACAAACTGCCCCGTGTGGCGCCAACCACGTACATCATATTCTCGTCCGAACCCCATTGTTGCGAGACGCGAAGCACTTTCTCGAACAGCCGTTCGCCCTTGCTGTCCTCGGTGAGTTGGAAATCAAGCGAGCCTTTGTTCGACGTCAGGGCGAGCAGGACGACCCATTTGCCCTCAAACTTCAGGAAAGGCGTCACGCTGTCTTCGCCCATGTACGGCGCGATTGTCAACGCATCGACACAATTGTTATTAAAAAATGTACGCGCGTACATATTTGATGTGTTGCCGATATCACCGCGTTTTGCATCGGCAATGACAAACTGTTCGGGATGATTCGACCGGATATATTCTACCGTCTTTTCAAATGTTGACCACCCGTTGACGCCAAGCGATTCATAGAACGCTAAGTTAGGCTTGTATGCTATACAATACTCGCTTGTAGCGTCGATAATAGCTTTATTAAACTCGAAAACAGGGTCGTCTGTGCTTAACAAATGCTTGGGGATTTTCCCAAGGTCAGTGTCCAATCCTATGCACAGAAAGGATTTTTTTTGTTTTATATTTGCTATAAGCTCTTTTTTGTTCATGCGATAAATTGTTTATAATTAAGCATTTATAGCTCACTTTCTTTTATTCTCTCCGCGTTTTCGGCCACTATAAGATGGTCTATGCAGTCTTGGATATCTCCATTCATAAACGCGGCAAGGTTGTAAATCGTATAATTGATGCGGTGATCGGTAATACGGCCTTGAGGATAGTTGTAGGTGCGAATCTTCGCCGAGCGGTCACCGGTAGAGACCATAGTCTTACGCCTTGATGCTATGTCGTCGATATATTTTTGATGTTCCTTATCATAAATAAACGAACGCAGACGACTTAAAGCGCGTTCTTTGTTTTTGGGTTGGTCGCGCGTCTCGGTACATTCGATGAGGATCTCCTCACTTGTGCCTGTGACGGGATTTTTCCACATATAGCGCAGTCTGACGCCCGATTCGACCTTGTTGACGTTCTGACCTCCGGCTCCGCTCGAACGGAAAGTATCCCATTTGATCTCGCCTTCGTTGATCTCAACGTCAAACTCATCGGCTTCGGGCAATACCGCAACCGTCGCGGCAGAGGTATGTACGCGGCCTTGAGTCTCGGTCTGCGGCACTCTTTGCACGCGATGCACGCCGGATTCATATTTCATCGTGCCGTAAACATTATCTCCCGTCACATTGAAAATGATTTCCTTGAAACCGCCAACTGCGCCTTCATTGCTACTCGAAACGCTTACATTCCAGCCTTTTATCTCGCAGTACTTAGCGTACATGCGGAACAGGTCGCCGGCAAAAATAGCCGCTTCGTCGCCGCCTGTGCCGCCACGGATCTCGACTATCGCGTTCTTGTTGTCCTCAGGGTCGGCAGGGATAAGCAACAACTTGATCTCTTCTTCGATTTCCGGCAGTTGTTGCCGGCTTGTTTCGAGTTCCTCCGTCGCCATCTTGCGCAACTCAATATCTTGCTCGGTGTCAAGGATTTCCTGGGCTTCGCTAATATTAACAAGGGTTTGCATGTATCTTTTCCTGGCAGCCATTAGCCGCTCCAACTCCTTATATTCCTTTGTCAGGCGGACATATCGCTTCTGGTCGGCGATAACCGAAGGGTCGGTTATCAATGTCGAGACCTCTTCAAAACGTCCAGTTAACCCGTCGAGTTTCAATAATATGCTGTTATTGTCCGCCATACATTAATTATAGTGAAATTCACCGAAGGGACTTCTAATTATTAATTCTTTACCGTCGCTGTTTGCCTCCACACGCCCTACTATCCTGGCGTCAATTCCGAAACTGCGACTTGTCTCAATGACTTTCTCCGCATTTTCCTCTCCGAGATAGATTTCGAAGCGGTGCCCCATGTTGAAAACCTTGTACATTTCAGACCAGTCTGTACCGCTTTGCTCTTGTATAATGCCGAAAAGCGGCGGTACATCAAAAAGATTATCCTTTATAACTCGATTACTATCAATGAAATGCAGTATTTTTGTCTGGGCGCCGCCTGAGCAATGCACCATCCCGTGGATATCGGCGCGCATCGTATCCAACAAACGCTTTATGACCGGTGCATAAGTGCGGGTGGGAGAAAGGACAAGTTTGCCGGCAGTGACGAGCAGTTTTTGCTCCCTGTCGATTTCGACATTGTCCGTAAGTCCTAACTTTCCCGAATAGATAAGCTCGCTCGGTAATGCCGGGTCACAGCTTTCGGGATATTTTTCGGCAAGGTATTTTGCAAATACGTCGTGCCGCGCGGAAGTAAGGCCATTGCTACCCATTCCGCCGTTATATTCCTTTTCGTAGCTTGCCTGCCCGAAAGAAGCGAGGCCTACAATCACATCGCCCGTCCGGATATTGCTGTTATCAATGACATCGCTTCGTTTCATACGGCATGTAACCGTGCTGTCCACGATTATCGTGCGTACGAGGTCGCCTACGTCCGCAGTTTCGCCGCCTGTCGAATACGCCCCGACGCCCATATCCCGCAATTCGGCGAGCAGTTCCTCCGTACCGTTGATTATCGCGGCAATGACTTCGCCCGGAATAAGCAATTTGTTGCGCCCTATTGTGCTGGAAACCAATATATTATCCGCTGCGCCAACGCATAATAAGTCGTCTATGTTCATTATAAGGGCATCCTGGGCAATTCCTTTCCAGACGGACAGGTCGCCCGTCTCGCGCCAATAAATATAAGCGAGCGAAGATTTAGTCCCCGCACCGTCAGCGTGCATGATGTTGCAATAGTTGGGATCGCCGCCGAGTATATCGGGGATTATCTTACAAAAAGCCTTTGGATAAAGCCCTTTGTCGATTTTCCGGATAGCGCTGTGAACATCCTCTTTAGAGGCGCTAACTCCTCGAAGATTGTATCTCTCGTTCGTCATTCACTTACGCAGTTTAAGTACATCACCCGGTTTTATCCTGTAATCTTCTTTCAACTTGTTCAGTTTGTAAAGAGTCTTGAGTCTCATCCCGTAGCTTTGCGAGATGCCGTGCAACGATTCGCCTGCCCTGACTGTATGCGTCGAATAGCCTTTGGCAGCATATTTTTTCTTGGCTTGTAAATAGACGATATTATCCGTATCCAACCGGAGTTCTTTCGTCGCATCATTGTATTTCAATAATTTCTTGAGGCTCATCTTCGCCTCTTTGGCTATTGATTCATACGTATCGCCGTCCTGAGCGGTAATGAAATGCACTCCGTTAGTCTCGTAGATGCGGCGGCGCCAATTGGTTTTCGTCGGTTTCCACTCTTTTTTCTCGGATGGTTCTATTGCTATTTCATAAATATCGTCTATGATAGGCTCAGGCGCCTCATATTTCGTGTAGTCGTATTTATAGAGTTCATAAGTTTCGATAATGCGGACAAGTTTTTCGCCATAAGATTTATCGGTAGCATAGCCACATGCCTGCAAGCCGTAAGCCCAACCTTTGTAATCGTGGATGTCAAGTTTGAAAAGCGAAACATAAAATGTTCTTTCGGAGAGGAATTTCGAGTGGTCGATATAGGATTCCTGTGCAGACTTGTATGCGCGGAAACATTCGCCTTTCTCATCATCATCATGATATATTTTCGCGCCGCGCCATTCTTTCTTGCATTTTATCCCGAAATGGTTGTTCGCCTGGACTGCTAACCGGCTGTTGCCTGCAGCCGACTCCAAAAGCCCTTGAGCCAGAGTAATGCTTGCAGGGATAGAATATTTTTTCTGTTGCTCAATAGCCAGCGATTTATATTTGTTGATATATTCCTCAAAAGAGGCTACTCGCGTTTGCCGTTGCCCCCAAATTGTCCCCGGGCAAATCGCTAACGTGATATATATCAACACTAAACGGAAATAAAATCTCATAACTTAAATTTGACTTTTGTACAAAAACGGGGGCAAAGTTACGATTTTATTATTAAAAAACATCATATATGAGCTTGAATTTTAAAAATTTGTGCAAAAAACGACGAAAATCAAAGAAAATTAGTTATATTTGCAGGCAAAAATATAATATGCAGATTGTCAATATCAAATTGGATTTCGTCAAACTAAAAACAGCCGACTTGCCGGAATGTGACCGTGCGTTGTATGATGCTGCCGTTAATTCGGCGAGACATGCCTACGCGCCGTATTCGGGTCTCAGCGTTGGCGCGGCTGTTTTGTTGCGGGACGGTGGGATTGTCTGCGGCAGTAACCAGGAAAATGTCGCTTACCCTTCAGGATTATGCGCCGAAAGGGTGGCATTGTTTGCTGCCGGGGCTTTATATCCTGATATTCCGCCGGTTGCACTTGCCGTTGTAGCCATGAAAGAAGGCGAAGTGCAGAAATTTGTCTCTCCTTGTGGCGCTTGCCGACAGGTGATGCTCGAAACGGAAAACCGTTACGGACAATCCATGCGCATACTGATGTGTGGAGCCGACGATACGGTAATATCCTCATCTTCAATATATTTGCTGCCATTATGCTTTGAATACATATAATTTTATAATATCATTAAAACCCGAAGAAAGATGACAAGAAACAGAATTATTGCGGTAGTTATATTATTAGCAGCCGCTTTTGGTTTACAGGCGCAGTGGAAATACATTCCAAAGAACTTCGTGATGCCTCAGCATCCGAGGATTTTATTATTTGCCGGCGAGGAGAAACAGATAAAGAACAACATCGCGTCCGACCCTTTGTGGGCGAAACTGCATCAGGCGATCATGGATGAGGCCGACACTATCCTGACGCTTCCCGAACAGCCGCGTACTATGACCGGCAAGCGCCTTGGCACGGCTTACGAGTTCGCACGCCGGATTTTCTATTGTTCGTATGCGTTTAGGATGAGCAGGGACGATAAATATTTGAGGAAGGCGGAAAAGGAGATGCTCAATGCGGCGACATATTCGGATTGGAATCCATCGCATTTCCTCGATGTAGCCGAGGCAACTCTTTGTATGTCAATAGGATACGATTGGCTTTACGATCGTTTATCTCCCGCCTCGCGCGAAACGATAGTCAAGGCCATCCTTTACAAAGGCATAAGTCCGACATTCAATTCTAACGATGCGTGGTTCCTGACTTCCAAAATTAATTGGAACCAGGTATGCAACGCGGGCATAACATACGGGGCGTATGCCATTTACGACGAGATGCCTGACTTTGCTAAAATGCTTATAGAGAGAAGTATTAACAGCATTAAGTTGCCTATGGGGGAATATGCACCCGATGGCGCTTACCCTGAGGGCTATTCTTATTGGAGCTATGGCACATCATTGAATATCTTCTATCTTAGCGCTTTGGAAAAAATATTTAAGACGGATTTCGGATTGAGCGAGATACCGGGATTCCTGAAAACAGCCTCTTATCAGCAACAGATGTTAGGGCCTAACAATCTATGTTTCAACTTTTCCGATTGCGGATTGGGCGGCAGTTTAAGTCCTGCTATGTTCTGGTTTGCCTCGAAATTGAAAGACCCTTCGTTGCTTTGGAACGAAAAATCTCATCTCGAAAGGGGTGCATTTTCGAACGACAGGGTATTTCCGGCAGTGATGATTTGGGGTAAAGACATCTCTTTTAGCGACATAACGGCGCCGAAAGTGAATACCTGGGTAGGTCACGGTGGGACTCCTGTTGCGCTGATGCGTACTTCGTGGACGAATCCCAAAGCTATCTATCTGGCTTTTAAGGGAGGAACGGCTTCGAGCAGCCATTCTCATATTGACGTCGGTTCCTTCGTGATGGATGCTAACGGCGAGCGCTGGGCGTCCGACTTCGGCTCGCAGGATTATAATTCGCTTGAAACAAAGGGCGTCGATCTGTGGAATATGGGGCAAAACTCTCAACGATGGGAAGTCTTCAGGTACAATAATTTCGTACATAATACCCTGACTATCAATAATGAACTGCATCGGGTAAAAGGTTTTGCCGACATACAATCAGCCTCATCGTCGGCATATTTCATGAACGCTGTTTCCGATCTGTCGATGATATTTGAAGGGCAACTGGCCAAATCCGTCCGCGGAGTGGCGATCATAAACGGGCAATACGTGGCTGTCAGGGACGAAATCAAGACTCTTGACACGGAAACGACCGTAAGATGGACTATGCTAACCACCGCCGATGCGAAAATAACCGGTAGCAACGCTATCGAATTGCGCAAAAACGGCAAGAAACTGAAGCTCGAAGTCGCCGAGCCGGCTAAGGTCACAATGAAGACCTGGCCTACCACGCCGACGCACGATTACGATTCGCCTAACCCCGGCTCTGTCCTCGTAGGCTTTGAAGTCGTTATCCCCGCAGCTTCGGAAGCCAACCTTATTGTTAAACTGATTCCGCAAGGCGCCAAGACTTCAACGATTCCGCCATTGTCACAATGGCCTTCGGATAAAAAATAAGTTCGTTATGAGAAAGAAAATATTTTTGCTATTATTAGCGGCCGGTATGACGGTGATGGGGCTTCATGCCGGTTCGCAATCGTCCGCTACCGACATTGAAACAGTGCGTAATCGCGTGGTTTCCAAATTATTCAATGTCAACGTGAATGTCGAACGTGTCCGCGAACTTGTTTCGACAATCAACCCCGACGGCTCGTGGCCGGGGATAGATTATACGGATACGTCGCGCATCGCTTTCCAACATACGCGACATCTTTCCAATCTTAACCAAATGAGCCTCGCATATAAGAAAAAAGGTTCTCCGTTAGCCGGAAATAAGGCCTTGAAGAAGGCTTTCTCGTCGGCCTTGGATTTTTGGCTGAAGAAGGATTTTATTTGCGAGAACTGGTGGCATAACGAGATTGGCACTCCTATGAGTCTTACTTCCGTATTGCTTGTTATGGACAAAGATCTGACTAAAGAACAGATTGAAAAGACCCTTAATATCACGCACCGAGCGAATATTGACGCCTGGGGCGCCAGGCAGAGCGGCGACAGGATATTGATAGCCGGCATACAGGCTCAGAACGCTTTATTCAAGCGCGATGCCGGAGAATTTGAGATGCTTGTAGGGGTTATTGAAAGCGAGATACGTTTTGTCTCTTTCGACCAGCGAGGGCTGCAATACGATTACAGTTTTCATCATCGCGACGACAAAGTGAACAACACACTTACTTATGGCCTGCAGTATGCCGACGTGTTCGCCGAATGGGTCGAGTTGTTGGGACATACGAAATATTCCTTCAAAGAAGGAACTCTGCGTTTGCTTATTGATTATTACCTTGACGGGATTTGCAAGATGCTCGTTTACGGGAAATATCCCGATATGGGAGCGACCAATCGCGACATCACTCGCCGGGGGCATGGTCACGCATACAGCTCTGTCACGCCCGAACGCCTGACCGGGGCGACGGATTATCGCAAAGCCGATTTGCAGTACATAATTGATATCCGCAACGACAAAATCGCACCTTCCCGCTCTTTTGACGCTTTCTTTTGGTTATCGGAATTTTATGTTCATCAGCGGCCTTCGTATTATGCTTCGGTGAGAATGTTTTCGACTCGCGTTTGTAATATGGAAGAGCCATACAATGGCGAGGGACTGACTAACCATCATCGTGGTGACGGCGTGAATTATTTGACGCTCGTCGGCGATGAATTTAACCCTCTTACACCGGTCTATGACTGGCAGAAGATACCCGGTGCAACTATCCTTCGGAAGCCGTCGCTGCCTCCCGAATCCCAGATTCAGAAATGGGGCGTGATGGATTTCGCCGGCGCCGCTACCGACGGTTCGTATGGCGTGGTGGGGTTCGATTTCATCAGTCCTCACGACCCCGTGAAAGCCCGCAAGTCGTGGTTTTTCTTCGACAATGAATATGTTTGCCTCGGAGCGGGGGTGTCTTCCCGCAGTCCGCTTCCGCTTGCGACTATCGTTGAACAATGCGCTCTGAAAGGCGATGTGACAGTCGGCACGCCTGACTACAACGGCATCTTACCCGTAGGCATACAGGAGCGAGAGGGCGTAACCGGCTGGGTATTTCATGCCGGAGTGGGCTATGTCTTTCCCCAACCCACACATGTAGTGCTGTCGAATATGGCGCAAAAAGGCAGTTGGTCGCTTGTGACAACTCAAGTCGGCACATCCCGCGACGAAATAAGCAAAGATGTATTCAAGCTATGGATTGACCACGGCAAGTTCGTCCGGAACGACAGCTATTCGTATATCGTTATCCCGGCTTCGACGGTTGAGAAAGTGCGTGCGGCTGCAAGCGATTTGCCTGTGACAATATTATCAAATACCTCTGATTTACAGGCAGTTTGGCATAAGAGTTTGAATATGCTGCAAGCCGTATTCTACCGTACCGGCGCCATAGAATTTGCCGACGGAATCAGGCTTGAACTTGATAGTCCCGGTATCATCATGGTAAGAACCGAGAACGGACGGGTGAAGGAAATAACCGTTTCCGACCCCGAACGCAAATCGGGGAAAATATCCTTTAGCCTGAACAGGAAGATAAGTCTCGGCGACGATAAAGCGCGGGTTGTCCATGGCGACGGCAACGACGCGAGCCTCGTCTCCGTCGTCCTTCCCCAAGGCGACTTCGCCGGAAGCAGCGTTGTCGTAAGGATAAAGGATTAAATCAGTATTTCTACGTATATCTGGGCGTTCTCGAAATGTACGACGGAGACCCTTGCGCCTTTGTCGATGAAGCCCGATCCGGATATGGCGTCGTAATATTTGCCTTCGACGATGACCTTACCCGAAGGCCGCAACACGGTAGCCGCTCGCCCTTCTTTGCCGATGAGGTCGGAAAACGAGGGCGATGAAATAGCGTCTTCGAGGTCGGTTGCAAGGGCTACCCGTTGCAAGACGCCACGCTTGCCTATTTTGCTCGACAACCATAGCATTGTGCCGAAGCCGACTATAATGCCTATCATCACGATTATCACCGAGCGCCCTAACTCGAATTTGCTGACATACTCGAAATTGAAATTGACATTATTTATCAGTGCGAGCGTCAGCCCGAAGATAATCAGCAGGGTGCCGGCTATCCCCGCCACCCCGAAGCCGGGAAAGACAAATACTTCTAAGGCTATGAGTATCAGTCCTATAACAAAAACTATGATTTCCCAATTTGCGGCGAGACCTTCGATATAGAGAGGCGTGAAATAGAGTAAGGCTGCGATGACGGCGGCCGCTGAGGGAAAGCCTATGCCCGGCGTCTGAAGTTCGAAATATATCCCTCCGATGATGATCATTATCAGTATTGATTGCATGATAGGATTCATTAGAAAGCCTTTCAAATCGTCTATCCATGAGGGTTCGTAGGCTTCGATGATATAGTCGTCGTAGCCGAGGTATTTTTGAACTACTTCGTCCGGCGATTCGGCGATGCCGTCGCAGAATCCCCATTCGAGAGCTTCCGAGGCGGTAAATGTTAGCGTCTTACCCGAATCAATGAGGTTGGGGATAACGATACGGTCGTCAACCATAGCCTCGGCTATTTTCGGGTCACGCACCCATTTATATATTGTGTCGCGTCCGCTCACGATCGTATCCTTACCGTGCGCTTCCGCTGTGGCGCGCATCATTGAGCGCATGTACGACTGGTACTTGTCGGGCAGCGCTTCGCCGGTTTGGTTGACCACCGTTGCCGCGCCTATGCTTGCGCCCCGCCGCATGTAGATTTCTTTGCAAGCGATGGAAATCAGCGCCCCCGCCGAAGCAGCGTTGTTGTCGATGAAAACATAGACGGGGACAGGGCTGTACAGGATGGCTGTCCGCATTGAGTCGGCGGCATCGAGCAGTCCGCCGAAAGTGTTGAGGTGCAGCAATACGGCATCGGCGTTCATCGCCTGAGCCTCAGCAAGCCCCTTGCACAAGTATATCTGCGAGGTCTTGTTTATCTCTTTTTTGATGTCTATCTTGTAAACAAGAGGTTTGTCGGCAGATCTCGCAAATGCCGCGATAAATAGAATCAATGTCGGTAAAATAAGTTTGTGTCTCATATCTTTTATATTAATTATGGTATAATTGGCGTTGATTTGTCGTTGCGTACGTTGTTAACGATGTTGCCGACCATCTCCTTGAGTTCGTTTATGAAATCGCCGGCTTGGTAGTCGCCATGTTCGATTTGGCGCAGTTTTCGTTCCCATTGCCCGGTCAGTTCGACGCTTTTAAGCAGTTCGTCCCTGATTGTGTCGATCAGTTCGACACCGATAGAGGTCGCAAAGAGGTTTTTGCGTTCTTTGCGGATATAGTTGCGTTTGAAGAGTGTCTCGATGATTGCGGCGCGTGTTGACGGGCGGCCTATACCGTTTTCTTTGAGGACATCGCGTAGTTCTTCGTCGTCAATGAACTTACCCGCTGTTTCCATCGCTCTCAAAAGCGTCGCTTCGGTGTAGGGTTTAGGCGGCGTAGTCCATTTCTCGGCAAAATCGGGCTTGTGGGGGCCGCTCTCTCCCTTTACGAAATCCGGCAAGACGGCGTTCTCGTCAGCTGTCGGCGCTTCGCCTTCCTGCGGCTCTTTATCGCTCGGCGTCTCTTTCTCATAGATTATCCGCCATCCGGGAGAAAGAATTTGCTTCCCGGTGGCTTTGAACTTTATATCCTCAACCTCGCCTTCTACCGTCGTGGTCGAAAACTCGCAGTCGGGATAGAACGCAGCAATGAAGCGGCGAGCAACCATGTCATAGACCTTACGCTCATTTTCGGTAATATTGAGCGGTACGACGCCGGTAGGTATGATTGCATGGTGGTCGGTGACTTTAGAGTTGTCGAAAACTTTTTTCGATTTCGGAATCTTTGCGGCTAATATCGGCGCAATAAGCATCTTATAATCAGTCATTTTTTCCAATATTTGCGGCACTTTGGGGTAGATGTCATCTGTCAGGAAGGTCGTGTCAACGCGCGGATAGGTCGTGACTTTCTTCTCGTAGAGGCTTTGGATAAGTTTTAAAGTATCATCGGCCGAGAACGAAAATTTCTTGTTACACTCGACCTGCAATGACGTAAGGTCGAAAAGTCGTGGCGGCGCTTCCTTGCCTTTTTTCTTGGCTATTCCGCTTATTACAAATGGTTTACCTGTAATTTTTCGAAGCAGCTCTTCGCCGTCTTCTTTCTTTTGGAACTTGCCGTGAACCGACGCGAAGGTCGTGTCGCGATAGACGGTTTTTAGCTCCCAGTACGGTTCGGATTTGAAGTTTTCGATTTCTTTATGCCTGCGGACAATCAGTGCAAGAGTGGGTGTTTGTACTCGCCCTATAGATAGCACTTGCTTGTTCTTACCGTATTTTAATGTATATAGGCGCGTTGCGTTCATGCCGAGAATCCAGTCGCCTATAGAGCGCGAGAGGCCTGCCTCGTAAAGTTTTTGATACTCCGACTGGTCTTTGAGCGTCTTAAAACCTTCGCGGATAGATTCTTCGGTCAGCGACGAGATCCATAACCGTCGTACGGGGCATTTGCACCCGGCTTTCTGCATGACCCACCGCTGTATCAATTCGCCCTCAAGCCCGGCATCACCGCAGTTTATCACTTCGTCGGCCTTTTGAATAAGCGTCTCGATGACTTTGAATTGCTTTTCATAAGTCGGGTTGTCGATTAATTTGATGCCGAAACGATACGGTATCATTGGTAGTGTCCACATTGACCACGCCTTCCAATTTGGCTGATAATCATGCGGTTCCTTAAGAGTGCACAAGTGGCCGAACGTCCACGACACTTGATAACCGTTACCCTCAATGTAACCGTCACGTTTGGTCTTAGCACCGAGTACCTCGGCGATTTCACGCGCTACGCTTGGTTTTTCGGCAATACATACTTTCATAGGCTGCGATTTATTTGTTCGATATATGCGAGAATTTCCTCGCGCCCTACCCTTTTCTCCGACGAAGTCATAAAGAATGGCGGCAGTTCTTCCCAATTTTCGAGCATCGTTGCACTGAACAGGCCAATGTTTTCTTTCAGTTTGCCGCGCCCAATCTTATCTGTTTTAGTGAAGACGATAGCGATTGGGATGCCGTTTTCGCCCAACCAGGCGATAAATTCCATGTCGATTTTCTGCGGCTCGTGGCGGCAGTCAATCAGCACGAACAGGCATGTAAGTTGCTCACGACCAAGTATATATCCCTCGATGATGCGACGGATATTCTCACGTCCTTCCTTACCCCTCTGAGCATATCCGTAGCCCGGAAGATCGACGAGATACCATTTATCGTTGATAATGAAATGATTAATCAGCTGCGTCTTGCCCGGCTTTTGAGAGGTCATTGCAAGGTTCTGATTGTTGGTAATCATGTTTATTAACGACGATTTGCCGACGTTCGAGCGCCCTATAAAGGCGTATTCCGGCAACGCTCCTTCGGGGCATTTCCGTACATCGGTATTACTTATTACAAATTTAGCGCTCTTTATATCCATACAATAATAATTTTAATGATTAATGTTGAGGGTTGAACAATTCTTTTTTCTAAATGCCCATAAGCCCGTAAATGTCAGCAATCCGTTCAACATCAGCAGTTCGTAACCGAAGCGGTAGCCTGTGAAGCGGCTTGTCAGGAAATCTAACGCGAAGCACAGCGACGGTGCGACGATGCAAACCGGCAATACCGCGCTGTCAATGATCTTGTGCTTTGTGAACAGACCGAAGACGAACAGCCCAAGCAACGGGCCGTATGTATATGAGGCGATCGTGTATATTGCGTCAATAACACTGCTGTCGTTCAACGCCCTGAACAGCAGTATTATAGCCGCGAATACGACCGAAATAAGCACGTGTACATTGAGTCTCGTTCGTTTGGCTTTTGCGGCGTCGAGGTCTTTCATGCCGAGAATATCGACGCAGAACGACGTCGTAAGCGCCGTCAGAGCCGAGTCGGCGCTACTGAAAGCCGCTGCAATGATACCGATAGTGAAGAAGATAAGTATAGGCTGTCCGAGCAGTCCCGACGTACAGAGCATCGGCAGTATGTCGTCGCCGACATCGGGTAGGGCGACATTCATCTTCTCGCCGAACGTGATCATTAATATTCCGAGGCACAGGAATAGAAAATTTATAGGAGCGAAAGCGGCGCCGTAAACGTACATGTTTTTCCGGGCTTCGCGAAGATTGCGGCACGACAGGTTTTTCTGCATCATGTCCTGGTCGAGGCCGGTCATCACAATAGGTATGAAGATACCGCTCAGGAACTGTTTTACAAAATGCTGCCTGCTGCTCCAGTCGCCGAACTCGAATATGCGGGAATGAGGACTGTCGGCTATCGTTTGTATCATCCCACTGAAATCGAGGCCGATATGCTCTTTGAGTTGCCATATTATCACTATCAGCATCGCTACAAGGCACAGCGCCTGAAGTGTGTCCGTCCAGATTATCGTCCTGATGCCGCTTCGGAAAGTGTAAAGCCAAACCAAAAGTATGCTTACGGCGACCGTGGCGGCAAAAGGCCATCCCCACCTGTCGAAGACGCAAACCTGCAGTATGAGAGTCACGAGATAGAGCCGCGCCGCCGCACCTAAGAGTTTAGAGAGCAGGAAAAACGACGCCCCCGTCTTGTAACTGCCTTCTCCTAAGCGACTTTTCAGGTATTCGTATATCGAAGTCAACTTCAACCTGTAATAAAGCGGCAACAGGACAAGGGCAATGACGACATAACCGAAGAAAAAGCCGAAGACCATCTGCATGTAAGTCATATCTGATGTGCCCACCAATCCCGGCACGGACACAAACGACACTCCCGACAGCGACGAGCCTATCATCCCAATGGATACAATAAACCACGGAGACTGCCGGTTGCCGAGGAAAAAAGCCTCGTTACTTGTGTTCTTGCGTCCCGTAATCGCTGATATACAGAGCAATACGAGAAAGTAGATCACTATGACTATAAGTATTACACTACTATTCATCTTTAATATTGAGACGCGAAGATAACACTTTTTTTTCAAGGATTTGCATTATAAATAAAAAAAACGTATTTTTGCGCCGATTTATTAAGATAAATTATAAGGTGACGATGGACCGTTTTGATATTTATAAGAGTTATGTAAATCTGTTCGAGAATGTGATGGACGATAGTTTTCACGTTGTCGAAAATCGTGTTCCTATAAAGCATCAGTTGGAATATTTTAAGGCTTCCGGAGAGATGAAGGACGATATGATTGAAGTTGACGACGCCGATATCGACTTGTATGAGGCGAAGTTGAATAGCCCCGAAACGCCGATAGAGGAAAAAAAACACATCCTTTTGGTTTTGGGAGTCTCTAAAAATATCAGGGGATACCGCTTGTTGGAAAACTATCAAAAGCATCCCGACGAAGAACTTAAGCATTGGTCTTTCATGGCTATGATGGAAAGTCGCGTTGCATTGGAATCGGAATTTACCGGCGAGAAGCAGATATATGTTTCGACCGGCATGGGCGGCAAAGGGAATAAACTGCGTTTCTACGGACTGTTCATGTCCGAAGATTACACGCCGTTACTTGATTATCAGCAAGATATCATTATTAAGGAGTTCAATTACATGCTCCCTAAATATAATTGCGAAGTTGAAAGTATAAATATCAAAGGCAATTATTTTGATATGGTATTCCTGATGCCGATGCGTACTAATATAAGGGAAACTCTTAATCGTGTCGTTGAAGAATGTAACCAATACGGGAATTTTTTGTCCGATTTGTTCATTGTTACGAATTTAAAGGAAATTAATCCTTCCGAAGCCGTAAAAATTGTCGCCCTGTACGAGAAAATATTCAAACCGCGTTTTGACGATTAGTTTCCGAGATGCCTAAACTTTCTGTTATCATACCCTGCTTCAACGAAGAAGCCGTAATCATGGAATCTTACAGCCATACGGCTCGTGTGCTCGACAATCTGCCGGTCGAGACGGAAATTATCTACGTCAACGACGGCAGTTCCGACAATACATATACATTACTTAATGAGATCGCCGACAAAGACCGGCGAGTGAAGGTGTTGCATTTCTCGCGCAACTTCGGGCATCAACCGGCTGTTTCGGCGGGTATCCACCATTGCGATGCCGACTGGGCGATAATTATGGATTCCGATTTGCAGGATCCGCCGGAACTGATACCCGATATTCTCCGCTTGCGCGAGCAGGAGCAGGCCAACGTTGTGTATTGCGTCCGGACGTCGCGAGAGAAAGAAAGCTTATTCAAACGATTATCGGCAAAAACGTTCTACCGGCTGATAAACAGCATGAGCGAGGTGAAATTTCCGCTTGATACCGGCGATTTCCGGCTTATCGACCGCAAGGTAATGTATGAATACTCACGCTTGCGCGAGCAGGGTAAATATATACGCGGTTTGGTCAGTTGGATGGGCTTCCGACAGGCGCCTTTCTACTACGAACGTAAGGCTCGTTTTGCCGGCGAGACAAAGTATCCTTTGAAAAAGATGTTCAAGTTTGCAACGACAGCCTTGCTATATTTCTCGAAGAAGCCATTACTTGTCGCAATGGGATTAGGTTTTGTCGCCTTTGTTGTTGGAATCATTCTTGCAATTTGGTTCATTTTGGGGAAAATTTACGGATTTAGCAATGCCGAAACAGGATGGACGTCGATTATCACTGTTATGGTGTTTTTCGGCGGAATTCAGTTGCTAACTATTGGCGTATTAGGACAATACATTGGTGTCCTGTTCGACGAAATCAAGGGGCGACCGGAGTACATCGTAAACGAAAAACGAGGCTTTAACAATATTTAACCCGAATTTTATTTGGGATTGTGAATTTATTTATATTTTTGTAGTGTAAATGAATCATAAATTGGGCAACTACGGTTTGGGGATTTTTGGAAAATAGCTTGTTATCATTCAGTTTTGTGAGATGATGAATTAATTGTTTGGAAACAAATCAAATTTATATACACCCGTGGAAGTATGCTCGTTGTGAAACGTGTAAGATTTCAGAAATATCGCAATTTTGGTAAATGCTATTGTATTGTTACGATAGCATTTACTTTTTTATGTCAGGCATGTTCGCGGGATTCTTTCGTTCTTACGGATTTGTAGTAATCAACTTATAAAACCTACATAAATGTAGATTTTATATTTTAACAAAATTATTAAATATATTAATAATCAATCGCTTGTTTGTTTTGGCATTATTTTTGCACATTACAATAATGAACAGGCGAAAGGCGATGTATTTTTTTTATCGCCTTTTTCTTAAAAAATCGTTATATTTTTTGTTTTATAACGATGGTTTGGTTCGATTGTTTTTACATTCCCTCTCCGCTACAAGAGAGGGATGAATAAAGAGGATGCAGGAATTTTTAATTATTTAATAATCAACAAAATGAAGAGATTTACATTATCCGCGCTCAGCATATTGCTGGCAGCAAGTATTTTCACCGCAAAAGCTACCCGATCGGTCGGCTACAAGTTGTGGGATTCCAACAATGGTTACACGGCGACTCTTGTTCCGTCCAACCTCACGGCCATACAACTGAACCATATCCAAATCAAATTCGACGATGCGATTACTATAGTTGCGTCAGAAGAGGATTTAAGCAACCAGCTCAGTATCAACATGGCCAGTAACCGCACCGTAAATTTTAGCGTCAATGAGCTGGACAAGAGCATTTTGGATATTACGCTCACCGGCGACGGAACCGCTCAGGCGTCTTCCGTCCTGACTGTTAAAGCCGCCGACGAATCGGGCGTCATTCCTGGCATAACAGACTCAAAAGGAAATGCGGTAACGCTTATCCCGATAAGCAGTATCCAGCCCACCGGATTAGCTTTAGAAGTCGTTAGCTCGACTGTCGGCACAGCCTCCGCGCCCGCAAGCGTAACCTACAAGATGTCGTCTATCCCGTTAGTACGCAGTATGAACTTCTTGCAGGCGCAAAGCAACAAATGCGATAACCCCGACGGTTATCTGGCAAGGGAATATTTCACGATTCACAGCCACAATTACAGTGCGATGACGGCCAATACCCATTTCACTACGCTTACCGGCACGGCAAACGTAGATACGCTACTGGACGCCGGTTACAACCTCGAACTGATAGATGGAGACGACGACGACAATCCATACATCAAGCTTACAGCCCTTGCGCCGTCCGTCGGCGAAAAACTGGCATGGATAGTGTATCACTATCCTTACCGCGCGGCGGCTGACCGCAAGTTTGAATTGGCTCAGCTTATCGAAACCTCGCAGGCCTCGCAAGAGCTTATCGAAGCGGCAAAAACCGTGCTGTATGACGACGACGCCACAGCCTACGAGGTATTGGCGGCCATCAATTCGTTAGACTCAAGCAATGGCATCATCCTGCCTAAAGACGCATCGCAATGGACGGCTATCGGAGGCAGCCGGTCGGTAACACTGCGAGGTTTGACGCCCGGCAGCATCATTACGGTATATAGCATCAGCGGAAAAATTGCCGCCAACCTGTCGGTGACATACGATACCAAAACCATTAGCTTACCCTCCGGTATTTATATTGTGAGAGTTAATGATTCGGCAAAAAAAGTGTTGGTGAAGTAAACTATAATGAAGCAGGTTAAGGCGATGGTTCGCCCAAGTCTCCTGTCGGGAGATTTGCGGAAATATCGGAAAGCAGGGGGGATAATTTTCTCCCTCTGCTTCTTCCTTTTTTCCTGCGAGAAAGAACTCGGCTATCGCGACAAACTTTTTCCGGACGAAGTAGAGGTAGTGATTGTAACGCCGCCCGACCCGGCGGATGGTTCGCTGTTGTTTCACGAGAACTTCCGGCGGTGGAACCGCGAGGGCTACGACAATCCGCCGACCGGCGACTGCGAAGCCGACCAAATGAC
>JAISUX010000073.1 GCA_031271805.1 Tannerella sp.
GCGATGACGCCCGACCGCGAAGGGGCGCAGCACAGTTACGGCTCGGAAGTGAACGAGTTCCTCTCTCAACTCGATAACTGTGGCGATGCGGGAGTATTAGTCATCGCTTCTACCAACAAGCCACAACTGCTTGACAAGGCTGTGCTTCGTTCCGGACGCTTGGAGAAGCATTTCTACGTGCCGCCGCCTGATTCCGAGGCTCGGCGTATTATGTTTAAGATGTATCTGAAAGACCGTCCGCTTGACTGCTTCGGCATAGATTATGAGAGACTTGCGTCTCTGACAGAAAACTATGTCTCCGGCGACATCAAATTGATTGTTGATGAGGCTTCGCGAAAAGTTATCCGCGAAAAGACAAAACGTATCACAATGGAAACGCTTGAATACATCATCGCACATCAACGCCCGACAATTTCATCGGATATTCTGAGAAGATTCGAGAAAATCCACAACGAAATGCTCGGGATAAAAGAAGAACGGCGGCGAGTAGGATTTTAATCAGGCGATTAGCAAAAAGACTTCATATTTTGAAGCGCTCTAATGCGGGCTTCTACTATATTTTTAATCACCTCCTCGGCTGTTTCGAGGTTATGGAGTTGTGAGGCTACTTGGCCGATTTCGAGTTGTCCCACCTTGAGGTCGCCTTCAAAGATACCTAATTTGGCGCGGCCTTTGCCGAGCAGTTCTTGGAGTTCTTCTTTTGATGCGCCGTTGTCTTCGGCTGTCTGCACGACGGTGGCGAAATCGCCTTTAACCATGCGGGTAGGGGAGATTTTCTTCAGCATCAGTTTCGTGTCGCCTTCTTCGAGGCTGAGGCACAATTGTTTGAAGTTATCGTGCGCCGAACTCTCTTTTGTAAGGGCGAAACGGGTGCCTATCTGCACTCCTTCGGCGCCGAGGACTTCGGCCGCGAGCATCGCCTCGCCCGAAGCGATACCTCCCGCTGCGATAATCGGAATCGACACCACGCGACTGACGGCCGGAATAAGGCAGAGCGTTGTCGTCTCTTCCTTGCCGTTATGACCACCCGCTTCAAAGCCTTCGGCGACAATGGCGTCAACACCCGCATCCTCGCTTTTTTTAGCAAAACGCGAACTGCTGACCACATGAGCTACCTTAATGCCATGATTTTTAAGATGTTCCGTCCATGTATTCGGATTTCCTGCTGATGTGAAGACGATTTTGACGCCCTCCGTAATGATAATGTCGATGATTTTTTCTATCTCAGGATACATCAGCGGCACATTGACGCCGAAAGGTTTGTCGGTCGCCTCCCTACATTTGCGGATATGCTCCGTCAATACATCTGGGTGCATCGATCCTGCGCCAAGTAGCCCCAAGCCACCGGCATTGCTCACGGCCGAGGCAAGCCTCCAACCGCTGCACCATACCATACCCCCTTGAATAATAGGGTATTCTATTTTGAAAAGTTCACAAATTCTGTTCATATCTGTAATAATTAATAAAAAATAAGTCTCGAAAGCCGTGACGGCTCGAGTATTTCATTGGCAACCTCAAGGATTTGATCGGCAGTGATAGCTTCGATTTTACGAAATTCTTCTTCCAACGGGAAGTAGCGGTTGAGATGAAGAAATGATTTCCCGATTCCGAGAAAGAGATTTTCCCTGTTGTCGCTTGCTACGCCGAGTTGACCTATAGCCTGCTTTTTGGCAGCAGATAACTGCAAGGTAGTCAGCTTGTTATCGCGGATATTCGCCAATTCTTTTTCGACGAGAGAAATAGCTTTGTCGCGGTTTTTAGGGTCGGTGCCAAGGTAAATCACGAAGATGCCGGTGTCGGAATAAGACGTTGCATTGGATTCGACATTGTACACCAAACCATGCTTTTCGCGCAGGCTGACATTCAGGCGGCTGTTCATACCAGGACCGCCGAGTATATTGTTGAGCAGGAACAAAGTATATTTATTGGGGTCATGCAAGTCGTATCCCCTCCCGCCGACAGCGACATGCGTCAGGTGCGTTTTTTTCTTTATTTCTTCCTGCCGCGGCTTAGTAATTTCCGGTCGTTGCCGTGTTATTGACGGCGATTGCGACGGAATGGCGGCGAAATACTTCTCGGCAAGTCTGGTAATGCGCTTGAAGTCGGTACTCGACATTGAGAAAAAAACTATGTTAGGAGCCGTGTAGAAGCGTTTCAGGAATGATTTCCCGGCCTGCGAATCGAAAGTCTTAAGCGAGCGGCGATTGCCGAGGATATTATGCCCAAGTTGGTGGCCGTCGAAAACCATGTCCTCGATATCATCAAAAATCAGTTCCGACGGCGAATCTTCGTATGATTGTATCTCGTCTAAAATCACTTCTCGCTCTTTTATCATCTCATTATCAGGAAATTGAGAATTGATAATCAAGTCGGAAAGCAATTCGACAGCCCTCTCGAAATCCTTTTCCATGAAGGTCGAATACACGAAAGTATTCTCTTTGGTTGTGTAGGCATTGAGGTCGCCGCCGACATTTTCCATTCGGTTAAGGATATGCCATGCCCGGCGCCTGATAGTGCCTTTGAAGATTGTGTGCTCTACAAAATGCGCTAAGCCGTGTTCGGCGGGTTGCTCGTCGCGAGCGCCGACATTGATGGCAAAGCCGCAGTACGCAACCGGCGAAGATGTTTGCAGATGTATAATCCGAAGTCCGTTATGTAAAGTGTTAGTGAATATATTCATCTTAAAAAATCCGAGGCGGGGAGAACTCCCGGCCTCGGACTAAAAAAATTATAAAAACGAAAACTCTACTAATCAGAAATTTTTATCCTGATATTCCTGTACCACACATCATCTCCATGATCTTGAAAGCCGATGAAACCTTCATGATTGGCGCCGCCGCAGTTGTTCAGCAACTCGAAGGCGAGAGGCCATTTCTCCTGGCTGAACTTGCTTTTTTGCAGCATTTCCGTCCATTGTGGAGTCCAAAGATGATACTCAACTACCGGCTCATCGTTCTGATAATGGACGATAGTGCCTTTATATGAGAGCAGTTTGCCTTTGTTCCATTCGCCGAAAGGCTTGGAATTTTGCGGTTTGGCCGGAATCATGTCGTATAACGACGCTGACTGGCGGTTACCGTCAATACCCAATTTGGCATCGGGATGGTTGGCATTATCAAGTACCTGATATTCAGGCGCTGAGATGTACGAGGGCTGGCCTTCGACTTCCTGAATGAAATAGAGGAGGCCGGAATTGGAGCCTTTTGCCACTTTCCATTCAAATTCAAGTTCGTAATTCTTGAATTTGTACGCGAACAGGATGTCTCCGCCGTCTTTCGCGCCGGCTTCACCTTCGCCTGAGCCTTTGATATGGATAGCTCCATTGTCGATTTCCCATGCGGCAGGCATGTCTGTGCGGTCATAGCCACGCCATCCGTTGAACGTCTTGCCGTCGAAAATAGTTATCCATCCGTCATTGTCTTTCGGGAAAGTACTCAAATCGACAAGCGGTAGGTCAAGCAACTTGTATTCGGGAACAGCCGGCGGAGCTTCGCTTACCGTAGCCTCGGCCTTATTATTAGCATTGTCGGCTTTCTTTCCTCCGACGCAGGAAGCAAGTGCAACCATACAGACTGCACTTGCAAATAACAAAATTTTCTTCATCAATTCTGATTTTTAATATACTTTATGTTACGGCATTGCCGGAAGTTTCCATCCGTCGCGATACTTATGATTGATAAGTTCGGCGGCAAACTCCTGCGCGTTGAGCGGCGGCAGTGTTGGTTTATCGAACGTGGGATGACCGTCTTTAATCGTGAAGCCGTCCTTGAGAATCATTACGACTTTCTCGTCGGCGCCGATATTAGTGAACTGCATATTCGGTCCATCCCAGTACAGTTCTTTGTTCAGACCTTGCAGACGAACAGCGAGAACGCCCATCACAACCATTTCGTTGAACGGACCGGCTTCGCTGAAGTCCGAATTTGTCTTCACGCGGTTGGCGGCGCTTTCCTTGCAGGCGCGTACCCAATCCATTTCGTGCTTGCTTCCGGGCACGCGACGCAATGTTTTGGCTACGTTAGGCACACGACCCGACAGCAACCACGGTTCGCGACCGTAGCAAGCGCAGATAAGCGTGTCTTTTGTTCCGTGGAAAATAACCAGACCACCATCGTCGGGCATCAGGGCTTTGCCTTGTGGGAATCCTACGGGACGGTCGGGTAGGAGACCGCCGTCGTACCAATGTACTTCGACTTCGGGCAATGCAACCTTGGCTAAGTTGTCGCGTGCAGGGAAGGTCAGCCTTACATGCTGTGCCGTCGGAGCGCAGTCGTTCAGCAACAGTGTTGAAGAGCCTTGTACCTTAGTCGGATAGCCGAGTTTGAGGGCTTTGAAGACCGGGTGCATGATGTGGCAAGCCATATCGCCGAGCGCACCTGTTCCGTAAGGCCACCATCCACGCCAGTTCCACGGGTGGTAAATCTGATTGAAAGGACGTACCTCAGCCGGCCCTGTGAACAAATCCCAGTCAAGGGTCTTGGGTACCTTATCGGCTTTCTCCGGAGTATTTAATCCCTGAGGCCAGATAGGACGGTTTGTAGCACATTCAACTTTCTTGATTTCTCCTATTTCTCCGTTCCAAATCCATTCGCAAACGAGGTTGACGCCCTCGCCCGACGAGCCTTGGTTACCCATCTGGGTTGCAACCTGGTGTTTGGCAGCGAGTTTGGTCAGTAAGCGGGATTCGTACACTGAGTGAGTAAGAGGTTTCTGCACATATACGTGCTTGCCGAGAGTCATCGCTTCGGATGCAATAATAGCATGGGTGTGGTCGGCAGTAGCGACAATCACCGCATCAATATCCTTACCGATCTCGTCGTACATTTTGCGGTAATCCCAATACTTTTTTGCATTAGGAAAACGGTCCATCACCGCTTTCGAGTACTTCCAGTCCACATCGCAGAGACCTACGATATTTTCCGTACCCTCAACGGCTCTGAGGTTCGAGTTACCCATGCCGCCGATACCTACGGAGGCAATGTTGAGTTTATCAGACGGTGCTGTATAACCATGGCTCTTTCCTAAAATCGAGCTTGGAGCTACCGTAAATGCCGCTGCTGCGGCTGCGCTTCTTTGAAGAAAGCTTCTTCTTGAAATGTCTGTCATAGCGAATACGTTTATAATGAATAATTAAAAAATGAAATTTCGACATTTATATCGTCGCAAATGTACGCAAAAATTCAGAAAAAAAAATCTAAAGTATAAAATTTTGCTCACATAAGTATTATTTAACATTCGTTTTGATTTTAAATCAGGTGCATTTGACAGTCAACTTCCTTCTTTACAACCCGTCATCCGCCTCCACCCGGAGGGCCTTCGCGACGGATTACCGGGCCGGGGCCTTCGCCCTGAGGGCCTTGACGGCGCATATCCGACATGCTCGCGCCTCCTTTAAAAATGCTGAATTTATAAATGAAATGCAACATAAAATAACTGCTCAGCGTGTTGTACTCCGAATAGCGTGTGTAACTCGAAGTTGTCGAGTATGAGATATTGCTGCGTTGTTGCAGGATATCATATATTTTCAGACGAAGAGTGGCCGCGTTGCCTTGCAGGAAACTTTTCGACAGGGAGGCGTTCCAAAGCACTTCGTTCTGTTCGTAGCCGTCGGTATAACCGGAGTTGGCGGAGTAATTGATGTCGCTTTCTATTTTGAAATTAGCGGGTAAATAGAACGTGAAGTCGGCCCCTCCGCCATAATTATAGGTTTTGAGGTCTTGTTGGCTTGCGAGCGTGTTGTTGGTCTTACGGAACGTGAAGTTGGCATTCAGCCCGAAGTCGGCATAATCGGAACGGTAATTGATGCCAAGGCGGTCTTGTATCTGAAAAGACTTGTTGGTATTCTTTTTCGTATCAATGTAACTGTTTGCGTTTGAGTACGTTGTGAACGCCATGTTGTTGAGGGAAAATTTCTTATTCTTCAGCGGCGTATTGAACATAAATCTGATGTTTCCCGTATAATTTCCGTTTATATTGCTGTAAGTTGTGTGTTTTTTGCCGGTGTTGGGGTCGTTGGTCGTGTAACTTACAACGTCGTTGACGGTGTAACTCCCGTTGGCCATGAGCATCAGCGCCGTTTGCTTTTCGGGCATGAAATTCTGAATACGAATACTCAGGTTGTTGGTGTAAATAGGCTTCAGGTCGGGATTACCTATTGTCGTGTTCAGGGGGTTGGACACGTCCTCGACCGGCGACAGTTGCTGCATAGTGGGCTGTGAGGTAGTGCCTTCGTAATCGACGCGGATATTCTGTTCGCGGCTCGGGCGATAGTTGAACTGGAGCGTCGGCGAATAGTTTATCGCGTTACGGCTCGCCACATCAATCGTTTGGTTGCCCACAAAAGTCTTGGTCTTTGCATACGAGGGGTCAACATTGAAACCTATCGTATAGTTATATTTTTCGCGTTGCGACTTGAAGGCTACGCTTGCGCGCTGGTCGGCCGATATGTCGCGTGAACTCTTGCTGTACGTCGAGTCGAGTACGTTATAGTTGCCGCCGGCGTCCGGTGTGAAGGCGTTTTTGATAGCTTCGCGTTGGGCGCCGCTGTAACTGTAAGTCAGTTGCAAAAAGTTATCCGAGCCTAACGGTTCGACCCATGACACAAACCCGCGATAGTTGTAGCTCTTGTTATTGTAATCTATTTGCTGGTCGATTATGTCGTCGGGGCTTTCCAATTGGTAGTATTTCGTGAGCGAATAGTTATAACTGTCGTTTTGCTGGTCGCCGGCGCCTCCTGATAATGAGAGACTTAAAACCCGTCCTTGGTCATTTAGCCGCCTACTTGCTTCCAAACGTCCCGATGTATTGTATCCGTTGCCTTTTGAATTTGAGAGGGACTCAACCGTGTTGAGCGTATCTTTTTTATTATATAATAATGTACGCGAGATGTCGGTCTCATCCTGTTTCGAGGTGCTGTACGAAAAATCGGGTGTGAAGATTACTTGCGTCAGTGAATCCGGTTTCCATGTCAGGCGCAGGTTAATCCCGAGGTTGTTGTTAATGCGGTTCGACACGGCCTCCTCATAATCGAAGGTATTGCCCGATTCCTTGATGTTTTCGGTCTCGATAGTACCTTGTGAATCGTTGTCCGAACGATTGAAGCGGACATTGCCGCCGAGCGTCAGTTTCGGACTAAATTCTTTGCTGAAGTTAGTACCGATATTGCCCGATGCTGTTATGCCGTTACCGCTGTTCATGGTCATGATACGCCTCCCGCCGCCCATGTCGCTGAACATGGAGGATGCAAGGTCGGAAAATCCCATGTTGTTAGTGTTGTTAAGTCCGCCGAGCAGCGAAAATTGGTCATTGTTCATGAAATTATTCAGCATCATATTGCCTTCGTAGCGGTTCTCGCTGCCGTATCCCGCGTATGCGTTCCCTATCCAGCCTTCTTTCATACCCGGACGTATGGTCAGGTTGATTACCGCTTCTTCGTTGCCGTCGTCAAAACCGGTCATCATCGTCATATCGCTTTTGCGGTCGTAGGTTTGCACCTTATCTACGATTTTAGCCGGAAGATTCTTAGTCGCTACTTTCGGGTCGTCGGAGAAAAATTCCTTACCATCGACGAGCACTTTTTTAATTTGCTTGCCGTTGATGGTCACAGAGCCGTCCGACGAAACCTCGACGCCGGGCATCTTCTTCAACAAATCCTCAAGCATAGAGCCTTCGGAAATCTTGTACGAATCGGCGTTGTACTCGACCGTGTCGTTCCTTACCTTGACTTCTACTTCTTTGGCCGTCACCACGGCTTCTCCGAGAACGATGCTGTTCTCTTCCATCTTGATAACGCCCAAATCTATTGAAGACGAGCGCCCCGTGATGCGTATCGGCTGATACACAGGCTCATATCCTACGAAAGAAACATGAAGGAGATAAGTGCCGGCGGCAATGTTTTTCAACGAAAATTGTCCCTTATCGTTGCTTGCCACGCCGGCTTTCATCGTGCTGTCTAATCCTGAGAGTAAGCGGATTGTTGCCGCTTCGATCGGTTCACCGCTCGTTTTCTCAACAAGCGAACCCTTGATTTCTACTTTGCCCTGCTGGGCTGCCATTGACATACAATTTAGTATGAAACTAATACCTATTAAAACTAACCTAAACTTCCTCATAATTGAATAAATTTTTTCGGTTAGATATAGAAAACACGAAATTGTTTATTCTATTAACAATATTTTACTATACTCATTGCTCTCATTGCTGATAAGTAATGCGTATATCGGGAAGTTTTTGACGGTTTAAATATTTATTACATAGAGGCTTTCAAACCTTTTATGACCGATTGAGTGAAGCCGGCTGCTTCCATCACATTCAGGCCTTTGATGGTGATTCCGCCCGGCGTTGTAACACGGTCGATTTCGACTTCCGGATGACTGTTGTTGTGCTCAAGCAGGGTTATCGCGCCTCTGAGTGTCTGAATCATTATTTTCTTGGCTTGTTCGGGATAGAGGCCGATTTCGACCGCGCCCTCGATGTTAGCGCGAATATAACGGAAGGCGTACGCTATCCCGCACGAGGCGAGGGCAGTACCGCTACGTATCAGGCGTTCCTCGACGAGCAGCGTCAGGCCAAGTTCGCCGAACAGCCGCATGATAAGGTCGATTTGCTCCTGCGAAGCGTTGATGGCCGAGACGAAATTGACGCTTTCCCTGACCTCGATGGCCGTATTGGGAATGATGCGAAAGAGGGCGGGATCGGCGGTTTGACCGCTTTTTTTCAAATACATGAGGAGTTTTTCAAACTCTACCCCGGCAGCTATTGAGACGATTATTTGGCGACCGTAATCAAGCGAATCCTTTATCTCGGAGAAGACGCTCTCGACAAGCCAGGGCTTAACGGCGATGATGATTATATCCGCCCCTTCGACAGCCTTGCGGTTGTCCTTAGTAGTCATAATACATTTATAATCAGCCGCTATATTATTTAATATATCTTCCGACTTATCGGCGCAGCATATCTCCAAACTCTTTGCAAAATCACTCTTGCATAACCCGCGGGCAATGGCGCCACCCATGTTTCCCGAACCAATTATTGACAATTTCATATACTTTAATTAAAGTTAAGAGCGACAAAGATAATTAAAATCAAAATAAAAAGCGAATTATTTGGATATTTTCTGCCGAATTTATTATATCTTTGCGGTCGATTAATGAACCAATTGCATATATAATTAATTATGAATAGATTGATATTTATAGGATTGATATTGTCCTTTGACATCTTCGTGATGGCAGCTCAGGAAAACAGTGACGACAGTTATGTGTTTACTACGGTAAAGGAACTTAAGATTACGCCGGTAAAAAATCAGAGCCGGACAGGGACGTGCTGGTGCTTTTCGGGCGTCAGTTTCTTAGAGTCCGAACTCATCCGTCAGGGAAAAGAGGAGTGTGATTTGTCGGAGATGTATGTCGTAAACAAATCGTATCTTGATAAGGCCGAGAAGTATGTACGTATGCACGGCAATACCAATTACGCTCAAGGCGGTTCGTTTGCCGATGTGCTGTATGTTTTCAAGCATTACGGCGCTATGCCCGAAGAACTGTATCAAGGTCTGAACTACGGCGATACGATACACATCCACGGCGAGATGGAGCAGATGACCCAGGCCATGCTTAAGAGCATCATCGGGAACCCTAACGGCAAACTCTCGCCTGTCTGGCGAGATGCCCATAAAGCCGTTATTGAGGCTTATCTGGGCGTTATTCCCGAAAAATTCACATACAAAGGCAAGGAATACACGCCGGAGAGTTATTGCCGGTCGCTGGGGTTGAATATCGACGATTATGTGTCGCTGACGTCATATACCAACGAGCCGTTTTATACGCAGTTCCCGTTGGCTATCCCCGATAACTGGCGCTGGGCGATGTCGTATAACATCCCTCTCGACGAGTTTATGCAGGTATTCGACTACGCCATCAATAACGGCTACACTGTGGCATGGGGGTCGGATGTCAGCGAACAGGGCTTCACTCGTGACGGTATAGCCGTAATGCCTGATATTGAGTATATTGAGACTAAAGGCTCCGACCAGGAACGTTGGGTTGGCCTAAGTCGTTCGGAGAGGGAGGCGAAGATAAAGGCGCTTATAAATAAGCCTTGCAAAGAGATAGAAGTCACGCAGGAAATGCGTCAAAAGGCTTATGACAACTACGAATCGACCGATGATCACGGTATGCATATTTACGGCATCGCAAAAGACCAGACCGGCAAGAAGTTTTATATGGTTAAAAACTCATGGGGTACTAACAGCAAGTACAACGGTATATGGTATGCTTCGGAAGCGTTTGTGGCCTATAAAACCATCAATATCGTCGTCCATAAAGACGCTATCCCGAAGATTATCAAGAGCAAATTAGGCCTCAAATAATATGGAGTCAGTAATAAATAAAACGGATGTCATCCGGAAAAGGGGGCACCTCTGGAGAAAAGTACGGAACGTGATGGTAATAGTCTTACTGTTAGGATTGATTGCGTACGGTTGGATTAGATACTATTATCCTTTTGCCGAAGGCGTCAAGTCCGGCAAATTGAATTATGTCGTTTACAAAGGTTTTGTGTTCAAGACCTACGAGGGAAAACTTATCCAGTCGGGTATCAAACCTTCGGCGACAGGCGGGTTCCAGTCGAACGAGTTTGAATTTTCCGTAGCGAAGAAGGCGCTCGCCGAGAGACTGATGCATGCAGGAGGTAAGACCGTCGAACTGCATTACATAGAATATTTTAATGCAATCCCATGGCGCGGCTATTCGCGTTATGTGGTTGATGATATAGTGGACATTGCGGATGAAAAGGAGGATTCGGATTCCGACAACTCTTTGGGTTTATGAAGAAGCATGATATTCTCACAATAGCTTTGCTCGTATATCTGCTCGTAATGAGCTATATAGGTTGGCCGGGGCGGAACAATTCGATGAACTATACGGAATATTTCATCGTTATAGCAATCTCAATAGTGATGATTTTCCTGTTGCGCTATCTTCGCCTGAAAGTTGACCGGATGCGGAAAAAGAAGGAGAAAGATGAAATACAGTAATTATTATCCTTCATCGGGACTACTCCATGTTTCTGTGCCGCTGTTGATGGGAACTCGGCTTGACGCTCTGCTTTTCGGCTCCGACGAACAGTCGCTCGAAAGGGTGTGGAATGATGTCGAGCGTGAATTGGGGCGAATCGAGAAGATGCTGAACCGCTTCGACAAGGAAAGCGAGGTGGCTAAGGTCAACGACGATGCGCAGTTTTCGTCGGTTCGGTTGTCCGATGAATTGTGGGATATTATGCTTGATTGCCGTCGTTATTTCGAGCTTACCGAGGGTTGTTTCGATATAACTCTGAATGATTTCGGCAAGGTTGTATTTATAGAGGAATCGAAGAGCGTACGGTTTGACAAATACGGATTGTCGCTTGATTTCGGGGGATATGCCAAAGGCTACGCTTTGAGGGTGGCCGGCAAGGCTGTTAAGGAAGCCGGTATATCCCGCGCATTGGTAAACTTCGGGAACAGTTCGGTGCTTGCACTTGGCTCACACCCGTATGGCGATAGTTGGTCGGTAAGTATTGAGGATCCTTACCGTCAAACGGCGGTGGCGACGCTAAAACTCTGTGACACAGCGATGTCGGTATCAGGTAATACGCCGTCGAATCCGCAACATATAGTCAATCCGGCGACGTCGGAACTTGTTGGCGGGTATGTGATGGTAGCGGTGGAATCCGAAGACCCCGTCGATGCCGAAGTGCTGACAACAGCCTGGATAGCGTCGGGCGAAAGCGGGAAACCGCAGTGGATAGATAAATTTCATTTGAAGAACGCTTATAAATTGTTATGATAAGAGAAGTAGATTTTTTTAATCGTCGTGATTTTTTAAAGACCGTGGGCGTCGGTGGCTTAGCTACTATGTTCCCATGGCTTCAGTCGTGTACTAAAGAGGTCGTTGCGTCGGTGTCGGGCGAGAAAGTGAGTATCGGCATCATAGGAACAGGTTCGCGCGGGATGTACCATTTGGATAACCTGTTGAACATCCCGCAAGGCGAGGTTGTGGCTCTGTGTGACAACTACGATCCGCACCTGCAACAAGCCATCGCCCTTTATCCCAAGGCCAAGGCATATACGGACTATAGGGAAATGCTTGATAATAAGGACGTACAGGCCGTTTTGATCGCTACTCCACTGAACGAGCACGAACAGATGGCGGTTGACGCATTGTCGGCGGGCAAACATGTTTTTTGCGAAAAGGCCATTGCCCTGACCTTACAGGGTTGTCGCAACGTTTATGACACATATAAACAGTCCGACCGCGTGCTCTACATCGGCCAGCAGCGTCTGTTTGACCCGAAGTACATCCGTGCGATGGAAATGATTCACAACGGCCTGATAGGTACGATAACCAACATGCGGGCGTATTGGTATCGCAATAACGATTGGCGTCGTCCGGTGCCGTCGCCCGAACTTGAGCGTAAAATCAACTGGCGACTTTATCGCGCGTCGTCTGCCGGTTTATGCACCGAACTTGCTGCGCATCAGTTGCAGGTAGGCGACTGGGCGCTCGGTATGCACCCCGAAAGCGTTTCGGGCTTCGGCGACCTGATTTACTGGAAGGACGGACGCGAAGTCTATGACAGCATCAGCCTCGTCTATCACTATCCTAACGGTGTCAAGATGTCGTACGAATCGGTGATTTCGAACAAATTCCTTGGCCTCGAAGAGATGATAATGGGCGACAAAGGCACTATGGAGCTTGAGAAGGGCAAGTACTATTTCGAAGAGGCTACTCCGGCGCCGGGAATCCTGCAGCTCATCAACCAAATTGAGCACAAGGTGTTCGACAACGCCTCTTTCGCCGGCCCAAGCTGGGTACCCGAAACGGCTTCCATCAACAAAGGTTACTACGTGGTCGATAATGCAACATCTATCAGCGGCGCATCGTCGGTAGGGGCTGTAGGCGACGGCTCTATCGAACTGCTCACCGGCTTCTGCAACTCTGCCATCACCGGCGTGAAGAACGAGCACTTGGTCAATGAGGCTTATTATTCCTCGATTCTGGCGCTGCTCGGCCTGCAGGCTATGGAAGAACAGCGTATAATACAATTCCCTAAAGAGTTTGATATTTAATAAAGTGATTATGAAGGATATAATTATTTCAGTAAAACGTCAAAAGACAGAGATAATATGGATGGCAGTGTGTTTTTTAGCGGCCATTTTGGTAAATGTGATTGCCATAATCGCTTATAAGACTGCATGGTCGGAGATTTACAGCCAATTCCTGTGGATATTAATTATAGCAGCCGTTTTATACGCCGTTTCCATTGCCGTGAGGGTGTTGATTTACTTGTTAAAGCGCATTTTCTAAAGTCGTGGCCGGGCTATACCTTCATATCCCGTTTTGTGCGAAGCGTTGCATCTATTGCGATTTCTATTCGAATACGGAAATGGGATACAAGGCTGATTATGTGGCGGCTTTGATAAAGGAAATGTCGTTGAGGCGCGATTATTTCCATGGTCAAACAGTTGAGACGATATATTTTGGCGGCGGGACGCCGTCATTGCTTCAATCTCCTGATTTTGAGGCGATTTTTGATGCGATATATCGTTATTTTCCGCTTTCCGCTACCCCCGAAATAACCCTCGAAGCCAATCCCAATGATTTGTCGCCCGAATATATTGCGTCATTGCGCAACCTTCCCTTTAATCGCATCAGTATCGGCGTCCAGAGCTTTGATGACGCCGATTTGAGGTTTATGAACCGCCGTCATGATGCCAAGGAAGCCGTCTTTGCCGTCAATCGCTGCAAGGATGCGGGTTTGACGAATATCAGCATCGACTTGATTTACGGCATTCCGGAGCAAACGGCTACCGCATGGTCGCGCAATTTGGTAAAGGCAATAGAACTTGATGTGCCCCATATTTCGGCTTACAATCTTACTTTTGAGGAAGGAACGCCTCTTTATAAAATGAAAGAGCGGGGAGAAGCGGCCATGCCAAGTGATGACGACTGCGAGCGTTTCTATAAAATGCTGACGGACACGCTGACGGATGCCGGATACGTTCATTATGAGATATCTAACTTCGCGAAGCCGGATCCTTTACATCCCGAAGGCGTAATATCCCTCCATAATTCGTCTTATTGGAATGGGACGCATTACCTCGGTCTGGGCGCGTCCGCACATTCTTTCGACGGGCTGAGCCGTTCCTGGAATGTCGCTTCGGTGTCGGATTATATTGAAGCGCTTAAAAAAGATGAACTTCCGCATGAAATAGAATTGCTCGACGAACGAAAACGATACAATGATTTTATCATAACCCGACTGCGAACAGCCCGTGGTATTCCGCTCGATACGCTCATGAACGAGTTCGGCGAAACCCTAAATCTTCGTTTTTTTGAAAAAATACGTCATTTTGAAGATATAAATTTTCTAAAACGAGAGGCCGGATATGTTAAATTATCCAAAGAAAAATATTTTGTTTCGGACGCTATTATGCTGAATTTGATGGAATTATAGCGGACTTTAGTACGAAAGGCGGTGTTTTGAGTACGAAACATACGAAGTCATGGACGAAAAAATATTTTGCCGGAAATTAAAAAACATCTATCTTTGCCCCGCTAAAAAGTTAGAAACGTGCCGAACTTATATATAATATCCGGATGCAACGGAGCAGGAAAGACAACGGCTTCCTACACGATATTGCCGGAAATGTTAGAGTGCAAGGAGTTTGTGAACTCCGATGAAATAGCGAAAGGGATATCTCCTTTCAATGCGAGCACAACAGCGGTTGCGGTAGAAGCGAGCCGGATTATGTATAAGCGTATCAGAGAGCTGATTGAAGAGGACGAAACTTTTGCGTTGGAGACCACGTTGGCAAGTCGTTCGATAGCCAACCTGATCAAAGATGCGCAGGCCAAAGGATATTATGTTACTTTGCTCTATTTCTGGCTTAATACGCCCGATTTGGCGGTCGAAAGAGTGAGGAACAGGGTCTCCGAAGGCGGACATGATGTCAGTGAACCTACGATACGTCGCAGGTATCGCGCGGGAATAATGAATCTTTTCAATTTGTATATTCCTATTTGCGATTACTGGATGGTCACCGACAACTCCTTGTCGCCGATGGAAATTATCGCTAAGGGCTTCAAGGATAAAAGAATTGAGATCAACAATGCATTTATATTCAATAAATTGAAAAATTATGAATGAGCGTGAACTTAGGAAGTTTGAAGAAATTGTCATAAAAGGGGCGCATTTAGCGTTTCAGCGTTTGGTTAGAGATCGCAAGAAATCGGACGGCGAGCTTGTGTTTTCGCGTAACGGACGTGTATTCAAAGTTAAAGCGTCCGAATTGGATTAATTTCTTACCGTATCATATATTTAAAGAGGCATCTTATTTTTTTAAGATTCCTCTTTTCTTGTATATTTACCTCAAATGTATTATCTTTGCACCTGAATTAAACTAAAACTTTTGTGTTATGTTGAAAGAAATATTGGCTGTATCGGGAAGGCCCGGTCTATACAAATTGGTGTCGAGAGGCAAGAATCTGTTGGTCATGGAATCATTGATTGACAAGAAGCGCGTACCGGCTTATCCTCGCGACAAAGTTATATCGTTGGGCGACATATCCATCTATACCAGCGAAGGCGAAGTGTCTATCCGCAAAATATTCGACGCTATTAAGGAAAAAGAAAACGGCGGCCGCATATCTGTTGATATACCCAAGGCCGAACCGGCCGAATTGAGCGCTTATTTCGCCGAAATAGTGCCTGATTACGACCGCGACAAAGTCTATCCTAACGATATAAAAAAGGCCTTGAAATGGTATGATTTGCTGATTGCAAGCGGCATTACCGACTTCTCGGAGAAAGAAGACGCCGAAGAAACGGCGGATGCCGGGGTAGGGGAGGAGAAGTCCGAAACCGAAGGCGAAAATGAGGCGAAAGCTAAAGCGGCGCCGAAAAAAACGGCTCCGAAACGTAAGGAAACATCATTGACTGCCGCACAATCGGCTAAGGCGTCAAAAGTTAAATCAACACCCAAGGCAACCACCGTGAAGAAAAGCGTTGTAGGCGCTAAACGCGGTAGTTAAACGACGTCTCAGAATCCGAAATCATTGATTTCCACGTCTTTGACCTCATCATCTTTAGGCTTCTCGGCAGTTTTGTGGATGGGGTTAGAGTGGACGATTATCGCCCTTTGGGGAACGACGGGGCAGATTGATTCACAGCCACCGCAGCCTACACATATTTCCGGCTCAACCTGCGGGATGGTCAAGGTGCCTTTGTAAGGAACCATGTGGACGGCTTGTGTCGGACAGTGCTCCGAACATGCGCCACAATCTTTTTCGTCGGTTTTTACCACGCAGCGGTCGATGTAAAAATTTGCTACGCCTATCTGTATGACCTTTTTTTCGTCCTCGGAGATGGGCTTTATAGCGTCCGTAGGACATACATGCGCACATACGGTGCAGTTGAAATTGCAGTAACTGTCGATGTAGGACATATAGGGTTTGAGCATGTAGCCTAAGCCGTATTGCAGTCCGGCGGGTAGCAGAACTTTGCTCGGACACTGTACTACGCAAAGGTGGCAACCGGTACACAAGTCTTTGAAACGCTCAATATTTAGTGAGCCGGGAGGAATGACCGGCGTTGCCGACGGCTCGTCGGGAGCGTCTTGCGCACGCAGGGCGAGGGGAATACTTCCGGCTATTATCGCCGTCGATGCAAAGAACGAGCGGCGGCTCTCCGAAAAGTCGGCTTTAGAAGTTTTTTTGTTGAACACAGCTGTCGGGGCGAACCTGAATCCGAGGGCATCTTTGTTGCATGAAGACAGGCAGTTGAAGCACGACACGCACAGAGAGGCATCAGCCGCCCCATTCTTGGAATCTATTGCTTCGGCCTTGCATGACCGCTCGCAGACGCCGCATTTGTTGCATCTGTTTTCGTCTATCGTGATACGGAACAGCGAATAGCGCGAGACGAGGCTCAATAGCGACCCGACAGGGCATATCGAATTGCAAAACAAACGCCCCCGGAAAAAGACCATTACGGCAAACGTTAAAAAGGCTATGATTGCCGCCGTGAGCGCGGCTGTGGAAATGCGTATCGACACGTTGTAGAGCGAATAATTCCCCGTCTTCGACAGTTCTTCGGCGAGGAGGTTATTGACCCAAACCGCTACCGGACGGAACAAGTTAGTCGCTATGCGCCCGAAATTGCTGTATGGATCGAGCAGCAGGCACAATTCCGTCAGACCGAAGCAGGCGAGGAGCGCCGTGATGCCCAAAATAACATATCTTAGTATGTTCGGAGGCTTGTGGTAACGAAAGCGCAAGGTTCCATTCTTCTTTTTCCTTCCGATGCAGGCTATGCGGTTGAGAATATCCTGTAAAATCCCTGCCGGACAAATAATTGAGCAATAAAGCCGTCCGAAAAACAGCGTCAGCAGGAAGTAAATAATGAGCAACACTGCGGCGTAAGAGAAAATGGCCGGCGTCAATTGGATTTCGAGAAATCGTGCGACGGAATCCGGCAGTACGTCGCGGAAGTCAACGAAGATAAGCAATATCGGCGCGAAAACCGCTATCGCAAGTATTATCCTTAACACTTTCAGGACGTGGGGCGATTTTTTGCTCATCTTATATTTTTATCCTTTCGATTTTGAGATTTTTCAGGTCGGTAGTCCCGATGTTCAGGGATTGTCCGAAGCCGAGATGCTTGACCGCTTCGATGTCAAGTTTCTTTACTTGATTGAACAACGACAGTGCGGCCGTATCAACGGCTATGATGTCTTTGCCGGCAATAAGCGACTTGGCGTTGTTTACGTCGGCTTTGCTTTTACCTTGCGGGCCGTTTTGGAACAACATGCGGTAGGAATCGACGATATTCAGCACCGGCTTTTTGTCCAACGTACAGAGGTCGGCAATACATTGTTGGAGGTCGTTTGAATGGAAGAACCGGCGATCCCAGACTATTCCCATCATGTTTTTCATTGAGCAGGATAACTTTGCGCCGCCGTGATTTTTCAATACGGGGACATTTATCCATGCGTCGGCTTCGGCTATCGCGTCGTGAATCTTGGCCGACTTAAGCCTTACGCCGAGGGGCAATGAAATTTGTTTGGTGTAATATTTCTCGTCGTTGGCTGGGACTATTATTCCGCCCGCCGCCTTGACCGCCGCCTCAATGCCGCTTGTAGCATAGCATTTCGTCCATTCGTCGCATGTATGGTCGAAGACCGTAACCTTTGATGCGCCTGCTTCGCGGCATTTACGGACTAAGGCGCCGATGAGTTCGGGATTGGTGTTGACGGCCATCTCCGGCCCGCGATCCCAACCG
The DNA here is from genome assembly GCA_031271805.1 of Tannerella sp. Taxonomy (GTDB): domain Bacteria; phylum Bacteroidota; class Bacteroidia; order Bacteroidales; family Tannerellaceae; genus Tannerella. Next base: position 18,319 of record JAISUX010000073.1, read on the forward strand.
ATATTCGGTTTGATGACTATCTTTTGCCCTTTTTTGACGAAATTACCGATTCCGCCGAGCGCCTCTAATGCCCGGTCGAGCATGACTTCCGGCTCCCCGCCCATAACGGCTACAATATCTGGCGCCGTTTCTACCGTAATCGTATTGGTTTTCAGGGCAGCAAACAAGCCGTCGAACTTCAACGACATCGCAGCGCTTGTACCTATTAATGCACCTGTTTTAATAAACATCCTTCTTTCCATATTGTTATTTCTTTTAAAATTACAACTGCAAATATATACATATTCTTTAAAATAATCCGTAAGTTTCGGATTAAAGAAGAAAAATATCCGATTAAAAGAGAAATTTTAACTATCTTTGCGCCTCAAAATCTTATATAATATAATGAAGTTTAAATGTCTGATTACGGCATTATGCTGTATTTCAATGATTAATGTTGCGGCGCAAACGGCGTTGATAAAAGGTCGATTGATTGAGGCCGACACTCGCGAAGCTGTAGGCGTTGCGGATGTTTTGCTGCTTAAGCGTAGTAGCGGTAATATCGAAAAGCCTGTCGCTAATTCCGTACCTGATTCGGAGGGACGATTCGAACTTGCCAAGATTGCCGTGGGAGATTATTTACTGATGATAAAACTTATCGGTTATGATCCTTTTACTAAGGAATTACAACTTAAGGACGGGGAGATTGCAGATGTTGGGATTATCGAACTTAAGCCTCTTGAAATAGGTCTGGCGGAGGTCGAAGTAGTTGCGCAAAAGAAACAGATTATATATAAACTCGACAGGAAAGTTATTGAAGCCTCTTCGAGCCTTTTGGCTTCCGGCGGGACGGCTGTGGATATCTTGGAGAACACTCCCTCAATAAGGGTGGATGCCGAGGGAGAGGTTACTTTTAGGGGCAGTAGCGGCTTTGCGGTATATATTGACGGCAAGCCGAGCGTTTTTAGCGGCACCCAGGCTTTGCAGCAGATTCCGTCGGGGCAGATTGAAAACATAGAAATCATAACCACACCTTCGGCGCGAAACGATACCGAAGGCGATGTGGGGATAATAAATATCATTACCAAAAAGAACCTCCGGCAGGGCTTGAGCGGAATGGTGAACGTGTCGGGGAACTTGGCCAAGACTAAGTCCGTTGATTTTTTGATAAGCAATCAGTTGATACATTCACGCTGGTATGTCGGCGGCAACTGGATGGACAGGATGTTGAGGAGTGATTTCGACCAGGACAAGACTACGGTCGTCGATGCCGACGCCGAAACAGCGCAGGATATGATTAATAACGCCTCCGGAATCGTTATACTGCCTCAACCGGTCATTCCGGTTACCGACCCTCCCGGCACGGAAAACGAGGCAAACGATATGACTAATCGGTACAGGCTCAAAACTCGCTCGCGAAGCAATGGGCCGAGGGTAAGTGATAATTTCAGTTACTCGATCAAGGCAGGGTATGCCTACAGTTTGCCTCGGACAGAGCTGTCGCTTGACCTTGAAGGCGGTTATGCCGGGCGCTGGCGTCGCGGAGACCTTGACTACAGTGAGGAACAGACCTTACTCGTTGCCGACGGAGTATCTTGGAGTAGTGTAGTTACCGAAAATAAGACCTATTTCAGCCGTGATTACTACAACATTGACCAAACATTCATGACAATTACCCTCAGCGCCGACCACCGTTTCAATGACCAAGGTCATAAGGTCAGTTTCTTAGGATATTATAAACCCGCAATTGATGCTATGGAGTATTTTCAGAGCGACCTGTTCGACGGCGGAATTGATAAAAATAAGTTAGGTAACCCATACAATGTCTTCAAAGAAGCCGAAAAGAACTATTTTGCAACTGAAGAAAAGGGACTTCCGAGCCATTTTACCCCCGCTAACGCTTACGAAAACCAGCATCGGCAAATGGGACACCGTGCGTACGAGTACGAAAGCAAGCCGACCGTTCGATTGAACCTTGATTACGTCTTACCTTACAGTAAAACAGGACGTTTTGAGGCCGGTTACCAGTATTATTCATATCTCGAAGACGGCGACTACAGCATGGAATTTTGGGAACCCTCGGAAAACGCTTTCCTCTTCCGTAAGGACGACGCCATATACGACAACGATTTCTATTTCCGCTTCAGCATCAATTCCCTTTATGCCATTTATGCCAACGTTTATAAGTCTTTCAGCTATCAGATCGGCCTAAGAGGCGAGCATACTTACAGGGCGCTGAAGACCAACGTCCCCGGCGCGAGCAGGACTTACAACCAGTTTCACGCCTTCCCGTCGGCGCACGTCGGTTGGAACCTTCCGGCGGAGCAACAACTCCTTGCCTCGTACTCGCGACGCATCACCCGCCCGCAACTTTTCTATATGGAGCCTTATATTACCTATCGTGACTTCTACTCGGCCGAGCGGGGAAATCCCGACATACAAAATGAGTTTATCAACTCCTTTGAAATAAACTACAAAAAGAACCTCGGCAATAATACAATCGCCTCGACATTGTTTCACCGCAACCGCACGAACAAGATAGAACGCCTCAGGGTGCCTTACACATCAGCCATAAGAGCCGGTGTGACGCTTGACTCAATGGCAAATGTGGGCGACGACTACTCTACAGGCATCGAAATAAACTCACAGTGGCAGCTCCGGCGGTGGTGGAACATGACCCTCAACGGCAGTTTGTATAATTATAAGGTGAACAACAAGCTCAAATCGGCCGGCGGAACCGACGAGACAAGCCGCAATTATGATATCTTGCTCAGCAACAGCCTTGCGGCAAGCAAAACGACCCGTATCCAGGTTGACGGCAACTTTGTGGGGCCGTCCGTAACGACCCAGGGACGGACGGAGCAGTTCTGGTACGTCAACCTGTCCGTCCGCCAACAATTTCTCCGCTCGCGTAACCTCACCGCAACCCTTGCCCTGCGCGATGCCTTCAATACAGCACGATACAATAGCCACATCACAACCTCGACACTCGAATCCGTGACGCGCATACGGCCGTTCTATCCATTGCTCTCGCTTTCGCTATCTTACATATTTAATAATTACAAGACGAAAACCTCCCAAGACGCCGACCGGGATCTGTTCGAAGGCGTCAATCATTAAATATATTCTATTTTCAGAAGTCATTAGGAATGATTATCAAAACCGGATTCTGGTCTTCTGTAGTAAACCGGATCAGTCCGGCGACATCCTTTTGCTGCTCCAGGGTAAGAATTGGTTAAAAACCAATAAAATTTTTGTCGAATCAATGAAAAAACTTACCTTTGCACACTTGAACATTGATTATTAATAAAAAAGAAGTAATATTACCATTCAAATGGATAAATATTTGATGATAAAGACAAGGGATGAGATGCTTAGAATCAAAGTTGAGCACATCTTGTATTTTGAGGCCGATAGAAACTATACCAAACTGCTTCTTTCTCAAGGCATTCAGTTTACTTTTGCCGTGAATATAGGGAAAGTAGAGGAGATGTTGGTCTCGCAGTTAACCGAGCCGAACACGATACTTATTCGTGTCGGCAAAAGCCACATAGTCAATAAAGATCATATCTTGCAAATAAACTTACCGAAGCAGAAACTGCTGCTTTTGGCCGACGAGGGCAAACCGCGTGAATTGATCATCCCTAAAGAGCCTTTGAGGGCGCTGAAGGATTCTTTGGAAGCCGAAGTTCAAGGCGGGGGAAAGGATATTGATTAACAATTGCTTATCGAAATGGAAATAAAGATTGGAAAAGCAAACGATAATACATTAATAATAGACCGCCCGGAAGTGAGTCGGCATCATGCCGTATTGACCGAAGACGAAACAGGCGCCTTGCTGCTCCGAGACCTCGGTTCGACAAATGGCACGTTTGTCAATAACGATCAGATACTCAATAAGATAGTTGAAGCCGAAGATATGATTTCGTTCGGCTCGGACTATGCCATTTCGATATTGGATATACTCAAGAGCGACAATGATTACAGTATTCAGTTCGGCAGCCTGAAAGAGGTATATGACACTTATGTCAATGAAAAGATACATATTCAATCGTCGAACCAGTTCAAAACCCGTCTCTTCCAGTCGCTGCCGTTTGCCGTGATCGGCGTTGTAGGTATCGTTCTCGGCTTTACCGGTCATACCAACAGGGGGCTTTTCATCTTTAGTTTCGTCCTTGCCGTTCTTGCGCCGACGATAGGGATTTATTTCGGCGCGAGGCAAGCCGCAAAGATTCCCGCGCTGATACAAGACCTTACCAATCAGTTTAAAATAGACTATGTATGCCCCAAATGCGGCACTTTCCTCGGCGAAATACCATACGAATCATTGAGTAACAAAAAGGTATGCCCTGTGTCCACCTGCAAAGCCAAATGGATTCGTACATGAAAACATGAAATTCGTACAATAATCCCCCGACTTTGTCCGTTCTATACGAAAAGTTTGCGGCGAGAAGGTCGAATCAATAAAAATCGTCCTATCTTTGCAGCGTGAATATTAATATAATAATATATAATAGGTATGAAAGATGAATATACATTCGTTACGTTAGATAACGATTTATTGACTACAGGTGATGCCGTTTTCGTTGACATTGACGAAGATTATGACATGGACTTCGTTCATATCGACGATTCTTACGGTGTGGATATGCAGCAAGACGTAGAATTTGGCGACAATTCCGACTTCATCGTATTGGATGACGCCGATATGTTCAATGATTTCGATGTTGATGCTTATTCTTCGGATATTAATGAAATAGACGTTTCGATTATAGTATGATTTCGGTTAAATGCCCTCATTGCAAAGTCGGACTAAAAGTGGATGAGAACAAGATCCCGCAAGGAATAGTCTCATTCAAATGTCCGAAATGTAAACAGGATATACCGATATCGTATCTTGACCAAAAGTTAAGTCAGGAAAATCCTGACACAGTAGTTTTGTCTTCAAGAACGAAAAAAAACGAGATAGGTCGTTTAACAGTTCTTGCAACTCCTGACACCCCGCGTCAGGAATTTCAGTTGAGTGAAGGAAAGGGGATTATTGGTCGTAAGGCGAAAGCCTCTACGGCCAATATTTGTATAGAGACAGGCGATAAGACGATGAGTCGCACCCATGCCTGTATTGAAGTCAGGAAAAATCCTAAAGGCAGCGGATATTATCATTGCCTGTCGGACAATAATAGTAAAAATCATACGTTATATAATGGAAAATGTATTGTGGACGGAGAAATCGTGATTTTGAAAGACAATGACGAGTTTGTATTAGGAAGCACGACAATCCGCTTTAACGAGTAAAACATGGCATCCATGAATATAACGCTTGAAAGGCCGTTTGCCGCAACGGAAAAAGGCAAACGAAAGAACAACGAGGACTACATCTACCCTCTGTCGGAGTTGGCAAATTCCGGTCAAAGGCTATTCATAGTCTGCGATGGGGTAGGCGGGTCGGAAAAAGGCGAAGTCGCTAGCGCCCTTGCTTGCGATTCGTTTCAGACTTTTTTTGCCACCTTTCTTGAAGACGGCGATCCCTCGAAAGAGTTTATCAACAAAGCCGTGCATTATACCGAATCCCGTTTCGACGAGTATGTCGGGCAATATCCCGAAGCCCAAGGAATGGCTACAACTCTCACCCTGATATATTTCGGCCAGTCGGGCGTCACGATAGCTAATATCGGCGACAGTCGCGGCTACCAGTTTCGTGACGGCAATATAATCTTCCGTACCAAAGACCATTCGTTGGTCAATTCATGGATAGAGTTAGGATTTATGAACGAAGCCGAAGCCGCCGTCCATCCTCAGAAAAATGTCATCACAAGAGCCATAACAGGAACGAAGCAGACGGTAGAAGCCGATGTGGTATTTATTACCGATGTTCAACAAAACGATACTTTCTTTTTGTGTACCGACGGCGTAACGAACTGTTTTTCCAACGACGACTTGAAAAAACTTTTTTCGACCGGGAAAAATGCCGAAATGATAAAGAATGAAATCATAGAACGCTGTATTAATGAGGCAAAAGACAACTATTCTTTCTATATCATACCGGTGTCTAATGTACAAAAAAACGGGGGATACAAACAATTTCTTCTCTCTTTTTTTTATTCTTTCATTTAATTATTGTACCTTTGTGCGGAATTTGTAGTACGGAGAGCATTTTATGAACTTGCCAGAAGGATATTTTTTACAAGATAGGAAATACCGATTAACCCGGACAATCGGACAAGGAGGATTCGGAATAACATATCTTGGCGAATGGAATACGGTAGTAAAAGGCGGACTCGGCACGATGAATACAAGGGTGCCTGTCTGCATTAAAGAGTACTTCTTTAAGGATTATTGCTATCGCGATAAGGCTTCGTATGCCGTAAAAGTCCATTCCGCAACAGGCGAGAAACTCTTCGATAAGTTTAAGGAAAAACTGATACAGGAAGCGAAAATCCTTTCCGAAGTCCATCACCCCTATATAGTCAATGTGCTCGAAGTCTTTGAAGAGAACAACACGGCCTATATCGTCATGGAGTATATCAAAGGCTGCTCTCTCAAGTATATGCTTGATAAAGAGGGAGTTCTGGATGAGAATAAAGTTCTCAAATATACACATCAGATCGGGAATGCGCTTGATTTTGTTCATGAGAAGAACATCGTGCATCTCGACATTAAGCCGAGCAATATCCTTGTCGATAAGAACGATAATGCCCGCCTGATTGACTTTGGGGTAAGCAAGCGCTACGATATAGAGGAGGCAGATACAAGCACGACGACGCTCACTTTGTCGAAGGGTTTTGCCTCAATCGAACAATACGACAATGAAGGCACGCAGGTGTTTTCGCCATGTCCCGACATCTATTCCTTAGGCGCGACAATGTATAATATCCTGACCGGGGTTATCCCGACCGAATCAATCTTGCGTGCGACCAAGTCTATGCTGCCGCCGTCGGCCTACAACTCGAATATCACTCCCAAAACCGAGAATGCAATACTTAAAGCTATGGAAATCAGGCCGGAAGATCGCTATCAGTCGATTAAGGAGATGTTGGCGTCGATAGATGCGCCGGTATATGATATTGTCGAGAATACGTTGACGGAATCAATTGACGACCGGAATGAAGAGGATACGACCTTATTGGGAGCAAAAGCGAATGTTAAAGATGTTCCCGACAAAGAGGATGATACTTTGGAAAAAGAAGATACTATATACAGGCCGTCGGCCGTAAGCCGGCACAAGAAACCTAAAAGGAGAAAGATCAGATTGCCGCATATTGTAGCGTTTTTCCTTATCGCAATTGCAGTGTATGCCTTGTTCGATTATTTCATGGGACAGAAAGTCATCGGCAGCATTATCTCGGGGATTTATCAGTCTGATTATGACTATATTTCGACAAACGCTAACGGTGGCGACATAACCATAATTCCGCACAAACAGGATAGCGTTTCGCCGCCTGCGGATGAGCCGGATGAGCCGGTGAGCCAACCTCAAAGCCGGACGGTTCGTGAGGAGGTTGAAACGCCGACAACGAGCAAGCCGAATGAAAATAAGCGTAACGATCGGTCGAAGCCCGAACAGAAAAACAACGCGACCGTAACGGCTTCGCAGCGCAATACGGCTAATACGCCTAAAAACGATGACGCAGCCATCGCCGAGAAAAACGAAAAGGCATATCAACAGTTGATTACATCGGGAAAGGCGAAGGAAAAGGCGAATGATTTGGCCGGCGCGTACGCCGATTATACCAAGGCGGGGAATATCAAAGTGACCGATGAAGTCATTACTTTGATGAAGAATTGCAAGGATAAGATGGACGAGGCAGACGTAAAGCAGCGGATGGACAAGTACGATTTCAGGCAACAATACGGCGCCATTTTCATTGTCAGGGATAAGACTACACAACGTTTTGGGGCGGTCGATTCAAAGTTCGTAGAGAAAATCCCCTGCAAATATTTGGATGTTTCGCGTCCGCGCAACGGCGGTAGAGCCTTCCTGCGTCGCGACAACAAATACGACGTTTTCGACGAGAACGGCAAGATGACACGTGAAGGCGCCGATTCTGAAGAATTAGTTTTTTGATTGAAAACCAATCATATAAGCAATAATTTTTGTTTTTTTAATTGATTTTTTTGCTCTTTATTTCTTGATTCGGATTTAATGCATTATCTTTGCGCCATAATAAAACGATTGAGTTTGAAGTGAGAATGAAAAGATATGCTATGGTTCTTGCGCTGTCGGCAACGGCAATCTTCGCCACAGCGCAGAAACAGACGGAATATAACAGGCTGGGCGATGAAGCGATGGCTCGGCTGGATTACAGCGTTGCAAAAATGTTGTATGAGGAAGGAGTTGTCAACTGCAATACATACAGTATCAATCAGTTGGCGTCTATTTGGCTTGCCGACGAAAGCATGCGGGTATCAATGCGCATCGTCATGAGCAGAAGTTTGAAGTGCTTGACCGAATTGGCCACGCAAGATAATGATACGGCCAGTATTAAAAAACTTATCTTGTTTTATACCGAAGGTATAGGAACCGAAAAGAGCGACCAGAAGGCTGCCTTCTGGGAGAATCAATATAAGTTGCTCACGGAGCAGCATGTTGTGGATATCGACAGGTACGATAAGCCGGTTAAAAAGACTAAAATGGATTTCTTCGTCGGCTATTCGGGATCCTTGTATGCGCCATTCGGCCTGACTTTCGGCGGCGTGGGTAAGACAGTCGGCTTCTATCTTAGAGCACGGTCAAATCTGTCATTTCAAAATTATACCGAAAAGTGTGATATTCAGGCTAATCAAGTCGTGGACATGAATAATTTCGCATATCAGTGGACGGGCGAAAAGAAGTCGAATATCCTGATGGCTACAGTTGGGCCGGTATTCAGGCTCTCGCCGGTGTTCTATCTATCCCTCGGAGGGGGCTATTGGAGCCAAAGTGTGATTTATGAGTTTAACAAGACGGATCTGAAAACAGCGGATCCTTTAGGCGTTTTTTGGGCGCGAAGCAACGATAAGTCAATGGAAGGTGTAGCTATCGACCTTGACGGCATGTTTCGTATCGCCAATTCATTTTATGTTTCTGTCGGCGGCAGCGCTTTGAGTTTCAAATATCTGTCGGCTAATGCGGGTATCGGTTTGTTTTTTTAAATTGTAAAGACGATGAAAAAGTTACTTCATATCTTTCCTGCAGGATTATTTATCCTGATTGTTTTCGGATGCATTGAGAATGTTGAGTTCTCGAAAGATTTGATTAATGCAGGGCCGCCGTCGTTTAACGGTGGCGCTAAGTTAGTCGGCAAAACGGCGGCATCTATTGACGTGTCTGCCGAAATAGACAGTGTTTACGGCATGGTAATTACGGAACGAGGGGTATGTTATTCCGAATTTCAGAATCCTACGACAGACAACGGCGTGAAACAGATAGATTCGAACGTCGGTCTTGGCGTGTATAATTTGAAAATAAATGGTTTGAACAGCAATACGACATATTATATCCGTCCTTATGCGATAAACGCCAAAGGCATCGGATATGGCGAAGAACTTGTGGTTTTAACAAACGACGGGCTGGGAGTGGTTGTCACAACTAAGCCAAACGATATCCACGCAAAAATTGCCAATACCGGAGGCGAAATAATGCAAACCGGGGAAGGCGAAATAACTAAGCGCGGCATATATTACTCTACTAATAAGGATTTTTCGACGAAAAGCTACGTCTTGAGCACGGACGAAACAGACGTGTTTACATGTCAGTTGGTCGGCCTGACGCCGTCACAGATGTACTACGTGCAGGCTTTCGTCACTAATACATACGGCACGTTCTACGGCAATGTGGATTCGCTGTTTACCAAAGACGGTTTGTCGCATATCGGGGAAATCAATATCCAGGTCACAGGATATACCGATATCACCCTGGTTTCGTCGGTTGACGACGGCGGCGATGAGACGGTTGTCATCATCGAACGCGGCTTCTGCTGGTCAACGTCTCATAACCCTACTATTGCGAATGATACGGTGAGATGCGGCGCTGGCGTCGGCGTCTTCGGCGGTACGATAACCGGTCTTACGGCACAGCAACAGTACTTCGCACGCGCCTACTCAATAAGCGTTTGCGGGAACGATACAAGTACGGTTTATGGCGATGAAATAGAATTTTACACTAAGACAGACGTCCCGACAGTGAGGACGGAGAACGTATTGAGCGCTGAGATTCAGAACGGTAACGCCATAGTTCGCGGTACGGTCGTTGACCAGGGCATGACCCCGATTCTGGCTGCCGGTATTTGTTGGTCGGTGACAAATTCAACGCCTTCGTTGTCGGATAATTACCTGACATTGTCGATTGGGCCGAGCGGCTTCTTTAGCGGTTCGATAACAGGATTGTCGGGAGGTAAAACATATTATATCCGCGCATACGCGACAAATTCCAACGGGACATCATACGGCGAAGTGAAGTCATTCACCACCGCCCCCGTTTTCGAGACGCTGCCTGTATATACCGGAGCCTCGGTTTTGCCTAATTCCGCTTCCTATTTTTCCATAAACGACAGGTTGTATTTGCTGTGCGGCGATCTTGGCCCTAACTATACCGACGAGTTTTGGCAATTTTCCTTGGGAGACAATAAATGGACGCAACGCCAGGCTTTCAAGGGCGGCGCTGTTAAGTGGGCGACGAGCGTTGGTTTCGGCGCATACGTCTATGTTCTCGGCGGTTTCACCGAAGCCGGTGAAGGCCTTCCGGATCTGTACAGGTACAACAGCACGAACAATTTATGGGAAGGGCCGATAGCGGCTTATCCCGATGCTACGTGGGGGAAGCCGGATTCGGTTTACTTAGCGGCGGGATATGCGATCAGCAACAGCTTATACTTCGTCGGGGGAATGAGTGCGGATACGGTGAAAAATGAGGTATGGAACTACAGCGTGTCGAGCCAGTTATGGCAGAAAATGAGCGATTTCCCGGTCAAGCAATATGGCGGAGTTGCCGTGGTGGTCAACAATGTTGCATACGTCGGCATGGGGAAAGACGATACGGATACGTGCAACGGTAATTTCTGGACATCAAGCGACGGCGGGGTAACCTGGACATTGCAGACTACCTGCACGATATTCACCGGCAGTATCCTTGCCGGAGTGGCGAGCGGCCAGCGCATTTATTTGGTCGATGAAGATTACTATATCCTCGAATACGATACGGTGGCCGATACGTGGACGAAGAAGTCGCGATTGCCTTCCGGCTACCGGTCGATTCATTGCATGTACGAGTATAACGGCCTGATATATTTCGGACTCGGTTCGGCCAATTCATTGATATATTATGATCCGTCTTGGGATAATTGAGATTTTTTTGATGATAAAAGCGGAAAAATATCGTTTTATGAAAAAAAATTACTATCTTTGCGCCGTTTTTGAGGCAAAAAGTTAGGTTGTTTCAGGAGAGATGGCAGAGTGGTCGATCGCGGCGGTCTTGAAAACCGTTGTACCGCAAGGTACCGGGGGTTCGAATCCCTCTCTCTCCGCAAATGGGAAGGATAATAGAGATATGTTCCAATTCGGTTAGGAGCTGTATTGAGGCTGAAGCGGGTGGGGCGAGGCGCGTTGAGTTGTGCGCGGGCATACCTGAGGGAGGCACTACGCCGAGCTACGGCGAGATTCTAATGGCGCGGAAAATGACTTCGGTGATTGACATTAATGTGATAATAAGGCCCCGCGGGGGCGATTTCCTGTATTCAGAGATAGAAATAGAAACGATGTTGAAAGACATCGAGATGGTTAGACGTTTGGGCGTTCACGGCGTGGTTTTCGGGTGCTTGACGGCGTCAGGGGATATTGACGTTAGGCTGATGAGGCGGTTGGTGGAGGCTGCCGGGCCGTTGTCGGTGACTTGCCACCGCGCCTTTGACGTTTGCAGGGAGCCGATGGCGGCGCTTGAGCAGTTGATTGAATTGGGCTGCGACAGGGTGCTTACTTCGGGGCAGCAGCCTGATGCCGAGGCGGGGATTCCGCTGATAAAGGAGCTTGTCGCCAGGGCTGCGGGGCGGATTATTGTTATGCCGGGATGCGGCGTTAATGGGGGTAATATAGGCCGCATCGAGGCGGGGACGGGGGCTAAGGAGTTTCATGCTTCGGCTAGGAGTGTTTATGGTAGCGGGATGGCGTACAGGAAGACGGCTGTCGCGATGGGCGCCTCGCGGGGGGTGGGGGAATTTGAAAATGTATATACCGACCGTGAAAAAGTGGCTGCGCTTGTTGGGTATCGGGATTGATTTGCTATCTTTGCGGTCAAAATATTTAAATATGCAGGTATGAATTTTGAGATTTCATCTCCTTTTAAGCCTACCGGCGACCAGCCGGAGGCGATTGAGGCGCTTGTGGAGGGCCTTAAGGGTGGGATGCCTTACCAGACGTTGCTTGGGGTGACGGGGTCGGGCAAGACGTTTACGATTGCTAATGTTATCGAGCGGGTGCAGCGTCCGACGCTTGTGTTGAGCCATAACAAGACGTTGGCGGCGCAGTTGTACAGTGAGTTCAAGGGTTTCTTCCCGCACAATGCGGTGGAGTATTTTGTGTCTTATTATGATTATTACCAGCCGGAGGCTTATATCGCTAAGACGGATACTTATATAGAGAAGGATTTGCAGATTAATGAGGAGATCGACAAGTTAAGGCTTAGGGCTACGGCGTCGTTGCTTTCGGGGAGGCGTGATGTGGTGGTGGTTTCGTCGGTGTCGTGCATTTATGGTATGGCTGATCCGAGGGCTTTTGAGGAGCAGGTGGTGTATGTGGAGCGGGGGATGGTGGTGCCGCGGGATGTGCTGCTGAGGCGGTTGGTGGATGCGTTGTATGTGAATAACAAGGTGGAGTTCAAGAGTGGTTGCTTCAGGGTTGCGGGGGATACGGTGGATGTTTTCCCGGCGATTGAGAGTTATGACGGGGTGGCGTACAGGATTGAGTTTTGGGGTGATGTGGTGGAAAGGATTGCGTCGTTCAACCCTCAGACTGGGAGGGAGTATGATGAGCAGGAGAGTTTGAATGTTTATCCTACGAATTTGTTTGTGACGACTTCGGAGAGGATTAAGACGGCTATGAGTGAGATTGCGGTTGATTTGGGCGATCAGTCGGATTATCTTGAATCCATAGGCAAGCCTTTGGAGGCGCGGCGGCTGAGGGAGAGGGTGAATTATGATTTGGAGATGATCCAGGAGCTGGGCTACTGTTCGGGTATAGAGAATTATTCCCGCTACTTCGACGGTAGGAAGGAGGGGGAGAGGCCGTATTGTTTGCTGGATTATTTCCCGGAGGATTTTTTGGTGGTGATAGATGAGAGCCACGTGACGGTGCCGCAGATCAGGGGGATGTTCGGTGGCGACAGGTCGAGGAAGAACGCGCTGGTGGATTTCGGATTCCGCTTGCCGGCGGCGAGGGATAACCGCCCGCTGAGGTTTGACGAGTTCGAGGGGCTGGTGAAGAAGGCTATTTATGTGAGCGCTACGCCGGCGGATTATGAGCTTGAGAAGAGCGAGGGGGTGATTGTGGAACAGGTTATCAGGCCTACGGGGCTGTTGGATCCGGTGATAGTGGTGAAGCCTACGATGAACCAGATTGATGATTTGCTTGAGGAGATATGGTCGAGGGCTGACAGGAGCGAGCGGGTGCTGGTGACGACGTTGACGAAGAGGATGGCTGAGGAGCTGACGGAGTTCCTGAAGCGGATGGGCGTCCGCTGCGAATATGTCCACAGCGACGTTGAGACTTTGGAGCGGGTGAGGATACTGGATGACCTGAGGAATGGGGTGATAGAGGCGTTGATTGGGGTGAATTTGCTGCGCGAGGGGCTGGATTTGCCCCAGGTATCGCTGGTGGCGATATTGGATGCCGACAAGGAGGGCTTCCTGAGGTCGCACAGGTCGCTGACGCAGACGGCCGGCCGCGCGGCGAGGAATATCAACGGGAGGGTGATATTTTATGCCGACAAGCTGACTGACAGCATGCGTCAGACTATCGACGAAACGAACTACCGCAGGGAGAAGCAGCTGGCCTATAACGAGGCTCACGGCATCACTCCGCAGCAGATAGTGAGGAACTCGACCTCGCTGCTTGGCGAGACCCGTCATGGGGCGGAAGCGGAGTATGGCTATGTGGAGAAGCCGTTTGACGTGGCTGCCGACCCGGTTGTGCAGTCCATGGACGCCCGCCAGCTGGCCAAGGCCGTAGAGCATGCCAAGAGGCAGATGCAGGAGGCAGCCCGCAAGATGGAGTTCATCGAGGCCGCCCAGTATCGCGACGAGATGTTCAAGCTCCAGGAGCTGCTCGACCGGCGCTCTGGGGCTTAGCCCGGAGGTTCCGGAGGAATCTACAGAACTTCCGGAGGAATCTACAGAAACTCTGGAGGATTCTACAGAAACTCTGGAGGAATCTACAGAAAGTCTAGAGAATTCTACAGAAACTCTGGAGGATTCTACAGAAACTCTGGAGGATTCTACAGAAACTCTGGAGGAATCTACAGAAACTCTGGAGGATTCTACAGAAAGTCTGGAGAAATCTACAGAAAGTCTGGAGAAATCTACAGAACTCCCAAGGGAGGCAAAAAAGCGCCTAGGGAGGAAGATTTGGGGCAAAAAGTTTGGCCGTTTCGGGGAGAATAATTACCTTTGCCGCCAATAAATTCGTATAACAACATGATAGCAGAAGCAAGGAAAGGGATAATCCTCAATACACTTAACGCAAAAGAGATAGTAAATACGCGCGAACTGGCCGACCGTTGCATGGTGTCGGAAATAACCATCCGGCGCGACCTTATCGAACTCGCCGCCAAGGGCATGCTGATCCGCACCCGCGGCGGGGCGTGCAGGCTCAAGACGGCCGATACGCTGGTCAACTTCGACATCAAAATCACCCGCAACAGCCAGCACAAAGAAGCCATCTGCCGCCTCGCCGCCTCCTCGATCAGCGATGGCGACATAGTTTTTGTTGACTGCGGCAGCACCCTCTCCTTCATCACCCAATACCTCCGCCCCAGAGCCATAACGGTGATAACCAACTCCCTCCCCGTCGTCTCCGCCTTAGTCGATGCCCCCGCCGTGCGCCTCGCCCTCATCGGGGGAGAAGTATATAGCGAACGCCGCGCCATCTACGGCTCCGTCGCCGAAATCGACATCGAGAAATACCACGCCACCAAAGCCTTCATAGGAGCCGACGGAGTCAGCCTCCGCAGCGGCCTAAGCTCGTACGACGAGCGCGAAGCCGCCATAACCCGCCGCATGATAAGCCACGCCGACGAAGTATTCCTCCTCGCCGACTCTTCAAAAATAGAGAAAAACTCCTACGTCACCTTCGCCTCCCTCGCCGACGTCCATCACCTCATCACCGACTCCGAAATCACCCCCCAGCACCTCCGCGCCTACCGCGAAGCCTCGGTAGATATCCTCACCGCCTGAAGCCCCGCCCGCGGAGCCGCCACAGATATCCTCACCGCCCGAAGCCCCTGCCGCGAAGCCGCCGCAGATATCCTCACCGCCCGATTTCGACCCTCCGCCCCGTCCGGTGCGATTCCAGCGCCGCCGAGAAGACAAGATGGCTCAAAGCAGTCTCCCCAAGCGTCACCGTCCGGAACGGATGCTTCTCCGGCCGCTCCGAAAACTCATTCATAAACGCCCCAAGCATCTGCTGGAAAGCATCCGGGAAACCAAACTCAAAAATCCTCCCCGTAATCGAAGCAATCGCCGACTGCGAGCCACAGTCAACCCTCGTCCAGCCCTGCTCCCTCCCCCGCGATTCAAGCCAATAGAAAGCCCGCGGGTTGCTCGTCGAAAACCTCGCCGACCCCTCCGTGCCATAGACCTCAAGGAACCAGTCATTCGTAGCCCCCGGAGCCATCCGTTTCATTTCCAAAACCATCGGAAAACCTTTACCCGTCGCCCCATCGCGGCACCCGCAAGTCAGCACCGCATTATCCCAGGTATCACACACCGCCCATCCCCCATGGCCATCAGGCCGCCTCTCCGTGATATTTCTCAGATCCGCAAATACCCACTCCGGCGCCCAGCCCATACGCAGCGGCACGTGCAAGACATGCATCCCCAAGTCGCCCATACAGCCATACTCGCCGTTCGACTCCACCCGACGCTTCCAGTTCACCGGCTTCGTCGGATCCATATCACTCGAATGATTAAAACCAGCCCTCACATTGATCAATTCCCCATAACGCCCCTCCCGTATCCAGCCAATCAACCGCTGGCAAGCCGGGAAATACGGAAATTCGGAGTTACACCTCACCCTCAGCTCCTTCCGCCCCTCCGCCGCAGCCACAATCCTCCCGTTAGCCTCCCTGTCAATCCCGAAAGGCTTCTCACCCAAAAGATGTTTCCCAGCATTTATTATATCCACATAAATCCCCTCATGAAGGTGATGCGGCACAGCGCAATAGACAGCCTCAATATCCTCATCCTCAAGCAGCCGGCGATAGTCCTCAGTAGCCCTCCTGATCCCCGGAAAGCCCTCCATGTACCACGGCCACGACTCACGGTTAACATCACAAATCCCCCTCAAAACAGGCCTCGGATCGTCCGTCAGGAGATGCGGCCAACGCGCCACAGCGCTCGCAAACTCCCTCCCCATAAGCCCAAGGCCGATAATACCAAAATTAATTTCCCTTCTACGCATACTCGTTAAATGATTGATTCCTCCCGCAAAAGTAATCAAAACCATTCGCAACGAACATACCGCCCCCCGTTAAACATTCATAAAAAACCCTAAAGCCCCCGCCTTAGCTATACCTCCTGCCGGTAATACACCAAATCCCCGGGGCCAACCTTCGCCATATAATCCCTGTATTTAAGAATCTCCGCCTCACCCATCCGGATAAAAACCTCGGCCGAGGCGCGGAAAGCCGCATCCTTATCAGCATCCCCGAGCAGCAAATACCCGATAACGCAATACGTAGCCGCTTCAACCAAGCGCCTGGCCATGAAATCAAGATACTCCTGATCCTTAGCCCCCGTCACGTCCGCCACCAGCTGCTCATACACCGCCGTCATCCCGGCCAAGCGCCCCTTGAGGCCCTCCAGTTCCGGTTTATACTCAAGCCCCTCGTACTCCCGCAAACGGTTCAGGTAGGTACCCGTCGTCACGTGTCTTATAGCCGCCACCACCTGCAGCTGCGTCGTGCCCTCATAAATATTAGTGATCCTCGCGTCGCGATACAAGCGCTCGCATTTATAATCCTTCATAAATCCCGAACCCCCATGGATCTGGATCGCATCATAAGCGTTCTGGTTAGCATAC
Organism: Tannerella sp.; assembly: GCA_031271805.1. Classification (GTDB taxonomy): domain Bacteria; phylum Bacteroidota; class Bacteroidia; order Bacteroidales; family Tannerellaceae; genus Tannerella. Next base: position 35,563 of record JAISUX010000073.1, read on the forward strand.
TCCGTGCTGATAGCCTTGCCCATAGGCGTGAAAGCATCCGCCAGGCGCGAATACTTCTTCTGCTCCAACCTCTCCTCGGGCGTCAGTTTGCGCTCGCGGGAGATGTCGTCCAAAGCCTTGTAAACATCCACGAAGCGAGCCGTCTCATAAAGTATCGTCCTCGAAGCATCCGTGCGCGTCCTCAGCATCGCAACCATCTCATACACCGCCGGGAAGTTGATTATCGCCTTGCCGAACTGCTGCCTCTCGCAAGCATACTTATATCCCTCCCTGTAAGCCGCCTCGCACAAGCCCACAGCCTGAGCCATAATCCCCAGCCGGGCGCCGTTCATAAGCGCCATCACGTATTTGATAAGCCCCAAGCGGCGCTCACCGACTAATTCCACCTTCGCGTTGCGGAAAACCAGCTCGCAGGTCGGCGAGCCTTTGATTCCCATCTTGTTCTCGATGCGTCTCACCGTCACGCCGCCGTTGCGCTTGTCGTAAACGAACATCGACAAGCCCCGGCCGTCTTTCGTACCCTCCTCAGAGCGGGCAAGCACAAGGTGAATGTCCGAATCGCCGTTCGTGATGAAACGTTTGACCCCGTTCAAGCGCCACGTACCGTCCTCTTCCTTGTATGTCGCCTTGAGCATCACCGCCTGCAAGTCGCTGCCCGCATCCGGCTCGGTAAGGTCCATCGACATAGTCTCGCCGGCGCAGACCCTCGGAATATAGCGCTTGTGCTGCTCATCGCTGCCGAACTCGTAAAGCGTCTCGGCGCAGTCCTGCAAGCCCCAAAGGTTCTCAAAGCCCGCATCGGCGCGCGAAACAATATCCGCAGCCATGATGTAAGGCACAATCGGGAAGTTCATCCCCCCGAAACGCCTCGGCATCGACATCCCCATCAGGCCTGCCTTGCGCACAGCGTCGAGGTTAGCCTGCGTCCCCGAAGCATAAGTCACATGCCCGTCGGCCACTGTCGGCCCTTCCTTGTCAACGCCCTCGGAATTAGGTTCTATAATGTCGGCGCAAATCTCGCCCACGATTTCGAGCACACGCTCGTAACTGTCCATCGCGTCGTCGAAATCCTGCGGCGCGTAGTCGTATTCCTCCTTGTCGCGGTAATCGCGCTCCTTAAGTTCGACTATCCGTCGCATCAGCGGATGATGAAGATGATGCTTCAGCGACGGAGTATCCGTATAAAAATTTGCCATTATTTACTATTTACTGTTTTTCTTATAATACTTAATCATTTTCGGGACGACCTCTTCCACCGTCCCGGTAATCACATAGTCGGCGATAGAGTTAATCGGCGCAGCCGGATCGCTGTTTACGGAGATGATGATTGAGCTTTCCTGCATGCCGGCGATATGTTGAATCTGCCCCGAGATGCCGCAAGCGATGTAGAGCTTGGGGCGCACCGTGACGCCCGTCTGTCCTATCTGCCGGTCGTGGTCGCAGAATCCGGCATCCACCGCCGCACGCGACCCGCCCACCTCGGCGTTAATCACCTTCGCAAGGTCGAACAGCAAGTTGAAGTTCTCCCTCGAACCCACGCCATAGCCGCCCGACACAATTATCGGCGCCCCTTTGAGGTTATGCTTCGCCTTGCGGATATTACGGCTTACGACCTTTATAACATAGTCCGTGTCGGCGACGTATTTCCCGACTTCGTGCCCGACGACTTCGCCCTTGTAACCTTCCTCAAGTATCTCTTTCTTCATCACGCCTTCGCGGACGGTAGCCATCTGCGGGCGGTTTTCGGGGTTAATGATCGTAGCGACGATATTGCCGCCGAAAGCCGGGCGTATCTGGTAAAGCAGGTTATCGACCGTGACGCCGTTCTTCTTGTCTTCATACGAGCCTATTTCGAGCGATGTGCAGTCGGCCGTCAAGCCGCTTTTCAAGGCCGACGATACCCGCGGACCAAGGTCGCGCCCGATAACCGTAGCCCCCATGAGGCAAATCTGCGGCTTCTCTTCCTTAAAGAGATTGATTAAAATCGACGCATGCGGCAAGGAAGTATAAGGATACAGCCTTGCGTCGTCGAAGACATGGAGCTTATCCACGCCATAAGGCAATACCTGCTTTTCAACCCCGTCGAGCTTATTTCCCGCAACGACAGCCTCCAAGCGGCAGCCGAGTTTGTCGGCCAATGTCCGCCCCTTGGTGAGCAATTCGAGGCTCACATCGGCGATAATCCCGTCCTCAATTTCGCAATATACAAATAAATTGTTCATATTTAAAATCTTAAATCCAATAATAAATCATCCGATAGTGTGATTCGCAAGCAATTCCACAATCAATTCCTCCACATCGGCGTCCGAGCCTGTCAAGGTCTTGCTTTCCTTAGCCTGGAAAACAATGTTCTCGATGGTCTTCACCTTAGTCGGGGAGCCGGAGAGGCCGCACTGTTTGACGTCGCCGTTAATATCCGCGACCGACCATTCCGTGATGTTGAGGTAGGGATATTTCTCATATAGTTCGGGGTAGGGCAGGCTAGCCCCATCCTTCTCCAGTTCCGCTTTTTCCTGTCCGCCGAGCGCACGCTTGTACTTTTGTATCAGTCTCGCGTTACGCGGGCGGCAAGGCGCTGCCGAACCGTTAACCGTAATCACTATCGGTATCATCCCTTCGACTACCTCGATGCCGCCTGTGATGCTGCGTTTGACGGTGATTTTGCCGTCATTGATGTCGAGGATTTCCTCTGCGTAAGTAATCTGCGTAAGGCCGAGTTTTTCGGCAACCTGCGGCCCGACTTGCGCCGTATCGCCGTCGATAGCCTGCCGCCCGCCGATAATCAAGTCGAAATCGCCAATCTTCCTAATCGCCATCGAAAGCGCATAAGAGGTCGCCAATGTGTCGGCGCCCGCGAAAGCGCGGTCGGTCAGGAGATAGCCGTCGTCCGCACCGCGGTACAGGCCTTCGCGGATAATCTCAGCCGCACGTCCCGGCCCCATAGTCAGGATAGTCACGGTCGTTCCCGGATAGCGTTCTTTGAGGCGTAAGGCCTGTTCGAGAGCGTTCAAATCTTCGGGGTTAAAAATCGCCGGAAGCGCGGCGCGATTGATCGTCCCGTCGTCCTTCATCGCGTCTTTCCCCACGTTGCGTGTGTCGGGCACTTGCTTCGCCAATACTATAATCTTCATATTATCTATTAATAATTTCTACCTTCAAAATTGATCTTTGAGGCTGCAAAAGTAGTTATGATTTTCGGAATAGAAAAAAAATTACGGTATTTTAGCGCATTTATTTTAATTTTGTGCAAAAAAATCAGGTCTGAGAAATAAAATATTCCCTTATGTTTTGTAATTATTCAATAATTATATATCTTTGCATTTTTAAAACTAAAAATTAGAGAGATTATGGATTAAGAATGTTTAATGTTTAGAGTGTATGAGAAAGTTATTGTTCATCTGCGTGGTGGCTATGTTGAGTTCATGCGCGACAAGAAGACAGCCGTACTATCAAGAGTATGCAATGAGTAATTATTTCGAGTTTCAACAGTTTTATCAGGAAAATCGTGAATCATTCGAGATAGGCAATGTAGTAGAAATACGTGTTGAGGATATTTATCTTCCCTCGCATGCATCTCTAAATCCCATAATGAAAGAGGCGGATATTCCGTACTTTCATTCCCATATCTTTCAAGGCGTGCTTGATGTATATGGTTATCGCACGGCGGGATATACTTTTTTAAATTCATCGCTCAAGATTCACCGGGAATACGATGTGCGTCACAACCCGATGTATTTTGCAAGCGGGACTATTCATGTGTTGCCGATCCTGACACTCAAGGAGAAAAACAAGACGACAGCACGCCATTATGATTATTTAAATTATTAATATATAGAAGAATATGAAAATTGTTTTTAAAGGAATCGACCATCCGGCTCTTGCGGCCGAGGATGTGGTAAGTTTGACGAAATGGTATTGCGAGGTGCTCGGCTACGAGATTATAGCGCAAACCGACAAGCCTGTTTTCATCATCAAAGCGCCCGACGGGACATATATCGAGATGATGCCAAAAGACGATACTCCGCGGCAAATGCGTACGATATGCACGCCCGGATGGTCGCATTTGGCGCTGCGGGTAAGCGATTTCGACGCTGCTGTGGCGGCGTTGGACAAGCATGGCGTAGTGTGGGAAGGGGCTGAGTTTGAGGCTGTCGGGGGAGGACGAATCCGCAACTTCACCGACCCCGAAGGTAACGTGCTTCAAATCGTCAAACGTCCGTAATTCTCTTAAAAACAATCAATAATATGCCGTTAAAACTTCAGAAGCACCTTCCTGCAATAGAGTTGCTCAAACAGGAGCATATCTTCGTTATGGATTCACTTCGCGCATCGACGCAGGATATACGTCCGCTGCACGTGGTGGTGCTCAACCTCATGCCTTTAAAGATTACGACCGAGACCGACCTTGTGCGTTTGTTGAGTAACTCGCCGCTGCAGGTCGAACTCGATTTTATGAAAATCAAGGGACACGAATCAAAAAACACCCCCGTCGAGCACATGCGCGAATTTTACAAGGATTTTGACCTCATAAGCCGCGACTACTACGACGGAATGATTGTCACGGGGGCGCCGGTAGAGCAAATCGCTTTCGAGGATGTGACCTACTGGGATGAATTGCGTGGAATCTTCGACTGGTCGCGCACGCACGTAACCTCTACTTTATATATCTGTTGGGCGGCGCAGGCCGGGCTGTATCATTTCTACGGGATACCCAAATATGACTTGCCGGAGAAGAAATTTGGAGTGTTCAAGCACACCGTACTCGACCCGCACCGGCCTATTTTCCGCGGTTTCGACGATGAATTTTACGTTCCTCACAGCCGACATACCGAGATACGGCGCGAGGATATAGTGAAGGTTCCCGAACTGACGCTGCTTTCCGAGAGCGAGCGGGCGGGAGTTTACATGGTCATGTCGCGCGGCGGACGCGAGTTCTTCATCACCGGACACTCGGAATACTCGCCGAACACGCTTCGCGACGAATATTTCCGCGATATTCACAAAGGGCTGCCGATCAACCTGCCTGAAAACTATTTCATGTTCGACGACCCTCTGAAACCGCCGTTAGTGCGTTGGCGCGGACATGCTAATTTGCTATTTACCAACTGGTTGAATTACTATGTTTATCAGGAAACGCCTTTCAATATCGAAGATATCAAGAATCTTGGCGATATATGCTGACAGCGCGGCCTATTGAGTTACTTGCGCCGGCAAAAGACCTGAATTGCGGCATTGAAGCCGTGCTTCACGGTGCGGATGCGGTGTATATCGGTGCGCCCAAATTCAGCGCGCGGGCTGCCGCAGGGGTGTCGGTCGAAGATATCCGACAGCTTTGTGAGTTTGCGCATATATATAATGTAAAAGTGTATGTAGCGCTAAACACTATACTCAAGGATGACGAACTGCCTGAAGCAGAGATGCTTATACATCGGTTATACGATGCCGGAGCCGATGCGTTGATAATACAGGACATGGGTATAATGCGGCTTGATATACCGCCGATCCCTGTTCATGCGAGCACGCAGACCGATAACTGCACAGCGGAAAAAGTCAAATTCCTCCGGCAAGCAGGTTTTTCGCAAATAGTCCTTGCGAGGGAACTGACTATTGACGAGATTCAAAATATCCACTCGCAAGTCCCCGATGCACGCTTAGAGATTTTTATACATGGCTCATTATGTGTCAGTTACAGCGGGAGGTGTTACTTGAGTGCGGCTCTGACCGGGCGTAGCGCTAACAGGGGTGAGTGCGCTCAATGCTGCCGGTTGCCTTACACATTGGTCGATTCCGAGGGGCGTAAAATAATCTCAAATAAACATCTTTTGTCGCTCAAGGACATGAACCGTTCCGACGACCTCGAAGCATTGATGCGGGCAGGGGCATCGTCGTTCAAGATTGAAGGGCGCCTCAAGGATGCGTCGTATGTCAAAAACGTTACGGCTTGGTACCGTCATCGTTTGGATGAGATATTCGAGCGAAGCCAGGATTTTTACAGGTCGTCCGTCGGCCGGTCTTCGATCAAATTCGAACCTAAGCCGTCGAAGAGCTTCAACCGCGGCTTCACTCCTTATTTCCTGCATGGCCGCGATGCGGAAATCACCTCCTTCGACACGCCGAAATCAATAGGGGAATATGCCGGAATGGTAACGAACATCAAGGGGAAAGCGCTATTGATAGAGCACAACGACCGACAGATCAGCAACGGCGACGGCTTAGTCTTTTTCAACCCCGCCGGTGAATTGGAAGGCTTCAAGGTTAATCGCGTAGAAGGCGACCGCCTTTTCCCTTATAACATGCCGAATATCAAGGCGGGAACGGCGTTTTACAGGAATTATGACCACGAGTTCGAGACGCTGTTGTCGAAATCCGTTGCCGAGCGAAAAATCGACGTCACAATGGATTTTGGGGAATATCCCGACGGCTTCACGCTTACAATTACCGACGAAACGGACGCGCAGGTAGTCATCGTGCGTCCCAACGAAAAAGAAAAAGCTCTTAAACCGCAAACAGACAACATCATAACGCAACTGTCGAAGCTCGGCGGGACACCATTTAAAGCATCCGGGATAACCGTCTCAACCGAAACCGAATATTTCGTGCCGTCGTCGCTGCTGAACGAGATGCGACGCGAAGCAGTGGGTAAGTTGCTTACAGTCAGGAGAATACGCCATCAAAGACATTATGTTCGGACTAAGCTAAACGATAACACGCTCGAATATCCGTTGAAAAAACTTGACTACACGGCGAACGTTTACAACCGTGAGGCCGAGAATTTTTACAAGGCGCATGGCGTCGAGAGCATTGATTCGGCTTTCGAGGCTGGGATAGATGCCAATGTTCCGTTGATGTACACCAAACATTGCCTGCGTTACAGTCTTGGCTGTTGCCCGGTTCATCAAAAAATCCGTCCGCAATATAAAGAGCCTTACTATCTGATTTACAGAGACAAACGCTTTCGCCTTGATTTCGATTGCAAAAAATGCGTAATGATTCTTCGTAAAATAAAATCCGACAGTTTCACAACTGCCGGATCTTGACTTTTTTAAAATGTATAAAAAATTATATCTAAACTCTAAAATCCCACCACGACTTTGACACTTTCGTTTCCGCATCGCACAAAATAAACTCCGCGTTCAAGACCTGTAAATTCTGCAAATCCTGTAATTCTGTCAATATCTGAAGAAGTTCGCAACAGCCGTCCCAG
>JAISUX010000005.1 GCA_031271805.1 Tannerella sp.
GTAAGCGTGAAAGCGGTTACCCAGGCCGGTTCGACCGCCTCGCAACCGTTGTATATCAATACTGCGGTTGTCAAGGATGGCGACTTGCTGACTCGCAAGACCACCATGACCTATCACCAGGGCGCGGGAATATCGATGGTTACTTTCTCGGCTTCTGTCGGCGGAAGTGTCTTTAACGTTGAGCCTCAGGTTGTTGAGTTCGGTTCGTCGCCTCGCAGCGCAGGGCTTTTGGTTGTGCCCGACCATGGATATAAGTTCACAGGCTGGAGCCATCCGGCATACATCTCGCATCGTGAGGCGAAAATATCTGCTGCCGAGGGAATTACGGATCATTCGGATGTTCGTGTCTATGGAGATGTGGAGCTGACGGCATCCTTCACGCCTATAAAATATCCCGTCACTTATTACCTGGATGGCGGTAAGGCAAGTAATCCGTCGGAATACACCATAGAAACGTCGGAAATCCGTCTTGAGGCGCCGGTTAAGGCAGGCGATGAGTTTATCGGCTGGACGGGCAGTAACGGCGACACTCCCGAAAAGGATGTCGTGATTCCGCAAGGTTCTACGGGTGAGCGTTATTATTATGCCAACTATCTGAGCGGATATGAATTGAATACGGCTGCCGACAATAATATATGGACGTCGGGAGAATATCTTTACATACGCACCGATAAGGCAGGCGGCATAGTGAAGATATACACGCCTGACGGCATATTGCATAAGCAACAAACGATTAGGACAGAAGGTGTTACCAAGATAAAATTGCCTTACGGTATTTATATTGTAAGGTTTAACGATAGTTCGGGTAAAAAAGTCATGATAGAAAAATAACAATAAATCGGGACAATGCATAAAAAGTCCAGACTTTCTCAAGCCCGGACTTTTTTTAGCATCATTTAAGGCCTAATTTATTGTATTTAAAAAAGTGAAAAAAAATTGTTTACTTCATCCCTTTTATAATCACAATTCTTATGGGGATTAAAGTATCAATCCCGACACTGCAAAGTAACTATATTCTTTTTAAATAAGTATTATCAAATAAGGATATTAGTTTTGCAATAATGAACCTATTGTCGAAAAGGTCTTTTAAGGCGTATAAAAAAACATAAATATTGTTTTTATTTGATAATTTAGACCAATTATATAAGATTTTTAGTTACTTTTGTTGGACAAATGAATTTAGATGTCGGGGTATGTGTGATTTACATTTTGATATTTGCAAGAATTGTTTGAAAGCAGACAAGATAGGGAAGCCTTTGATAGAATTTATAAAATATGATACGAAGAGTAGTCGTTATTTGTCTATAATTTCAGATAAGATTGTGTATATTCTCACCGGTCGTATGAAGATTTTTTCGGCGGCATTAGTGCATAAGGTGACGGTAGCGGGTGAATTTTTATTTGTTCCTGCGGCTTTGGATTTGACATACGAAGTCACGGCGGGTACAAGTATTATCCTTTTCCGCATTTCGCCTGTGAGGGCGTGCGGCAATCTGACGCCGGATATGTTTTATAGTCAGGAAGATATTGAGAATCTGGACACTGAGGAGGAGTCATACGTGCTGGACGCCAATGAGCGTATGATAGATTATATAGAAGATTTGCGTGACAATTTGATAAGCGGGATCAAATGCCGAGGTTTTTATGAGTTTAAAGTCAGCGAATTACTGATTCTTTTGAGGGCTTATTATCCCAAGAATGAGTTAGCCGGCTTCTTCCGTTTCTATAATGCTATCGACTCGGAGTTTTCGGAATACGTGAGCCGTAATTGGCGTAAATATCGGACAGTCAAGGAGTTTGCCGCTTCAATGTTGATTTCGCAGAAGCATTTCGCGATGAAATTCAAGAAGATATTCAAGAAAACGCCCTACAAATGGATGCTTACAGGCCGCTCGCATATCTTGTATCAGGAATTGGTTTCGACGAGCAAACCGTTCAAAAACATAGCCTATGAAAATGGTTTCAGCACAATTTCGCAATTCAATAAATTTTGCAAAAAGGAATTAGGCGAGACGCCAACAGTGATACGTTTCGGTAATAAATAAGCGTCAACATGCGGTTATTCGGAATAAAGTCGTATATTTGCAGCCTGATAAAGTCATTTATAAGTTGATGAGGTTGCGAAGAAGTGTTATTCTATTAATATTTATTGCCTTTATTCATACGGGTTTAGCGCAGGATATAGTTGTTAAGGGGCGGGTGACCGAGCACTCGACGGGGGAGGCTTTGCCCTTAGCTTTGCTGCATGTGAAAAGCCCGAAACAGTCGGCCGTGACCGACGACGACGGCTATTATACTCTTACTTTCGATAAACCGGGGACGTATCAGATTTCCGTTTCTTACGTGGGTTTTAAGGAAATAAGCGAGAAGTTAGAAGTCAATCAAAGTCAAACTATTGATTTTCAGCTATATAATAACATGCAGTTATCCGAAATCGTTGTGACGGCAACTGCTCCCGATGAGAGGATAAAGAATTTGAGCATGGGCGTCGATAAACTTACGGCGGTTGAGATAAAGAAGATGCCTGCGTTGATGGGCGAGGTCGATGTGCTGAAGTCGATACAGCTGCTGCCGGGGGTGCAGACGGCTTCGGAAGGCGGTTCGGGTTACAGCGTGCGCGGCGGCTCGACCGACCAAAACCTTGTGCTTATCGACAATACGTCAATTTATAATCCTTCGCACCTGCTCGGTTTTTTCTCGATATTCAACAATGACGTGCTGAGCAGTGTCGAGTTGTATAAAGGCGATTTCCCGCTTAAACACGGAGGGCGGCTCTCGTCGCTGCTCGACGTCCACACCAAGGATGATCAGCCGGAACGCTTCGGCGCTGTCGGCGGGATAGGGCTGATATCGAGCCGTTTGATACTCGAAGGGCCTATCGGCGACCGGACGTCATGGATTGTCGGAGGGCGGCGCAGTTATGCGGATTTGTTCCTCAAACTGTCGTCGGACGAGGCATTGCGCAAGTCGTGGGTCTATTTCTTCGATCTCAACGGTAAGATTACCCACCGCATCTCGAACCGCGATATCGTTGATTTCAACGGATACTACGGCAAGGATAATTTCAGCGCCGAACCGGGCGCTTTCCATTACGGCAACGGCGCGGCTTCGCTGACATGGCGGCATGTTATCTCCGAGACCTTGTCGTCGCGCTTGAGCCTGAACTACAGCAGTTACGACTATGGCATCGAATCGCTGCTCGAAGGGGCGGAAGTTACCTGGCGGTCGAACATTAGTGATTACATGTTGCGTTTTGATATTACCCACCATATCAATGACTTATGGAATATGACATACGGAGCGACGAGTATTTTGCACGGCTTCAAGCCCGGACATGTCAAGATGTTGGGGACGACAGATTATGAGGTCGAAGGCACAAATTCTATGGAGCACGGCCTCTATTTGTCGAACGAGCAGAAGTTTTCCGACGTCTTCAGTATTAAATATGGTACGCGCGTGAGCATTTTTCAAAATATCGGGCAGGCGACGGTCTATAAATACGATGAGGGCGAGCCGATTGACTCGGTCACTTATAAGTCGGGAGAGATCTACAACACCTACGTTGCTTTGGAGCCGCGCCTCGGCTTTGTGTGGCGGATAGGCGAAAGCTCCTCGGTAAAAGGTAATTACGTGCACAATGTGCAGTTTATGCAGCTCACGAACAACTCTGCTTCGGGGTCTCCGTTGGATATCTGGTTCCCTGCAAGCCCGAACATTCGCCCGCAGTCGGTCGATATGTTTTCGGCCGGTTACTTCCGCAATTTTGCCGACAATATGTATGAGACTTCGGTCGAGCTGTATTACAAAAAACAGCATCACGTGGTCGATTTTGCCGAGCACGCCAATTTGATGCTCAACAAATATCTCGAAGGCGAGGTGCGTACCGGCAAGGGGCAAGCCTATGGAGCGGAGTTTATGGTGCGCAAGAACAGCGGCATCCTGACGGGCTTCGTCAACTATACCCTCTCGCGGTCGGAGCGGACAATACCGGGCGTCAACAAGGGCGAGACCTATCTCTCGCCTTACGATAAGACGCACAGTATCAATGTGGTAGCTAATTATGAGTTGTCGAAGAAGCTGCGATTATCGGCGATATGGGTTTATGCTACCGGTAATCCGACGACCTATCCGTCGGGGCGATTCCAGATCGACGGCGATTATTATCCGATTTATTCGGGTCGCAATCAATACCGTCGGCCGGATTATCACCGTTTAGACCTGTCTTTGACCTTCACGCCTCATCCGGAAACGCAAAAACGCTGGCGCGGAGAATGGAATTTCTCGCTTTACAACGCATACAACAAGAAGAATGCGTGGATGATAACTTACAACCAGAACGACGATACCGGGCTGCCCTACGCCGAAATGGTCTATTTGTTCGGGATTGTACCGTCGATTACTTATAATTTCAAATTTTGAACGGGAGATGAAGATATATGTCTGTTTAATATGCGCTTTAATTCTGGCTTCGTGCACGGCGCCGATTGAGATCAAGACGGAGGATAGCCCGCCTCAAATGGTTGTATATGGTTATATCACCAACGAATTTGTTCAGCAATACGTTCGCCTGACAAGCTCCGCGCCTTTTTTTGAACAGGAATCGAATCAGGATGTCGAGGATGCGGATGTGCGGTTGCACAGTTCCGAAGGCAAGGATTATCGGTTTGAGTATCGAGGTCATGGGTATTACGTTAGTATTCAGCGGTTTTCGGGCAAGCCCGGCGTCACGTATAACCTTGATATAAACGTGGATTTCGATCGTGACGGCGAGGTGGAAAACTACGGCGCAACGACGACCATGCCTGCGACGGTTGAGGCCGATTCGGTGGAGATAGTTGAAATCGACATCATGGGCTACAGGCACTATTCGCTCAACCTCTATATGCAAGACCCGCCGGAAGCTAACTATTACCTCTTCAAATTCTTTATCAACGATACGCTTACTAATGATTTCCTGCGAGAGTTAATTATTTCCGACGACCATACCTACAACGGCTCCTACATTGACGGCGCGAGCATAATCTATTTTGAAGACGCTGAAAATGAGGAAGTACAGGAGATGAACGAGGAGTACGAAAACATGTATCTCGTTACTCACGGCGACCGCGTCCGCTTTCAGGTAATCAATATTGAGAAGGGTTATTATGACTTTATTCGCGAATGTAAAGCCGAAAGGCGGGGCGAAAACCCGTTTTTCGGAGGCCCGCCTTCAAATATCACTACTAATATCACCAACAACGGAATAGGCTATTTTTCAAGCTATTATGTGCAGGAAAAAGAGGTTGTCGTCCCTTAGACCTGCGAGAATGGGAGCGGACTAAGTAGGATGCTTTGGTTCCTGGTCGCAGTGTTGGCGTACTGTGGCAGTTTGGATATCCGTTGCCAGTCGGGATGCTCGCGGAACTTATCCCATGCGACGGTGCGCGTCGGCTCGTCTTTATACCATGTGAGGTACATGATTGACGGCAGGTTAGGGCCGGCGATGTTGTAGCCGTAGAGCACCGAATTGATTCCGGTCTGGTCGAAGATGCTTATCTCGTCGATATTGAACATCGCCATTTTCCGCTTGTTGGCTTCCTCGTTCGGGCTGTGGTAGATGCGTATTTCGAGCAATCCGCGCGTAGGGTCGGGTTTGCGGTGCACCGGTATTTTGTCGAAAGCCTCCGACAGGTAAGAGACGAAATCGAAGTAAACGGGCTTGGGAGCCGTCTCGTCGTAGAACGCTTGCGCCTGCTCGACGAAAGTCTTGTCATCCCATATTGTTTTCTTTACTTTCAGGTAAGTTGCTATGTCGGGATAGATGAACAATACGTGCCGTTGGCCTTTTTCGCCCTCTTTGGTGTTGTAGGGCTTGAACGCTCCCGTTTTGACTTTTTTCCGGTTGTAAGCCGGCAAAAGTACGTCTTTGAGGAATGTGTCCAAAGCCGCCCCGTCGCTTTCGAGGGTGTAGATACGCCATTCGTAGATTTCCTTGTGTACGTCTTTGACGCCGTTTGTTTCAAGCCCTCCTAATTTTGAGGCCATACTTGTTGCAGGAATCACAGATAATGCCCCTGCTGCTTTGATGAAATTTCTTCGTTCCATAGTTGAGTTATTTAAAAATATATGTAATTATCAGGATTTCCTGTATGCGAGCGGCGACATTCCGGTATGTTTCTTGAAGAATTTGCCGAAAGTAGATTGGTCGGGGAAGTTCAGTTCGTCAGCCACTTGCTGCACATTTGTGCGTGGGTTTTTCAGTATCCCTTTGGCTTCGGTAATCAAGGCGGCCTGTATCCATTGGCAGGCCGACATGCCGCTTTGTTCCTTTAATATCGACGAGAGATACTGCGAAGTGATACAGAGCCTGTCGGCGTAGAAGCGTACGTTGTGCTGCTTGGTGCAATGCTCTTTCAGGAGGTTCTGGAAGTCGGTGAACAGTTCTTCCTTGCGTGAGAGAGTGGGTAGGATATAGTGCTCGCGCTTACTCAAATAGAAATTGCCTAGGTCAATGAAGAAGAGGCGCAGGGCGGAATTGACGGCCTCCTTGTGAAAAAGATGGTTGCGCCGGCAAACCTTGTTGCGTACAAGATCAATGTCGGCGCAGATGTCGGCATACTCGTCGGCCTCGAAGCGGGTCAACGGGTCTTTCTTGAGTTGCATGTACGAGATGATAGCAGGCTGCTGTTTCGAGTACGGTATCGTTTCCATGTAGGATGCCGAGACGGATAACACCCAACTGCGCAAGTCATTACTGCCGCTTACGAAGTTGATGATGTGTGTCGGCATAATAAAAATTATTGAGTTCTTATCTGCGCGATAAGTTATATAGTCGATCTGCACTTCGGCCTCACCCTCGGTGATACCGATTAAGATGTACGCATCAATGCGCGATGGATTCAGCGGCGTGAACTTCCTGAGGTCGTTTATCGACGAGGAATCGAACTCAATTATCAACACTTCGTCCTGAAAATCTTCGTACGATAATACCGCTTCTTTTATTGTTTTTCCCGACGGCGTTTTGCTATTCTTCATTATGAAATTTTTTTTTTAACGCTGCAAATATAAGAGAAAAATCAATATGATTTCATTTTTGCCGATAAATTTTCCTGTTTTTTTTCGTATTATTGATATTTAACATGGATTAATTTCGATTTTGACTAAAAATGTAACTGATTACACCTTTTCGGTTTACTTTATACAGAGTACCTTTGCGGCGTTTTTTTGTGATGATTTGGAGATCGCGATGATGTATTTGAAGAATTATATAACGGAAACGGCCGTAGAACTGTTCGTCAGGAATGGTATCAAAAGGGTCAGCATGGACGATATAGCGCGCAAGGCGAATGTGTCCAAGCGGACGCTGTACGGCATCTTTCGCGATAAGGAAGACCTGCTTGTGGAGGCGGTCAAGAAATCTCGCGAACCGTTTCAGGGTCTGTTGGCGACGCTCGAAAAGTCCACCGAGACGACGCTCGACCTTATCCTGCGTTTCAACGAAGCGATTATCGCGAACCAACCTGCGCCTTGTGCCGATTATTTCGAGGACATAAAGCGTTTTCCCGAAGCGTACAACCTGTTCCTTGATGGTAAGAGGCAGTTTCTCAACAAGTTAATGGAACTGCTGCGGCGGGGCGTCAGCGAAGGGGTCTTTATTGAGAATATCAACTACGATCTGATTTCGTTTATAGCGCACAATCATCTCAGCGCCGATATGCCGAAAGAAATGCTTACTCGCTACTCGCACGAAGAGGTTCATAATACGTTCTTTTTCACCTTCCTGCGCGGTATTTGTACCGATAAAGGGCGGGACATCCTCGAAAAATATTACGTCAAAAAAAATTATAAGTCGTATGTTAGGAGAGAAGCCGGTTAGGAACTTTTTTGAGGTCGGGTAAAATATTTTCCCCACTCATCTGTCTTTAACGGCAGCGAACTGTCGGAAGGATCGGGAGTTCATTATTTATGGATAAAAAATTATAGGTTATATGTTAAAAAATAAGATTTTAATAGGTAAAAAGATGAATGTAAGGTTATTAGCAGTCGCATTGCTGCTTGGCGGTAGTATTGCTCCCCGCAATGCTATCGCTACTTCGCCGGAGGAGCCTGCTTTAAAAGTCACTCTCCAACAGGCGATTGACATTGCCTTGAGCGACAATCCTACGATTATTGTTGCAGGTAAAGAGATAGAACTCAAGAAATGGGCGAAGAAAGATGCACAGGCCGGACTGTTGCCTACGGCCGAGATAACCGGGGCTTACTCGCGAACATTAAAGAAACAGACGATGGTCATGAATTTCGGTGGGCAAGAGACTACTATTCAGATCGGTACGGATAATAATTACAGCGGGGCGTTCGTCGTCAGCCTGCCTGTCTTCGCACCGGCGCTCTACAAAAGTATAAACCTGACAAGCGCCGACATCGAACTCGCGGTCGAGAAATCCCGCTCTTCGAAATTAGACATGGTAAATCAGGTCACTAAAGCATATTTTCAGCTGTTGCTTACACAGGACAGCTATGATGTGTTGCTGAAAAGTTTCTCCCAGGCTGAGGCTAACTTTAATGTAATCAACGAGATGTATAAACTCGGTAGCGTCAGCGAGTACGACAAGATACGCGCCGACGTGCAGGTGCGCAGCCTCAAGCCTAATCTGGTGGCCGCCCGTAACGGCGTCAATCTTGCCCAACTTCAACTCAAAGTGCTGATAGGATTGGACGATGGTACGGATATTGAAGTCGAAGGGAATCTCAAGGACTACGAAGGCGAGATGCAGGAACGCACGGCTCAGGCAGGCGAATTTAGCCTTGCCGACAACAGCGATCTCTTGCAGTTGGACTTGAATGCCGAACTGCTTCGGAAAAACCTTGAATTGCAGAAAGCAAGTTTCCTGCCTACCGTAGGTGCGTCGTATAATTATACTTTTACTTCGATGAACAATAATTATAATATCGCTCATTATCGGTGGTTTCCGTCGTCGAGCATAGCTTTCCAGTTTTCGTTCCCGATTTTCAAGGCTAATAATTTCACGAAGATACGCCAGACGCATATTCAGATTAGCCAACTTCTCGATACGCGCGTTAATACGGAAAGGTTGTTGTACATGCAGATGAGCAGTTTCCTCGACCAGATGAGTGCGAGCAGCGAACAGCTGGCAAGCAACAAAGAGAGCGTCGCGCAAGCTGAAAAAGGTCGCATTATCGCCAAAAAACGCTATGAGGTCGGCAAAGGTACAATTCTCGAACTGAATGATTCCGAAGTCGCCCTCACTCAAGCTCAACTGACTTATAATCAGTCGATTTATGACTATTTAGTGGCTAAAGCCGATTTGGATAAAATTCTCGGTAAAGAAGATAAAATAACAAATAAATGATAAGACAAATGAAAAGAAAAATGACATTAATGGCGTTTATAGCCATGGTTTTGCTTGGAGCCTGTACCGGAGGATCTAAGGATGAGGGTTCAAATGCGCAAACCGATACAAAGCCCTTGATCAAAATAGCCCTCGTGCAGGAACGACCTGTTGAACAGATACAGGAATACACCGCCACTGTCGAGGCGGAAGTAACTAATAACATCGCCCCGATGCAGGTAGTCCGCATAGAGAAAATCTACGTCGAGGTGGGCGACCGCGTCGCCAAAGGGCAGAAACTCGTCCAGATGGACGCCTCAAACCT
>JAISUX010000083.1 GCA_031271805.1 Tannerella sp.
CTGTCATATTGCCCCATGCCATCACTTCGGGCTGGGCTTGAACGGCTTGCGAGGTCATAATGTATGCCAACAACATTATGCCTGCGAATAATAAGTTTTTGAATTTTTTGTTCGTCATAGCAATGAAATTATTTAATTTAATGGAATGATACTTCTTTAAACGCATATTTTGATAGCGAGCCGTCGCGTTTTTTCAGGATCAGGTGTCCGTTTGGCTCAATGTCGTGAATCTCGGCTTCGAATGTACCGTTGCTATCGGAAAACAGGTGAAATCCCTCTTTTCGATAAAGGCTATTTACATAATCGGCGTGTATTGTGTCGAATTTCGAGTTGTTGATTTTCCGGCAAAATTCGTTGAAAATCATCAGGAAATTGTCTAATATGGTCATTAAATCAAAATTTATTAGTGTTATTTGCCTCATTGATACGGAATTAGGCGAGCGGAAATCCATCTGGTTGACATTCAGGCCGATTCCTATTACGGATTGAGATATTTTCCCTTGATTAATAACGTTTTCAATCAGTATCCCTGCAATCTTGCTGTCTTTGTAGTAGATGTCGTTAGGCCATTTTACCGCCACACAGGGAATGTGTTTGTCGAGAGTATATTTGACGCTCAGCGCCACGGCCTCGGCGATAACAAAAGGCTTACCGGCAGGCAGGTCTGTGGGTAGGAAAAGGACGCTGAAAGTCAGGTTTAGCCCCGCTTCCGATTCCCATGAGTTACCCATCTGCCCACGCCCTGAAGTCTGATAATCAGCGACTACAACGCTGCCGGAAGCAGCATTTTCGGATGTAGCGACCATCTGCATGTATTTATTCGTTGAATCGGTTTCGGAAAGACGGATGAAGCGGGGGCTATTGTCAGGCATAAATTCTATCTTACAGGTGCATAAAAAGCGTCTTCGAGATGGTTTTCAACTTGAAAGTCGGTTCCTTTTTTTATAAGGATAACGATGTCGAACCGGACAGGCAGGTCGATATCTTTCATTCGGATATAAGCGTCGGCGGCCGTTACGATGCGCCGGATTTTGCGCCCGTCAACCGAGGATTCGGGTGTGAGAAGGTAGTTTTCGGAACGGGTTTTTACTTCGACAACAATTAATTCCTCGCCGTTAGTCGCCACAATATCAAGTTCATAGTGATGGAAGCGCCAATTAGTATCCAAAATCCGGTAACCCTTCTTTCCGAGAAATTCCTGTGCGACAGCCTCACCCTTCTTGCCGGTTTCGTTCCTTTCAGCCATCAATTATAACCTAATAATTCCAACATTTTATCGGCATATTTTTCGCCTAATTTCCGGCAACCTTCCGACGAAAAATGTATCCTGTCGGTAGCCGCAGGGCAACCACGTGAATCAATTATATATGCGGTAGGGATTGTCAAAGGTAAAGAATCAATGATCGTATTCATATCGGACATAAGTCCGCGCTCTTCGGCATGTACAAGTTCGCCGGCAAGCAGAGGCGTTTCTTCCGGTGTGAGATTCAAGTCCTTAAGCAGATTGTTATAAACGGTGTTTACTTTGTTAGGCCATTCTCTATCGCCGTTATTCGACTCGCCTTGATGAAGCAATATTCCTTTTATTTTTCCGCTTTGCTTGGCTATTTTAGCAAGTTCGACAAGCCTCCCGTAAACATCGCCGCCGTAGTCGTCTATGGCGTTTAACATTTCATCGTTCGCATTGTGGACAATGTAATCGGCAACTTTGTCATTATCAAACAATTCTATTCCTACGCCTTTTATCGCCACAACTACCAGGCCTACTTTGATATTTTCCGGTAGTCTCTCGATCATTTTCTTGCCGAAGTAATCCGCCGGCGATAAGCCTGTTGAGCAACGGCAAAGCGGTGGTACGGCCGTGTACCACTTGCCTTTCTGCCGACCTAAGTCCTGACAATCGACACCGGCCATTATCTTAAAACGGCTGTCCGGATGCTTGTCTTGAGACTCGATTTTGGCAACGCCTTCCATGTTCGACTGTCCGAGACACAAGAATACGTATAATTGTGAATCACCAGTCGAATTGTCTGATAACAACATCCGTTGCGATGCAGTAAAGACGCTGTTGAAAGATTGGCTATCATCAGACAAATTGCACGCTAACAACATCAGGAATAATCCTGTAAAAAGAACTTTTGTTTTCATTTTTTTTGTAAAAAAAATCTCACCAACCGGGCAAAAATACAAAATTATTTGTAAATTTGACGGTTTTTATAATAATTAACTATGAGTACTCGAATTAATGATAGGATAGATGCATTGCGCAACTATATGAAAACCAAGAGTTTAAATGCGTTTATAGTGCCTTCAACCGATGCGCATATAAGTGAGTCTCCACCCGAATATTGGGAGGCGCGTCAGTGGATAAGCGGTTTTACGGGGTCGGCCGGGACTGCCGTTGTCACGCTCGACAAAGCCGGACTTTGGACCGATTCGCGTTATTTCCTGCAGGCCGAAAACGAGCTTGCCGGGAGTGAATTTGTCCTTTACAAGGAGCGACTGCCCGATTCGATAAAAATTTCGGATTGGCTGAAGGGCGAATTGTTTGACGGCGACCGCGTAGGCATAGACGGGTCGGTGTATTTAGCGAAGGATGCTCTTGAAATGATTGAAAAACTGAAGGAAGATAATATCAAAGTGACGGCCGATTTCGACCCTTTCGAGACGATATGGCAAGACCGGCCGCCTCTGCCGAAAAACAAGGTTATCGAATATCCGCTTGAGTTTGCCGGTGAAACGGTAAGATCGAAGATTGAGAAGGTTTTAGCCGAGGCTGCAAAGCACGGGGCGGAATCGGTTTGGATTAGTACGCTTGACACCATCGCCTGGCTTTTCAATATACGCGGGTCGGATGTGGCTGATACTCCGGTAGTTGTGGCTCATGCTTTCATTTCGTCCGATATGACCGTGCTTTTCGTCGATACGGATAAACTGACACTGACATTAGCCGAGAAACTGAGGAGCGAAGGGGTCTTCATAATAGATTACGTTTCGACCGGAGATTATCTCGCAAAAATGTGCAATCAGTCTGTTTGTTTGGATGTTGCAAGGGTGTCTTACAAAATTTATACTGTTATAAAGGAACGGAATTGGGTGGTTGAAACGACCTCGGTTGCCGACCTTCTTAAGAGCCGCAAAAACGAGGTTGAGGCGAAC
Organism: Tannerella sp.; assembly: GCA_031271805.1. GTDB lineage: Bacteria > Bacteroidota > Bacteroidia > Bacteroidales > Tannerellaceae > Tannerella. Next base: position 3,160 of record JAISUX010000083.1, read on the forward strand.
GGCTTCCGTAGCATTATGATACGGGATGGCGTGGCATTGACGAAGTTCTTTTTCTGGCTTGAAAAAGCTGTTCCCGAAGGGATTGTGACGGAATATAATATAGGGCTTAAACTCAATGAATTGAGGAGTGCGGGGCTTCATTCCCGTGGCGAAAGTTTCCCGACTATCGCGGGTTTTGGCGCTAATGCTGCAATCAACCATTATCAACCGAAAGAGGGCGATTGCCTTAAGGTTGAGCAGGAGGGATTGCTGTTGATTGATTCGGGAGGGCATTACCTCGACGGGACGACAGACATCACCCGGACTGTTGCCGTAGGACCTCTTTCCGAGGAAATGAAACGCGACTACACACTTGTGTTGAAGGGGATGATCGGCCTCTCACAGGCTGTTTTTCCTGCCGGTACGCGGGGTTCACAGATTGATATTCTCGCGCGTAAGGCGATGTGGGAAAACGGCATAAATTATTTGCACGGGACAGGGCATGGCGTAGGTTGTTACCTGAATGTGCACGAAGGCCCGCAAAGTATCCGGCAGGAGGAAAATCCGGTTGCTATTGAGGCGGGTATGGTCGTGAGCAACGAACCGGGTATCTACCGCGACTACAAGCACGGCGTCCGCATCGAAAACATGATGCTGGTCGTACCGGCTATGACAACCGACTTCGGCGATTTCCTCAGGTTTGAAACGCTCAGCCTTTGCCCTATTGACATTACTCCGATAATCACGTCGATGATGACACGCGATGAGATAGCATGGCTAAACGATTATCATCAAACTGTTTACGAAAAAATTTCCCCATTCTTGACGGGAGAAGAAAAGGATTGGTTGAAAGATAAAACAACTCGGATAAATTAAAAAAATAGATTAACAATGGGAATATTCGGCAAATTTCCGCGAACATTTTGGGTCGCGAACACGATTGAGCTTTTCGAGCGATGGGCATGGTACGGCTTTTTTATGCTCTTTGCCAACTACCTGACAGGCTCGTCCGACCTCGGCGGTCTTGAGTTTACACAGAGCCAGAAAGGGTTGATAATGGGTCTTGGGACAGGTATCCTCTATTTCCTGCCGGTACTGACCGGTGCAATTGCCGACCGTTACGGCTACAAGCGCGTCCTTATCATTGCTTTTATCGTTTATGCGTCGGCTTTCGCGCTGTTTCCGCTTTTCAAGTCGTTTGCTGCGGTCTTTGCAATCTACATCTACCTTGCCATCGGTGCAGCCCTCTTCAAACCGGTCATTTCGGCCACTATAGCCAAGACCACGACCAAGGAAACATCCTCAATAGGTTTCGGGATTTTCTATATGATGGTTAATATCGGCGCTTTTTTCGGCCCGATGATCACGCTGCTCTTTAGAAGTCGCTCGTCAATGATTTTCTATGTCTCGGCAGGCATTATACTTGTCAATTTCATCCTCCTTCTGTTCTATAAGGAACCTGATCGTAACGAGGTTCGCGATGATAGCTCACTGCTGAAAACCATCGGTAGTATCTTCGCTAATATGGGGAGTATTTTCAAGGACGCCAAATTCCTTGTTTTCCTGCTGATTGTTTCTGGTTTTTGGACGATGTATTACCAACTTTTCTTCACGCTGCCTGTCTTCATCTCGCAGTGGGTCGATACCGGCGCTCTCTACAATTTTTTCGTCACCAATATTCCCTTCATTGCTGCAAACTACAGCCCTGAACCGGGTGTGCTCGACGCCGAATTTGTGACCAACATGGACGCTCTCTACATCATCCTGCTGCAAATAGGCATATCCGCCCTCGTTATGCGCCTGAAACCCCTCAATGCTATGATGGCGGGCTTTATCGTCTGTTCGATAGGCATGGCTCTTACCCTATTCTCCCAGAACGCGCTCTTTACGATGGTCGCTATCCTCGTTTTCGCAATCGGCGAGATGTCGGGTTCGCCGAAGATTACGGAGTACATCGGCCTCATTGCCCCTAAAGACAAGAAAGCGCTCTACATGGGCTATTCGTTTATTCCCGTCTTTATTGGCAATATCCTTGCAGGCATTATTTCGGGCAATGTGTATCAAGCCATGTCCGACAAGGTGGAGATAACGCGGAAATTCGTCGCCGATAAAGCCCTGCAAATCCCCGACGGCCTCTCGACCAACGAATATTTCAACGCCGTAGCCGGACAAATCGGCTTGACGACAAAGGAATTGACTACCCAATTATGGACAACATATAACCCGTCAAGCATCTGGATAGTAATCCTATCAATCGGCATCCTGACTACGGCGTGTTTGCTGATATATGACAGAGTATCAAAGTGATTCAAAAATATTTCTTTGTCGGATATGGTTTGACATGGCTTCGGCGTGCGATGTTTTCCCATTCGTCGGCGAGGCGGCGTACTGTTTCGGGATGTTGTGACGCGAGGTTGACCGTTTCGGTACGGTCGCTTTCGAGGTCGTACAGTTCCCAAAGGTTATAAGGAGTGGGGGCGTCAACGTTTTCGTAGGGTGTTTCTTTTGTGAATTTATAGACTAATTTCCACTTACCTTGCCGGATAGCCTTGTTATTTTCGTGTTCCCAGAACAGATAACGGTCGCTTTCGATGTCCTTCTCGAAAGAGGGCTTCAGACTTACCCCTGATAATGGAATAATCTCGTTTCCATTATATGTTTTCGGATATTCTGCACCTGCGATGTCGGCTATAGTGGCGTGAATATCAGGCAGTTGCCCCGGAGTTTGCCTTACTGTGCCTTTGGCGTTGATACCTGCCGGCCAGTGTACCAGAAGAGGCGTTGAGATACCCCCTTCGTGCACCCAGTGTTTGTATTCGCGGAAAGGAGTATTGCTATAGTGCGCCCATCCTTTGCCATAAGCGATGTAGGTGTCGGCGCCGCCCGGGAGTACGCCGTAACCGCGTCTGACGGGTTTGCCGTCGCGGGTACGCCATGGTTGGCCGGAAGTCTGCAATTCGTTTGCGGGCAGAGGCTCAAGCGTGAGACCTTCTGGAACGAGGCTGGTATATGGCGGGCGGTCGCGACCGGTAATCTCGGCGCAGGCGCCATTGTCCTGGAGAAACAGTATCACAGTATTGTCTAACTGTCCGCTTTGACGAAGCGTTTCCACTATCTTGCCGATATTGTGGTCTAATGCCGATATCATTCCTGCATAGACTTCCATACAGCGCGTTTCAAAGGTTTTGTCGGTAACATCGTCCCAGCGCGTCACAGTACTATCCTCCGACAAAGCCCATCGGCGGTCGATAATACCTTGTTCCACCTGTCGTTGATATTTCTCCCTTCGCAGTTCGTCCCAACCTTTGTCGAACTTGTCTTTATACGGTTCAATAAACCTTTCCGGCGCTTGCATAGGCCAGTGAGCTGCCGTGAAAGCCACATACATAAAAAAAGGATCGGCCGAATCATGTTCCTTGATAAATTTGGATGCATTGTCGCCAAACGCCTCAGTCAGGTAAAAATCTTCTTCCAAAGAATCGGGATAGTGATAATCCGGGTCTGCAAAAGGCGAGATAACAGTATTATCGCGGCATAGTGCAGCTGGGTCGTAATAACTTGCTGCGCCGATGAGGATGCCGTAATAACGGTCGAAGCCCCGTTGTAGCGGCCAGTTATGCTTGCTGCTGTCGGGTTGGGTATGTCGCGTAACATGCCATTTACCGACGGCATAAGTTTTGTAGCCGGCCGGTTTCAGCGTTTCGGCTATCGTAACGCAGTTAGGGCTTAGGTCGCCACGATAACCGTCCTGTCCGCTGTCGTTCATCATGTGTCCGATGCCCGCCTGATGAGGGTGTAAGCCGGTCAGAAGGCTGGCGCGGGTGGGGCAACTGCGGGCGGTGTTGTAGAATTGCCTGTACACAAGTCCGTTATCGGCGAGGGCGTTAAGATTGGGAGTTTTTATCACGCTCCCGTAACGTTCAATATCCGAGAAGCCCATGTCGTCGGACATAATCAGGATGATGTTGGGACGAACAGCTTCTTTTTTGTTATCGGCGCAGGATAACAGTGTCAGAGCGCCGGCGCTTGTGGCGGCTCCGAGAATTAATGCTTTATTTTTCATTTTTTTTGATGTTAAAAGTGTCGGTAGAGGAAGAATGGGTTGTCGGAATGTTGCGAAGCATGCTCTTTCAAATATTCCAGAGCTTTGTCCGTAATAGCTGTTGCCTGATAATATGAGGCCGTATCGGTGATTGATACTTGGATATCATCCTCAAGATCAACAGGATAAAAATGACTTGCGCCGTATGTTGTCATATACGAATGGTCAAAACCGGCTTCGGCTACAATAACAAGGATATTTGGCTGTTTTTCAGGCTCTTTTTCGGAACATGATGTAGCAGCCAAAATCCCTGTTCCGGTCGCTATCCCACAAGATAGAAACCTAACATTACTATGACAGACAAAGAACTTTTTTAACATACGATTATCTTTTAGACTGCAATTATAGCAATAAAAATTCAATTTACTGTTTCTACAGTCACTTTTTTTAGTACGCCCGTAAATGTGTAGGGCGATTTGTAGGCTGTTGAGACCGGTGTTCCGAAATTTCGACCTGCCTGAATTAGGTTGCCGCCTGCATTGGATATGTTACTAATCTCCTTATAGCCAACCTTTTCGTCGTTGAGATACAATGTGATTGCTTTATCGGAACCGTTTTCGCCGCTATAATCAACGGATACTTTTGCTCTCAACGTACCCGCAGGAACGGTTTTACCGGATGTTACTTCAAATAACTTACCTTCGGCGTTATATGCAAATACCAAAGTCTTGTTCCTGATGTAAAGGCTTACTCCGGAAGCGGATGTGCCTGATGAGAACAATACTCCCTCGGCGCCTTTAGCAGGAATTTCTGCATCGGCGATTACATTGTATGAGCCTGTATTGAAGCGGTATCCGGGCAGTTCGGCATATTGACGTCCGGCGGTGTATAGCGTTACCTGCTTTTTGCCGTCGAGAATGCTGCGGTTGACCGTTTCCCACTGGTCTTTAAGCGGATATACATTGTATTTCCACGCTTCCGTATCGAAAGCATCCTGTAATTCCTTCAGTTTATCCGGATATTTGGCAGCAAGGTCATTCAGTTCGTTGAAATCTTCAGCCACATGATAGAGATGCCACACTTTTTCGTTGTTAGGCAGACGGTTATAGCGGTCTCGTTGCGAGGGGAGCGACGCTTTCCAACCATCTTTGTATATGGCAATAGAACCGACCATTTCATGATACTGAACCGTATGACGTGCAGGCAGATTCTTGTTCTCAGGAGCAACAGTGTAAGCCAGACTGACGCCCTCGATAGGTTCCTGAGGGTAACCGTTGATAACCGTAGGGATTTTTAAGCCCGCAAGTTCTATCGTAGTTGGCAGAATATCATTGACATACGTGTATTGATTGCGTATTCCGCCTTTGTCTTTGATTTTCTTAGGATAGAAGATTATCAGCGGGTCGTGCGTTCCGCCTTCGAAACCGGCATAGCCTTTGTAATAACGGAAAGGGGTGTTGGTGGCGGCAGCCCAGCCGTCCGGGTAGTTGGGTTTGGAGTATTCCGTGCCCATAAGGTCGAGATTTTTAACAGCTTTAGCAATCTTTTCTTCTTCCGTAGCGTTTGCTGCATTGGGAAGAAACGTCCCTATTTCTTTGCCCGAACCTTCAGCGCCGTTATCGCCTATCATTACGAGTATCAGCGTGTTATCCAACTGTCCGAGTTCTTCGATGAAGTTGATGACGCGTCCTATTTCGTAGTCGGTTTGTGTGATAAAACCTGCGTAGGTCTCTATGTGGCGGGCGAACAGTTTCTTGGCGTCGGCGGTCAGTTCGTCCCAAGCCTTTTGTCCGGCATTGCGAGGCGGCAGTTTGGTATCAGGCGGAACAACGCCGAGGCGTATCTGATTTTGCAGCACATCTTCGCGGTATTTGTCCCATCCACCATCGAATTTGCCTTTGTATTTGTCAATCCATTCTTTGGCGACTTGATGCGGTGCATGACCCGCTCCGGTTGAAAAATACAGGAAAAACGGCTTTTCCGGAGCGGCTGTCTTCTGGTCGGCTATATAGCGAATAGCCTCATTAGCAAACAGTTCGTTAGCATGTCTGCCTTTAGGGTCTTCCGGCTCGCGTTGCGTGTCGCGGTACAAAGTGGTGTGCCACTGGTCGTCAGCGCCCGAATCGGGGTTATAGCCGAAGAAATGGTCGAAGCCGCGACCTGTAGGCCAGCGGTTAAACGGCCCTGCCTGGGTTGCGTCGGCTGAGTGCGTAAGGTGGTACTTGCCGATGGCGAAAGTGTTGTAACCGTTTTCGCGAAGAATTTCGGCTATTGTGGCCTTCTCAAAAGGCAAATAACCGTCGTAGCCGGGCGCTCCGTAAGTTTGATTGGCAAAGAAGCCGAAATGAACAGAATGTTGGTTACGACCTGTCAGCAAGGCCGCGCGGGTGGGGGCGCTGAAGGCGCAAGTGTGATAGTTTGTGAAGCGAATGCCTTGATTGGCAATGCGTTCGAGGTTGGGCGTCTCTATTAAGCCGCCAAAAGCAGATGCTGCGCCATAGCCAATATCGTCGATATGTATCCAGACGATGTTGGGCGCCCCTTCGGGCGCTTTGGGATTGACCTGCGGGATCGACTCTTTTGTGTCGGCAAGCGTTTTGCCGATAACTCCCTGAAATGCAGGGGTCGGGCTGTACTGTGCAGCCGCGCTTCCGCCTATTAACAAGGCCGAAGATAACAGTTTTAAATTTCGTTTTGTGCTCATA
>JAISUX010000120.1 GCA_031271805.1 Tannerella sp.
GCCGGGTAATTATCAACTCGCGAATCCAAGCATCGGCAAAGGCAACCGGTGGATACTAAATATCCGCGACCCGGACAATAACCGCATTGAATTTACGGAAGCGTTTCGTTTGAGATAAAACATCATTATGGCTCGGTTCTTATTTATCACTTTGCTATTGCTGAATTGCTTAGCCATCGCATCCAAGCAAAATGTCGCTCTCAACAGGGCGGTGTATCAATCGTCGTCAATCGACTATGACCGCTGTGGGCACCTTGTGACCGATGGTAGTGAACGCACTTTTTGGGAAAGCAAAGTGGATGCAGAAAATTGGATTGCGATTGACTTGGGGGCAATCACGCCTGTTTCTAAAGTCAAAATCATTTGGGGTGATAATTGGGGAGTTGTCTATAAAATACAAACTGCCACGACAAACCCAAATAAGGCCCAATGGTTCGACATCCATATTTGTACGCAAGGACAAGGAGGTATCGAAGAAATAATATTGCCTGCATACACGGAATGTTATTCCATGCGAATCCTCATCATGTCCGTGAAAGAGATGCGCCGAGGAGGAGGGACTGTGATCATCAGGGAAGTCGAAATCGAAGGCGAGAAAAAAGTCGCCTTGCCGACAAGACGGCAACCCTACTTGAAAGACGATTCAAAGACTTTGGTACTGACAGACGGCAATTGGAAACTGCAAAACGAAATGTTTCTCATGTCGTCTTACGATAACATATCTTCGTCCGGATTCGACGATTCCGACTGGATTCCAGCAATAGTACCAGGCACAATATTAGGCAGTTACCTGGCTATCGGAGCATTACCCGACCCATATTATGGTTCGCAAAACGAACAAATCTCCGAATCGTTCTTTTCTTTTAATAATTTCTGTTACAGGAATGTTTTCAGAATGCCCGATTCGTTTAGTCCCGACGACCGTTTGTTTTTATATTTCGGAGGAATCAACTGGAAATCAATAATTTATCTGAACGGAAAATTGATTGGCCTCATCGACGGCGCTTTTAAGCGGGAACGCTTTGACGTGACCGGACTTATAGACCGCGACAGGGATAATGTCCTTGCCGTTTTTATCCGCAAGTTAGATCATGCTGCACCTTGGCCGCGAAAAGTTTTGAGCAAATACATTGGTGCGCCAACAGTCAACGGAGACTTGATAGGTTATGACAGCCCGACGTTCATGGCTTCGGGAGGATGGAACTGGCAACCCATCATTCGCGGCCGAAACCTCGGAATTTGGGGCATAGTTTCTTTAGAAGCCGGAAGCGAAATCGAAATAAAAGATCCCTATATCGTCAATTCCCTGAATCTGCCAGACACTACCGAAGCTACGCTCACATTCCGCACCGACCTCAGGAATTATTCGAACAAGACAGCCGACTGCATCGTCAAAATCAATCTTCTCGGACAAACTCATTCTCAACCGGTAAAACTTTTGCCGCACGAAACGACTGCTGTTAAGATAGATAACATCAAGATATCCGATCCGGTCTTGTGGTGGCCTAACGGATACGGCAATCCTGTTTTGCACGATGTTACCGTCACTGTCGAAAATGCAAGCGGCAATGTCCGTAGCAAAAAGAGTTTCAAGCATGGGATAAGAGATTTACAATCGAAGATTGAGAATGGCATCCTTTGGGTTTACGTCAACGGATATAGGATGCTGATTCGTGGCGGAAACTGGGGGCTACCCGAAGCCATGCTAAACTGCGACGAAACCGGATTCGACCTTAGGGTACGCCTTCACCGCGACGCTAATTTTAATATGATTCGAAATTGGGTCGGACAGAATACTAATCCTTATTTTTATGAGGCCTGCGATAAATACGGATTGCTTGTTTTCGACGATTTCTGGCTCGCAAATGCTGTTGACGGTCCTGACCCTATGGATTTTAACATGTTCATGAGCAATGCAATGGATAAGATTCGAAATGTCAGACAACATGCATCTTTAGCGTTCTATTGCGGAAGAAATGAGAGTTATCCGCCGGTCGAACTCGACCGCGCAATGCGCAAAGCTGTCGAAGAGTTGGACGGTTCAAGGCACTACGCCTCTCATTCGGCAGCAGACGAATTTACCGGTTTAGGCCCCTATGACATCATGCCTAAAGAATGGTATTTTGCGAACCGAGGCAAGACTTTTCACAGCGAACAAGGTATTATCGCTTTCCCGACAGTTGAAAGCCTGCGACAAATGATGCCTGAAGAATATTGGTGGCCGATTAATAATATGTGGGCAATCCACGATTATCAAACGCCGCGCTCGCTGTTGTTCACTCAAACTTTGATGCAACGTTACGGCGTACCTTCCAATGAAGAAGAATATTCTCTCAAGGCTCAAATGCTGAATATGGAATCATCAAAAGCTATCTTCGAGTGTCTGCAAAATAATCGTGGTAGCGGCGTCCTTATCTGGATGAGCCAATCGTCGTGGCCATCAATGATTTGCCAACTTTACGACCATTATTTCGAACCTACAGCTTCTTTCTTCGGAGCTAAACGCGCATGTAGTCCGATACATATTTTTTGGAATCCGCTGTCGGATAAACTCCGCGTCGCTAACAACAGCCTGCATCCCTTGCATAAGCTCAGGGCTTATGTCGTCATTTGTGATATCCAAGGAAATATACTGTTCTCTAAAGAAGCAGATATAGCTGATATACAGGCAAATTCCGCAATAGACATTCTTGATTTGCCGTTACGCAAAGACAAACTTGATTTGATCAAATTGAAACTGAAAGATGGCGCTCAAACGATTGCCGAGAATTTTTACTGGAGTCAAGACAGTAACGAATCATGTTTGGAACTCCTTCAAATGCCCCGCGTAACTCTTTCTTTTGCAATTAAACGCGAACTTGTCGGTAATGAAACGCGGCTTTATGTAACGATAAAGAACACGGCTAAATCGCCCGCTTTGAACATTCGTCTGGGTATCCGCGACACGAGGGGAGAACGAGTGTTGCCTGTGTTTTATTCGGACAACTATTTTTCGCTGCTTTCCGGAGAAAGCCGAAATATTTCTATTTCGATCTCTGCCGATAATGCCAGCGACATGTTTGTCGAAGGCTGGAACGTCGGCCGCACATATCAAAAAATAAAATAAACCGAATGAAAATAAAGGGATTAAGATGGATAATACTTTCGCTGACAGCATTGGTCACGACCATAAATATCTTGGACAGAGGCACGCTCAACTACATGTGGAACAGCGAAGTTAATGAAAATACCGGAGTTGTCGAGGTATATGGAATAGCCCACGACCTGCAACTTATCGACATGTCGCAAACTAAAGAGGAACAGCAGACCCAAAGCAAGGTTATCTTGGCTCTCATCAACATCGTATTCATGATAGCATACGGCATAAGCCAGATGGTTTCTGGAAAGATTTACGACAAGATAGGAACACGGAAAGGATTTTCCATGTCGGCCTTGTTGTGGGGAGGAGCAGTTACATTTACCTCTCTGGCAAATGGCGTTAAGTCATTGATTTTCTTTCGTTTATTATTAGGATTGGGTGAAGCAGGCCCTTGGCCCGGAACAACCAAATCAAATGCCGAGTGGTTCCCGGTAAAAGAACGCGCGTTGGCACAGGGCGTTTTCGGAGCAGCTTCGTCGGTAGGCAATATTTTAGTCCCGATAGTGATACCTCTTCTGTTTATCGCCACCGGATGGCGAATGACATTCGTTATCGTCGGCATTATTTGCGTTTTGTGGGTTATACCTTGGTATATAATCAATAAAACTTCGCCGAAAAATCATCCGTGGATCACCAGACAAGAACGCGAATATATCGTGTCGGGACAACATGTCTCCGAACAGAAAGCTTCAAAAACCGTGCCTATAAAGGATATTCTGAAGAAAAAACAGAGTTATTCGGTGATAATCAGCCGCTTCTTCCTCGATCCTATCTGGTGGATGTTCATGACCTGGTTACCGATATATCTTCACGAAGTATATTCACTCAGCATCGAAGAGATTGCGGAAATGGCGTGGATACCGTTTGTCGGGGCAATGATCGGTAGTATTGCCGGTGGTTCGCTGTCGGGAAACCTCATCAAAAGAGGGTGTTCGGTCAATTTCGCCCGCAAAGTCTCAATAAGCCTTGGTTCGCTGCTTATCGTGCCCGGCATGATAGGCGCCGCTTTTTCGACGGACGCCCTGACTGCTTCATTATGGCTCATGTTCATCCTCGGCGGGTTTCAATTCGCAATGACTAACATTCAGACCTTGCCAAGCGACTTCTTCGAGGGTAACACTGTCGGGTCGCTGGCCGGTATCGGCGGAGCATCGGCTGTCGTAGGAATTGTCATCTCAACTTACCTCGTGCCGATGCTGACAACCGGAGGCAACTGGATGCCGTTTTTCGCCATGGGCTTACTGCTCGTCCCGCTTTCGCTTGCTTCATTATTTATCTTCGGAGGTAAAATACAACAATTAAAATAACAAAACGTATGAAACTGTCCGATTATTCCTACATACCGCTGCAACAACTGCCTAATAGAGTGTGGCGCACCTATAACGGCGGATTTATGATTGATAAATTTCATCATAACAACAATCCTGCCGACAGCGATACCCCCGAAGAATGGATTATGTCAACAGTGACCGCCCGTGGCGATAATCGCCCTGAAAATGAGGGCGTTTCGCTGATAATAACAAAGGACGGGGCTAAATACCTGCCGGAACTTATCGCATCCGATCCCGAAGGTTTTTTGGGTAAAAAACGTGAAACGATGGGCGTTCTGATAAAATTGCTTGATGCCTGCGAAAGATTGACTATACAAGTACATCCCGATAAAGATTTTGCACGGCACGAACTCAATTCCAGTTTCGGCAAAACCGAAGGATGGTATATACTCGGCACACGAAATATTGAAGGAGAAAATGCCTATGTCCTTTTTGGCTTCAAAGAGGGAATCACGAAAGAGAAATGGGAAGCGCTCTTTAACGAACAGGATATCAATGGGATGCGCGACTGCTTGCATAAGGTTTACGTCAAATCCGGCGACGTATTTATCATTAAAGGAGGAATGCCGCATGCCATTGGGGAAGGTTGTTTTATGTTGGAAATTCAGGAACCGACCGATTATACCATGCGCGTTGAGAAAACAACACCGAGGGGTTTAAAAGTAAGCGAAGCCTTGATACATCAGGGTGTAGGAAACGAAAAAATGCTCAATTGCTTTCATTATAACTTGGCGTCTTCGCTTGATACGACCCTGTCGCAGTGGCAAGCAAAGCCGTTAGTGATCGACGAATCACCCGGCGCAACAGTGCTGTCCCTGCTTGACGAACGTTATACGGATTGCTTTTCGCTCAGGAAAATTATCGTACGCTCGCATTACGCAATTGAGAATAATAGCGCCTTTTACATAATGATAGTAATAAGCGGACAAGGCACAATGACATCTATCAAAAGCGCTAAAACCACTATTCATCAAGGGAATAGCTATTTCATTCCCGCAAATGTAGGAAAGGTAACTCTGACTGCCGACTCGGAAATGCAGCTTTTGGTCTGCCTCCCGCCAACTTTATAATCCTCTATTCCACATACCTGACTTCGGGCGTCAGGGTTATGCCGAATTTTTCGTTTACGGTGTTGATGATTGTGTCGGCGAAGGTGGCTATTTCGTCGCCGGTAGCATTGCCGTGGTTAACGATTATTAGGGCCTGTTTGTCGTAAACGCCGACATTGCCGACGCGCATGCCCTTGAATCCGCATCTTTCGATAAGCCAAGCGGCGGGGATCTTCACCCTGCCCTCGCCTGCCGGATAGGACGGGATTTCGGGATATAAGGCTTTCAATTCACCGAATTTTTCCGCCGATTCGACGGGATTCATGAAAAAACTGCCCGCATTGCCGAGTTCGGCCGGGTCAGGCAATTTTTTACGCCGAATCTCGATAACGGCGTCACGAACGGACGACAATGACAATTCGCTGTCTTTCAGCGCTTCACACAGATTGCCGTAGTCTGTCTTGAAGGCGGGATGCTTTTGCAAACGCAAGGTCACATAAGTCACGATATAAGGATCATGGTCTATTTCCTTGAAAAAACTATGTCGATAGGCATATTTACATTCATGATTTTTGAATATGCGCTTTTCGTTAGTAAGCTGATTATAAGCCTCAATCGTATCTATCACATCTTTGATTTCCATGCCGTATGCACCGATATTCTGGACGGCGGCCGCGCCCGTCTCACCGGGAATAAGCGAGAGATTTTCGATGCCGCCCCAGCCTTTCGACACAGCGAAGGATACAACGTCGTCCCACAGTTCGGCGGCTCCGATTCGCAGCAATACCTCGTCGGCCGTCTCGTCCGCAAGCTCGATTCCTTTGATCCGGGAATGTAGGATTATCCCATTGAAGTTGTTGACAAACAGCAGATTACTACCTGAGCCAATATGCAGCGACAGACATTCCCGGAAATATTCATCGCGAAGAATACGGAGCAATTCGTCTTCATCGGAATATTCCATGAACCATCGCGTCTTCGCTTTGACACGAAAAGTGTTATAATCGAGAAGCGAAAAATTTTGTTCGATTTTCATAAAAACAAATTCACCGACAAAAACCGAGCGAATAACCCCCTTCGTCATTGCGAACGAAGTGAAGCTATCTCACTCACAAAACCTCGCAATGACGCATATAGCGAATAATTTACGGCAGTCGGTCGGAATTAATACTTACGCTCTAACAGCCAGGCATCCTGGAAGTTAGGTGCATATTTCGACTTGATGTTGTCACGGCTGCGGGCGGCATCCGCTTTGCTGTCGAAACTTGAGACTATGACGCGCAGCATCCCGTAGTCGTTTTCCGCAACCACAGGCCTGTATCCTTCGGCAATCATGCGCTCTTTCAACGAATAAGCGTTGGTCTTATTCTTGAAACTGCCGATAACCACGGAATAGCGCTTCAATCCCGATTCATCCTCGCCGTTTGCAAGTTTGACTTTCTCGCTTTTAACGGACTCGTATGAAACTTCCTCGCCCGTCAGCACTTCGGTGTCATCATCTTCCAAATCCTCATCTTCGGCTTCGTATGTCGCGGTATTATTCGTCCTTGCCTGGTCGTAGGCAGTCTTGTAAGCGCTACTTTTCGATTTGCACGAATCAAGCATTAACACACAGCATAAAGCCATCCCAAATAATAAAATCTTCTTCATTTTTCTCTAATTATTAAAATTTCGATGTGCAAAGATAAATATTTTTATTTACAAAATACAAATACTTTGGAATTTATTTCAAATCTTTAACCGTGAATATCAAAATAAGTTGTGTTAATGAGTTTGTCCGGATTAAAAAGACGCTCAATGGATTCGCGAATGATGGCATTGATACTGGTGCCTTTCTTCTCAGCCAACATAGCAATGCGACCATAAATATTCTTTTTCTGTCATAAAATCCAAAAACTGCTTCATTTCTTGATCTTTGGTATGCCGAGTTGATTACAAATGACATTTGCCATAACGTCATTTATTTCCGAATGTCGGGCTATGGTTGAACGCAGACCATTATTCGGATTCCTGAATACGGAATGATTTTTGCCTTCACGGTCAAGGACGCAGCCGCACTCCCGTATAAACCGTATCAGTTTCAGGCGTTTCATGCCATTTGTAGATTACGGCGAAAGACTTTTGTCCCGCTAAATCTTTTAAGGGCATCTTCTTTTTCGACTTCGAGGATCAAGGAAATTGCGTCCTTGAGATTTTCGTCGAGTTCTTCCAATGTCCTTCCTTGCGTAATGGCCGCCGGTATCTGTTCACACTGGGCTACATACCAGCCATCATCCGTCTTTTGAACTATCGCTGTATATTCCATTTCTTGCTTTATTTGGTTGAACTATATTTCAGCAATGCAAAGATAGTAACATTTTTTGATATACAAGTAAATTTTCCGAAATTTTGTTAGGCGTGGGTTGATTTTCTTTATTGATATGTATGCCCTGATGGGCATGGTATCATATAAGTTGCGCCTTGCTTAGTCCGGCGGCAAAGGCATGGACGGAGCGATCGATTCGTTGAATGGTTTTGTGGCTTGGGTTGCGTCTGCCGGTAAGGTAGTGGCTCAACTGGCCTTGATGTATGCCCGTCATGCGCGACAGTCCGGCAAGCGAAAAATACATCGTGTAGTATTTCAGGAAAGATGCTGTATCGTAAACGAACTCAAACTCTGCTTCAATAAAAGGTTTTCCGTCGCGTTCGTACGATTCTTTCATCTCCAAATAGCCTTCCCGGAAGTCTTCTACGGCTTCGTTCACGGTATATCCTTCGCCATGGATGCCGTAGTTAAGCGTGTTATCGTCCAAATCGACATAGACGCCATACCGTCCGTCGCCGCCCCTTTCTATAAATGCTTTTATCTTTTTCATTTTCAATTTATTTTTATTGTTATCAATCAAGATGGTTAGAGTTTAACCCCTGCTTTTTTCAGTATATCTCGCAACGTTCCCTCCGCCACTTCTTCGCTCCTATGATAACTCATTGCAAATTTCAATCCGGTTATCGGGCTTATCCATAGCCGGATGTCTCTTGCCGTTCTCGCTCAATTGGCATCCAAACGACCTGAGTTTCTTTTCCAATTCGGAATATTTCATATATTCTTCATTTCTGCGGCAAAGATAATGATATTATTTTTAATATCAAAATTTCTTTGCACACATTGAGGTTTTTGAAAAAAATCTGCCGCAAATTGCCGTTTTGTCAAAATATTTTTCTATTTTTGTCGGTATAAAATTAAAAATAGAAATATGGCAACAGCAGTTCAAAACATAAATATCAATGTCCCCATCTCGGATATACGGTTCTTAAAATCCTTATCAGCAAAGATGGGTTGGACTATTATGTCGAAAAAAAACACCGTAAAAGCAAAAACAAAAGCGCCAAGCGGATGCGTCGGCATTGACGAGTTTTTCGATGAACAAATACAACTTTTAAAGGACAACTACAAATGATTTATTTCAAAAAAAGAGCGAACAACAACCTTTACCTCCTTGTTTTGAAACTTAAGGTTGCCATTGGTATGGCGTGGACGCAATCAGTAGCCAAAAAGGTGGGTATCGTTGAGATCGGCAGATCGCTGAGTTGTGAGATTTTTTTATTCAAAATATTTGGTGGTATCGAAAAGAAGATGTACTTTTGTGGTAACAAAGATTTTTTTTATGACAACATTGACTATAGAGTTAAAAAGCAGCAAGACGTTATCGCTTATTGAGCAATTAGAAAGTTTGGACTTGCTGAGGATAGTTAAGGAGCAGACTAAGCCATGCAACATAGCTGATATGTTGGCAGGGTCGATAACGCACGAACAGGCGGCACAGATGAATCGTGAACTTACAGAGATGAGAGTATAAGTGTGTATAAGTTCAATTAGTAATTGCAACACGAGAAGCCGACAACAAAATCGGCAAGACGGGCGACATCAACAATTTTTGGGACGACTGAAATGTATAGATACTGGGAATCTAAAACAGCACTGAATGACAAGGCAAAAAATGACGCATAGACCCGGAAATCAATAAATCAAGTTATTTCTATGCCTTCCTGCATGACATTTTTATAAAACGGGAAAATTTTGCCTTTTTCCCAATCTTTTACAGTATAAACCAGAGTGTTTACCGGTGTATTGAATCTAAAACCCAGTTCGTCAAACGGATAGCCGTATGTGTTGTAATCTTCTATCAAGTTTGCATTGTCCTTGTCGATGAGTAACAACAAATCCCAATCCGATTCGGGGGTGGCATCACCACGCGCCTGCGAACCGAAAAGTATCAAGCGCCCATCAGGGGCGAGTCGGCGTTTGAGTTGGCGGATATTTTCAAGAATCTGCTCGTTCATAGGTGCAAATGTAGATATTTTTATTCTAAAACACAAATATTATCGAAAATTCTTTTTTACCGAACGTCAATATTTTTTTAGAAAAATATTTTCCGTAATGCGATTGCTTCGCAGGCTCGCAATGGCGAAAGTTTTATAGGAAGGATAAAAAACAAAACAGGAGGTAAATCGGGGTGATTTGCCTCCTGTTTGTCATAAATAAATAGTTCGTCTAAGAGTGCTGCTTATGAGACAGCGAGAATGATTATTACTTTATAATAACCTTGTAGCGGATGCCTTTGATTTCTACTATGTAGAGGCCTCGTTCGAGGGTTACGCTTGTCAGGCCGGCGCTTACTTTGGGTTTTTGGGTAAGCATGCCGTTGATGGAGTAGATATTGACAGGAGTAGCTGAGTCGGACGAGATATAGAGTTTATTTTGGAAGCTCCATACTTTGGTGCCGGCTGCTATTTGCATTATACCTACTTCGTCGCTGGCGAGTTCGGACGAGACGGTGATTGTCCAGGGTTCGACGACTTGGATGAGGGTATATTCATACCTTCCTCCGCCGAGGGATTTACCGAGGATTTCTTCGCGGATGCCGGAGTAGAAGCCTTCGGCCATTACTTTGAGCGGCGCTCCGCCGGAGAAGGTGAGGGTAAAGGTAAAGTCTTGATGACCTTCGACGAAGTGGCGGATGCCATCTGCCGGGTCGGACGATACGCCCGCTATGGTATTAATTTCTACCCAACGTTGGATATCAGGATTCACTACCGAATCAAACTTCAAGCAGAACGTCTCACGACAACGAGACGGCGTCGGCAAACCATTATTTAATACCTCCGCTCCCATAAGCTTTGTTACTTCTACCTGATAATTAGAACCAAAACGTGCATATTGTGCAGAATCTACTACACATGCCGAAGGTCCGCCACCCCAATAC
>JAISUX010000122.1 GCA_031271805.1 Tannerella sp.
AGCAGTAAGGGGTTTGGAACGGCTTGCGATACCGAGCCGCTGTCGAGGATAGCATTGACGCAGAACGCTTCAAGATTGCTGACAGTCAGCGGAATAGCGTAAGTCTCCGGTCTGCTGCCAGACACACGGAACGATAGTTCCGTACCCTTGTTCTCGGGCGTATCCGTATTTATTTCCGCCCCCTGCTCGCAGGCGCTAAGTCCGAACATCCCCGCCGTCAGCATCGCAATCCCCAAAAGAACCGCCGCCGCTATCCGACCAATGTTTTCGCGTCTGTCATTATATATTCTAAACCTTTTCATAACCTTTATATTAAGAATTTTCTAAAATCCTAAATCTAAAATCTAAATCTCCCCCCGAATCTCATACCACTTTCCAATCTCGAACGCCCCGACAGGCAGGGTCACCGTGAGCATTACCGAATATGCCTTCACATACTGCTCCGCCGCGCCAACGACCTCATACTCTTCGTATTCAAGATACACCTGCAAATCGCTGCCGAACGTCTGCGGCAGCACATAGAGCGGTTCGGTAGCCGCCGACAGTTGGGTGTAAGTGTTCGGGAAGACCTGCACCGACGTACCGTCTAATGTGAGGCGCATAAAAGCCTGTTCGTCGTGAGCGTTCCAGAGTACCACCGGCGTAGCGTTGTCGTAATAGAAGCCACCCGTAGGCGGGATACCGGTGCTTAAGCTGCCGGAAGTATTGTCGAAATTCATCTGCAGATTAGCCTTTGTATAGACGTTTATCAACTCCGCACGTGTTATGCGGTAACGTTTGTCCGTTGCAGCCGTCGCTGACGATACCCGCACGCTAACCGATACGCGGCTCAAAGCATGTTGAAAGTGCAGCGGCACGGGGTCTGTCTGCGGCGAGTGCAATTGCTTGACTGCCACGAGCATATCCTGCTGCCCCTTAGGGTCAACTATATAGTAATCGCCCGGCTCGGTCGTTCCCGGAGGCGGCGCCTCGCCACCACCTACTAACGGCATAGTGTACGTCAGTGTAGGCGGCGTGTCATACGCGCCGTTGTTTTTCAGACCCGTAGTAAGTCCATCCAAAGACGCCGGCGCAACGGCGAAAAACCGTATCTTGCCGTCCGAAGGCCAGTATTTCTTGGGATAATAGTCCCATCGTCCTTCCGTAAACGACTTATATATATACTCTTCGTTGAAGAGCGTCGCGCCCGTCTCCCACGAGGCCGTGTCATCGGGCAGCCCCGAGACGTAGAAGTTCGACAAGTTGGTAGTGTCCAACGGCGCGCGCACACGTGTTACAGCGCTACGCGTAGATCTCGTTTCGACCTTTGCTTTGAAACGGCGCGCGGCAGTACGAGTAGAAGTACGCACCGAGGTACCGCCCACCATTACCGGGTCGCCCCAGTCGTCGATATTCACATTGAAGCCGTCGTCGCTGCTACCGCCACCGCCCGCGTCTGCGTCGGGTATATCCAAACGCCCGTCGTTCCACACGATGATGTCGAAGCCGCCGTTCTTGTCACGCCAATTAGGGTCGGTCAGAGCGCCTTTCATCTGGTCAGCGATAGTCTCTTCCCACTGACCGTGATAGTAGCCCCATGCCGATGGGTAATAGTTGTTCTTACCGGTTGCTATAACAGTGAGTCTGAACACATTAGCATCAGGATCGGTAACACCGAAGCATGAGAACGCACCCGTTATCCAGTCGCCCGTCCAGCCGCCCTTATGCGGGTCGGCATTGGCTTTTTCGCCCGTCTGCCACGTAGGGTTATACGCGGTGAAAAACAGTTTATGCGCCGCCAGTTCGGGATATTTGTCTATCTGATTGCGGGCGTCTTCATAGACCTTGAAACGTCCCTGGTCGAACAGCAGCGTCGTAGGCGTTGTCGCCACAACGCCGGTCACAGGGCGAAGCGTAGCCGCCAGACCCGACATCGCGCCGGTCAAGTACTTTATATTCTTGCTCCCGCTCACATCATATATCATAAATGTATATTCGTGAAGTTTGTTCTCGGGGTAGAAATCCACCACTACAGTATCCGACGATGGAGTCGATTCGATGTCCAAGCCGGGGTTGACAGCGTCAATATAAAACCTGTAGGGCGATGATACGTCCAAGGCGACCTTTTCATTCGGCAATTTCTCCCACAGGTCGTAAGGCGTGGAGCCTGTAGGCGCGCGGTTATAGACCTCAACATCACTGTATTTGCCGCTACTGCGGAAAGCAAGGTTTACATTGCCGTAGAAGTCGAGGCAAATAGGCATGAACGTATCGGGATAGAGGTAGTCAATGCCTCCGTAAGGGTTACTGAAGTCCACGCTCCACATCTCGCGCTTGTCTTCCGGATACCACCACACGCTCATCTGCGAGGGCAGAGGATCGTCAACAACCTTCCCGTCCCAATGGATATTAACTTTCACCGGCCTGTTATTGGCATAGGTGCCGCCACCACTGCCTCCGCCATCGGTAATGCAATCCGATATGTCGTCGTTCCAGACACATCCCGCTACCAACAACAGCATAATTAAATTGATAATTGACAATGTCCGCCTCCCCGTCGTTCCGAGGTTTTTCCCCGTCATTGCGAGCATTTTCCCCGTCATTTCGAGGAACGAAGCAATCCACCATTTAAATTCTAATTTCATAATCAAAACCTCCTAAACTATCTTTTTCGAGTGATGAGCAATAAATCTAAACTCCAAAATCTAAAATCTAAAATCCAACCACTCTATACATTAATTATATAACATTAAATAGCATTTTTATTTTCTTCAAATCACTATGAAAGAATATAAAATAAATTTTATCTCTTTCGCGCTGCAAAGTAACGACGATTTCCAAACATATTTGTATCATTTTTTGAATAAAAAAAGTTAAAACTATGTTAAATTTTTTCGGATTTTGAAACTGGGTTCGTCGGAATTATAAAAAACGATACAAATTTCCGGTTCAATATCGAAAAACGATACAAATTCTCCGAAATATGGATTTTTTTATCAAAAACCGATAATTACGCTTTTGCGGTTCAGAGGTAAAATTTATCTTCAGTCCGAAAAATTTGAACATAAACTCTAAAATCTAAAATCTTATGAGTTTTTGTCGGTTGACATTTTTTGATTACTTTTGCAACGTGATTTAAAAACGATTTTATGAACGACAATATTAGGAGCGACTTTCCGATACTCGGACGCAAAGTTTACGACCGGCCTTTGGTTTACCTCGACAATGCGGCGACGACGCAGAAGCCTCGCTGTGTGGTCGAAAAGATTGAGGAAGAATATTATAACGTGAACGCTAACATTCATCGTGGCGTGCATTTCCTCAGCCAGCAGGCTACCGAAGCTCATGAAGCAGCGCGTCGGACGGTGCAGCGCTTCCTCAATGCCGGGAAGCCAGAGGAAATTATTTTCACAAGAGGTACGACCGAGGCTATAAATCTCGTAGCGTCGTGTTTCGTAACCGAGTTTATGTCCGAAGGCGATGAGGTGATTGTTTCCGCTATGGAACACCATTCCAATATCGTTCCCTGGCAGATCCGGGCTGCCCGTTGCGGTGTCGCTATCAAGGTCATACCCCTCAATGAGGCGGGAGAATTGGACATGGAGGCCTTGGAGAGGCTGTTTACTGAGCGGACGCGGTTAGTTGCCGTCACGCATGTGTCCAACGTCCTCGGCACCATCAATCCGGTCGGGGAGATCGTCCACATGTCGCACTCGCATGGCGTTCCGGTATTGATCGACGGCGCCCAGGCCGTAGCCCATCTCAAGGTTGATGTACGGGCATTGGACGCCGATTTCTATGCTTTTTCGTCACACAAGATTTACGGCCCGACCGGCATTGGCGTGCTCTACGGCAAGGAGGAGTGGTTAGACCGTATGCCCCCCTATCAGGGCGGAGGCGAGATGATTGCATCCGTTTCGTTCGAGAAGACCGTTTTCAATAACCTCCCCTACAAATTTGAAGCCGGCACGCCCGACTATATCGGCTCGACAGCCCTCGCCGTCGCCCTCGACTACGTCCAAGCCCTCGGTCTCGACAACATAGCCAGGCACGAACACGACCTCCTCTTCTACGCCACCGAACGCCTCCTGTCCGTCCCTGATATCCGCATCTTCGGACACGCAGGCCATAAAAGCGGCGTCCTGTCTTTCCTCATCGGCAATATCCACCACTACGACACAGGCCTGCTCCTCGACCGCCTCGGGATTGCCGTCCGAACCGGTCACCACTGCGCCGAGCCGCTGATGCGCGCACTCGGCATCGAAGGCGCCGTCCGAGCCTCCTTCGCCCTATACAACAACCGAGGTGACATCGACGCCTTGTGCGACGGCGTCGCCCGCGTCGCCCGAATGTTCTGACCCATGCTCATCCCGTATCTCGAACCTTCCCGCCTCGAAGCCGGCTGTGATGAAGCAGGGCGCGGTTGCCTCGCCGGTCCTGTCTATGCCGCCGCAGTCATCCTGACCCCAGGCTTCCGCAACGACAGACTCAACGACAGCAAGCAACTGACCGAACGGCAACGCGACCACTTACGCTCAGTCATCGAAAACGAAGCCGCGGCATGGGCTGTCGGCATAGTCTCGCCCGAAGAAATCGACGGCATAAACATACTGAAAGCCTCTATCCTCGCGATGCACCACGCTATCGACAGCCTTAAAATCCGCCCCGAGCACCTACTTATCGACGGCAACCGCTTCGTTCCATACCCCGGCATCGACCACACGACCGTCATCAAGGGCGATAGCAAATACATGTCGATAGCAGCGGCTTCAATCCTCGCCAAAACCCACCGCGACGAATACATGTACCGCCTCGACGCCGAATATCCCGCCTACCGATGGCGCGAAAACAAAGGCTATCCCACCGCGGCGCACCGTAACGCAATCCGCCTCCACGGCGTCACGCCTCATCACCGCAAATCCTTTACCCTGCTGCCGCCTACGCAGTTATCGCTCGATTTTTGATTTTTTCCCGGTTTTTATTTGCTTATTATCTCGAAACATTTTATCTTTGCGCCGACAATTACAAACATATAAATTAATGTACAATGAAGAAAATTGTTTTGATATTGATGACAATTGCGCTGACAAATGTATTCGGGATAGTTCGTGCGCAGGATAAAACAGAACTTAGCGACAAGGCCTTGAGTGTCAAATATAAACAGGAAATTGACATCCTGGCGTCCGAGATTAAGACAATCAAACTCAAGCTGAAAGCCGACAAGGACAACAGCGAACTGACCAAAGACTTAGCCGTCAAAACCGAACAACTCAAGGACTTGAAAGAGAAAAAACAAGTCATTGACACCGCCATCAAAAGTAAGGCGGCGTCGGAAAAAGCTGCCCTAAAAGCCGAACGGGCAGCCGAGAAAGCCGAACGGGCTAAACGAGATGCCGAACGAGCGGCTCAAAAATCACAGGAACTCAAAGAGAAAGAAAAATAGCCCGTTACACGTCGCATATCCGTATGCACTTCTCCAACGAGGCGATCTTATCTTCCTGCTTCGGGACAAACTCCTGCCCCACATAACCCTTGTAGCCTACGTCCACGAGCGCCCGCATTATCGCCGGATAGTATAGCTCCTGCGTCTCGTCGATCTCGTTGCGACCGGGATTGCCTCCGGTGTGCACGTGCGAGAAAAACTCATGGTATTTGCGGATATTTTCGATAATATTACCCTCCATAATCTGCATGTGGTAGATGTCGTACAGCAGTTTGAACTTCGGAGATCCTACACGGCGGCACAGTTCGGCGCCCCATACCGTATGGTCGCACAAGTAATCCTTATGGCCGACGCTGTTCAGCAACTCCATCGTCAGCGTGACATTGTACTTCTCGGCAATCGGAGTGATGCGTTTCAGCCCCTTCTCGCAGTTCTGCCAGCCTTGCAAGTCGGTCACGCCGTTGCGCCTGCCCGAAAAACAAATCAGATTCGGCAAGCCTGCTTCGGCAACCAAGGGTATCACTTTCTCGTAACTCGCAACTAACTCGTCATGAAGCGACGGGTCATTGAACCCTTTGTCAATACCCAAGCCTGCACCCTGAGCCATCGCCACCGTCAGGCCGTGAGCCTTAACCGTCGGCCAGTCCTTAGGGTCGAGCAATTCCACCGATTCTATGCCTATCTTCTTGCATATATCGCAAAACTCATCCAAAGGATATGATCCGAAACACCATTTGCTGACGGAATGATGTATATTCCCTTTCAGCGGCTCTTTCGCTTGTCCTTTATTAGTGTTTTCCGAGCGGCTGATAGCCGCGTTCACACCGCTTGCAGCCAATGCTGCCCCTCCTGCCAACGCCGTTTTAATGGCGGTTCTTCTTGTAATTATTTCCATAGATTAATATTTATTTTGTCGTGCAAAGATAATCATTTTTTGAATATTTCAATAAATTGCGGCAAAAATATATGATGATGCAGCGAGGACGATGCCTATCAAAGATTCGTACGCAATCAGTTTCAGGCGTTCGCGCAGATTCATTTCGACCGAGCCGGCTGTGACGTGGAAAAATGAGCCGTGAGGCAGGTGGTCGAGCACCGTAGCGCCGGAATTTATCATCGCGGCGCCCCATACGGCGGGGATTCCGGCGGCAAGGATTACGCCGGCAAACGATACCGAAGCAAGCGTAGCGCCGGCCGTCGTAGAGGCCGTTACCGCCGACATCAACGCACCGGCTACGGGAGCGACAAACGATTCGCCGAGCGATAGGCTATCCAAGCCGCTAATTATCACATCCTTAAGCGTCGAATTCTTGATGATGCCCGCTATCGTACCGGTGCCTATAAGCAGTACCGCTACCGACGACATCTTTTCGAGGCCATAGGAGAGGCTTGCGGTAAGCTGCTTCGTGCGCGACATTGCGATAATGCCCGCCAAACCGCCTGCGGGCAGCGCAATCAACGGGTCGATGACTATACCGGTCAAGGGGCGAAGTATCAGCATTGCGATTGTGACTGCCGGGCCTAAGATACTGCACCAAAAAGCCGGCAAGCCTTCTTCATCCCTGCTTTCCTCGCTTACCGTGACCCGCTCGCCTCCCTCAAACTTAAAAACACTTATTATCAGCACTGAAACGGCGAGGCCTATCACTGCCGGAATAATATTCACGTACATGACCGAGGGCAGGCTTGCATTGAAATTCTCTGCTGCGATTATGGTATTAGGATTAGGCGAGATGATATTTCCGCATTTCCCGCCGGCAATCATAGCGAGCAATATCCGCATTTTCGAGTAATCCATACCCTTACCTACAGCGATGGCGATAGGCGCGACCGTCAGGACGGCTACGTCGATGAAGACGCCGATGGCTGTGAGCAGGAACACAGACAGAATCAGCGCTACAAGCGATTTTTTACGTCCAAGCGAACGTATTATTGTCAAAGCGATGCGTGACGCGGCGCCGGTCTTTATCAACACGCCGGACAGAACGCCTGCGGCAAGTATCCGTATTATCGCTGGGCTAATGTCTTTGACACCCTCTACCATGAACGTTATGGTCTCGGTCAGCGCAAAACCGCCTGCTACGCCACCTATAACCGCCCCAAGGATAAGGCTGTAGGCTGTATTGAATCGCCTAAGTATCAATATTATGGCTATTGCCAAACCGATTATCGCTCCTATTGCTGTCATATTATAATTGTTATTGTACGACAAATCTGTGTTATTGTCCGTTTGACATTCCCGTAAGCCGTCTGCGGGTTCATTGCTTCTTCGAGCGAACAGGGGCCGCTTGCTATCGGAAATACGCCTGTGAAGCCTTCATTATTAAGTATTTCCGCGTCCTCTACGCCTCCGGCAATAAGGAATACGGGAATATTACGCGGTTTTGCCGCCTGAAGGATTCCAAAGGGAACTTTTCCCATGATAGTCTGCCGGTCGGCGCGTCCTTCGCCGGTAATCACCAAATCCGCACCTTCAATTCTTTCATCAAAGCGATTATAATCAAGCAGTAACTTAATGCCGGGTTTGAGTTCGGCGTTAAGGAAGGCGAGGAAAGCGCCTCCTATACCTCCGGCCGCGCCCGCACCGCTGAAATTCTCAATATCCTTCCCAGTGACCCTCCGCACAACCTTAGCGAATGATTTCATTCCACGGTCGAGAGTTTCTATCATCTCATCGTCGGCGCCTTTTTGACGAGCGAAGATATATGCCGCGCCGTTCTTGCCGCAGAAAGGATTGGTGACGTCACATGCGACGGTGAAACGCGATTCGTTCAGCGCCGGGTGCCGGTCGGCAGAAATAATGTCGGTAACCTGCTCCATCGCTTCCCCGCAACCGTCCAATTCGTGTCCGAGGCTATCGACGAACTTATAACCCAATGCCTGAAGCATACCCATTCCTGCATCGTTTGTAGCGCTGCCGCCGATGCCGATAATGAAATCACGGCAACCCCTGTCCAAGGCGTCACGGATAAGTTCTCCGGTGCCAAACGTAGTGGTTATCATCGGATTACGCTTGTCGGGAGGCACGAGCGTAAGCCCGCTTATCGCCGCCATCTCGATGAGCGCGGTCTTACCTTCGCTCAACAATCCGTAGCGGGTGTCGATGCGATTTTTTAATGGATCAGTCGCCTGTATATCAACAAAATAACCCTCATCGGCCATCAGCGCCTCCAAAAGTCCTTCGCCCCCGTCGGCGACAGGCACACACACCACCTCGCACGCAGGAAAAACATCCCTTACGCCCTCTAATGCGGCATGTCCCAACTCGACACTCGACATACATCCTTTGAACGAATCTATCGCTACGACTACTTTTTTCAATTGCATGGTAAAAATTTTAATGCAAAGATAGCATAAAATTTTCATATCACACACAAAAATCGGCAGGACGGCAAAAATTATCCGCCGTAACTGTGCATGCCGCCGAGGATGTAGTTCACACCGAAATAGGTCATTAGGACGGATAGGAGGATTATTAGCGTGAAAATATGATAGACAACGGGGGTTCGGAAAAATTTAATCGACTTGCTGTGGAAAGTGAAACTCATTAACAGAAAGGTGATTAGCGCCCATACTTCTTTAGGATCCCAACCCCAGTAGCGTCCCCACGAAATATTTGCCCATATCGCGCCTACGAAAATCCCTGCTCCCATCAGGAAGGTCGCTGGGTACATGAACAGTTCGCTTATTTCTTTCATCCTATCAAGATATTCACCGTCTTTTATGAATGCGTTGACTGTCAGCGCCGTAATGCCATTCAACGCCATAAATCCGCAGAGACCGTAGGATACCATGATAAGCAGCACGTGGATGTTGAGTAGCGGTGATTGCAGAACCGGCATCAATGGCGTGATATGCGGACTCATCGAACCGATATGCGCCACCAACAGCGTGAAGCCCGACAGCAGGAAACTGAAAACGACTATCAGCAACGAGTATCGACGCGCAAGCAAACCTGTCAGCAGACTGAGCCACGACAGCAGAAGCATCGTCTCGTAGCCGTTACTGACAGGTATTGAGCCGCTTATGTAGGTGCGTAGCCCCAGACCAAGCGTCACGGCGGCGAAAAACAACCAAAGCAGGATGTGGAAAATGCGTTCCGCAATCTGGTATGTGCGATTGCGCATAGTGCTTAATATGAAGAAAAACAGGCAAATAAATCCCACTGTTAGGCAGAACTTGAACATCCAAGAGAAGATATGCAGACGGTTGTAGAGGAGTTCGGTTTCGAGGCGCATTGAGGAAGGCAGGTATTTGCCCGCTTTTTTCTGCTGAAATGCCTGTAATTTAGATAAATACATGTCGGCGTCTGCGGAACCTATAGCTTCATGATAGAGGTGTAAAAAGTGAGTGGCGAAGAGGACTTCAGAGCTGTCTGCCTGAGCAGGGAAACGCATGTCGGGCGACATCCATTGCAACCGCCCGTCGTTGCCTGTCATGGGGAAAATCTTCAACAGACTGCCGTCGAGAAGCATCTCTATGAGGTGCATCTTGTCGCTCGTTTTAGCCACTTCCTTCAATTGCGCGTCTTGCTTGCCGCCGCTGTAAATCTCTCTGTAATAAGGTTCTAACTTATCATAGCCGTTTTTATCCGCAAAATCCGCCAGCGAAGCGAAGCCTTTCCTGCCTGTTAATTGCTGTAATTCGGCGCTTTTGACTTCAAACATCGGCTCGTAGCGCCACTTTTCCGGTCTGAAAAGCCAACCGAGAAAGACTTCCTCCGCCGAATAATCTTTGTAGCGGTCT
This sequence comes from Tannerella sp., assembly GCA_031271805.1. GTDB lineage: Bacteria > Bacteroidota > Bacteroidia > Bacteroidales > Tannerellaceae > Tannerella. Next base: position 10,169 of record JAISUX010000122.1, read on the forward strand.
TTTCCGGTCAGTTTGACGGTGAAATCATTGGCAACCGTCTGCAAAGGGCAAATCCGCCCGTTATACTCCACCCATACGCGCCCCCACAGCGCACACTGCTCCGGAGTAAAATCCTGAGCATAAGCATCTTTAGCGCTAAATGCCATGATACTTATAATAGCAACCTTTGAGGCTTTGGAAGACAGTTTTTTCAGCAGAAAACGAAACCGTTCTTTGCGGTCGAAAAGCACAATGAGCATGGAGAAAAACAGCAGAAAATAGCCCGAATACGATAGCCCGATGCCCCAGGAATCGTGATTGACGCTCAAAACAGAACCGCGCATGTCCTCATCAAACGAAGCCTGATAAAAACGGTATCCCCGATAGTTAAGTATGTGATTCATAGATATTTCGTGCACCGAAGGCTCGGAGGAGGCGTCTTTGACTTCGACTATGCTGATATAATTTGAAGGCGAACTTGTACCGGGATAGTATTCTATACGAAATGATTTGAGTATCAGCGAGAAAGGCAATGTGGAGACGCTGCCACGATCGTCTGCAAACGAAGACAGTGGTTTGTTTTCGCGAAGATGTATCTGCCCTGTCCTGCCTGTAAGCCGTGTCGTCATTGCGCCTGCAAGGATAAGCAGCAACGAGCCGTGAAGTAGCGCCACCGACAGCCTGCGATAGAGCCGCCTGCTAAGAATATAATAGCAAGCCGTAATAGTCATTATGAACCATAATACACTAAACCACAGACTGTTATAAAACAATTTGAAAGCATGACGGCTGTCGAGTTTGTGCTCTGTCCAAGTCGCTAAGCCCATTGCCGCAACAAGTAGCGCCAACAGCCCGAAAGCGATATATCCTGTTTTTCTGTTCATATTTATTCCTGTTTTTGGCTGCAAAAGTAAGAAAAATAACCCTAAAAGTGATTTTTAACATAAAAAATTTGGTTGTCTAAAAATTTAGACATACATTTGCCGCGTTTAACGAACATTTCAATTCGACAAGGATATGGATAAAGTACAATTGACAAAGGCTGAAGAACAGATGATGCGGATACTGTGGGTGAAGGGTAGCGCCACGGTGCAGCAGGCTCTTGAAGGTTTTGAAGACCCCAAACCGGCGCGAACGACGGTCGCCACCGTGCTGACGATACTTGAAAACAAGGGATTTGTCAGCCGTGAAATGGTAGGTAAAAACAATGTGTATCAGCCTATTCTGCAAAAGGAGGCATATAGCAAGGCGCAACTTTTCGGGGTGATGCGAAACTATTTCAACAACTCTTTCGCATCGATGGCTTCCTTCTTCGCAAAAGAAAATAATCTGACAATCAATGAGATGGATATACTCATCGAAGATATAAAAAAAGAACTTCAAAACCGATAATACCATGGAAAATTTCTTGATTTACATATTGAAATCTTCGCTTTGGATAGCGGTTTTTTACCTGATTTACAGTCTGTTTCTGAAACGCGAGATTTTTTTCCGTTTCAACCGCATTTTTCTGCTTTCGGGTCTGGCGGCTGCTTTTGTAATCCCGATGTTGCAAATTTCGTATAAAGTTATAATTCCGACCTTGCAAAATCAGCAAGTTGTTGAATCAGAGACGATTACTGTACCGACTACTGTGGGCTTGTTCGATTTGCTTGCTGTTTTGTATTGCGCAGGCATCGTTTTTCTGGCGGCATATTATCTGTTTGGCTTATACCGAATACGGCTCTTAAGCAAAACCGGACGTGATGCTAATATTATTGAAAATAAGGATATTACATCTTCATTTTCGCTTTTCGGATATATTTTTCTCGAAGCCGGTTTGCCTGCGGTTGAGCGGCGACTGATTCTGGAACATGAGACGGCTCATATCCGGCAGCGGCATTGGCTCGACATAGCGCTTTGCCAGACAGTTTGCCTGCTGCAATGGTTCAATCCCTTCGCGTGGCTCTACCTGACGGCTATCAAGCAAAATCACGAGTACCTTGCCGACCGCGCCGTGCTTGAGAAGGGCGAACAGAGTGCGGTTTATCATGCCGCGCTGCTCAATACGGCTTTCAAATCGCCGATTTTTATACTCACAAATCCATTCAATTTTAACAAATATAAACGTATCACAATGATGAAAAAGAAAGATTATCGACCGGCTGCCAAGTTAGCCGTACTGTTTGTTGCGCCTGCTCTTGCGGCGTTTTTGTGGGCTTTTGCAAAGCCGGAATATGCTTTAGCTCAGGATAATAAGTCTGCCGGACAGATAAATAAAATCAGCCTGCCATCGGATTCCGTCCCGAGGCTCATTCTTGTTGACGGAAAAGAAACGACGGAGGAGGAGTTGACAAAACTGTCTCCCGACAAAATAAAAATAGTGACCGTGCTGAAAGGGGATAAAGCGGTCGAAACGTATGGCGACAAAGGGAAGAATGGCGTAATTACCATTACCACAAAGAAATCCGCCGACTCTGATGGTGTCGGAGTTCTCTTTGTTACGTCAAAAGATGGCGCCGATACATTGATTCATTACGACAAAACGAATGTGATGGCGTCAAAACCGCTTGTCATCATAGACGGCAAACCCGCATCCGACATTGAAATGAATACTCTGGATCCGAGCGCTATCCAATCAATTACGGTGCTAAAGGATTCATCGTCATACGAACTGTACGGCGATGAAGGTAAAAACGGGGTTATTATTATTGAAAAGAAGTGAGGTGCGCACTTCTGAAAAACTCCCAGACGGCTATTCCGGCTGCTACAGAGACGTTTAATGAATGTTTTGTCCCGAACTGCGGGATTTCAAGGCAGACATCGCATACATCGACCACTTCCTGCCGTACGCCTTTGACTTCGTGACCTATGACAAGAGCGTATTTCCGGTTTGCTTCGAGGGCAAAATCGTCGAGCGGCGTGCTGCCTTCGGTTTGTTCCAAGGCGCACAGCGTATAATTTTGCGCTTTTAGCTCGTTTACGGCGTCGATAGTATCCTTATAATACCGCCAGGCGACGTTATCTTCCGCGCCGAGGGCTGTCTTGTGGATTTCGACGTTGGGGGGAACAGCCGTTATGCCACACAGGTAAACCGCTTCGAGGCGGAAAGCGTCAGCCGTACGAAACACCGACCCGACATTATTCAGGCTGCGCACATGGTCGAGCACAACTATCAACGGAATCTTTTCGCTTGTCCTGAATTGCTCCGGCGTTAAACGGTTCAATTCCGTGACTTTCAACTTCCTCATTCTCCCTACGAGCTTAATTCCTTGATTATTCCTATCATTTCGGCGCCGAGGTCTTCGGCTTCCCGCATTGTATGGGCTTCGGAATAGATACGAATAATCGGTTCGGTATTACTTTTGCGCAGATGCACCCAACGGTCGGCGAAATCTATCTTCACACCGTCGATGTCCGTGATGTCATATTGTGCGAAACGCTCCTTGACTTTCGACAAAATAGCATCGACGTCAATTGAAGGCGTCAGTTCGATCTTTTGTTTCGAGATAAAATATTGCGGATATGAAGCGCGTAATTCACTGGTTTTAAGCTTTTTCTTAGCCAAGTGCGTCAGGAATAACGCTATGCCCACTAAGGCGTCACGACCATAATGGCTTTTGGGATATATGACCCCGCCGTTGCCTTCGCCGCCAATGACAGCGTTCGTTTCTTTCATCTTCGCGACGACATTAACTTCGCCGACTGCTGTAGCGTTGTATTGACCGCCGTATTTCAATGTCACATCACGGAGGGCGCGGCTCGAACTTAGATTGCTGACGGTATTTCCTGGAGTGTGCGACAGCACGTAATCGGCTACCGAAACCAAAGTATATTCCTCGCCGAACATATCCCCGTTCTCGCAGACAATTGCCAAGCGGTCAACATCGGGGTCAACCACAAAGCCCACGTCCGCCTTCGCCTGCTTCATCAACGAAGAAATCTCTGTCAGATTTTCCGGTATCGGCTCGGGATTATGCGAGAAATTGCCGTGAGGATTGCAATGCAATTTGAACAACTCTTTGACTCCCAGCGCATAAAGCAGATCAGGAATGACAATGCCGCCTACAGAATTGACGCAATCAATGGCGACCCGGAATTTTGCCGCACGAATTGCCTCTACGTCAACGAGTTCGAGATTAAGGACGCTCGTGATATGCCGTTCTTTATATCGTAAGTCCGTAATAACTTTGCCGAGTTTTTCGACCGGCGCATATATAAACTTCTCTTTTTCAGCCAATTCAATGACTTTGCGTCCTTCGGCGTCGTTAAGAAATTCGCCATGTTCGTTTAGCAGTTTCAGCGCGTTCCATTGCTTTGGGTTATGGCTTGCGGTGATGATGATGCCGCCTAAAGCCTGTTCGTTGATGACGGCGAGTTCGGTTGTCGGTGTTGTTGCGAGGTCGATATCTACAACGTCAATTCCCATGCCTGTCAGGGTTCCGACAACGACCTGTTTTACCATCGGTCCAGAAACGCGCGCGTCGCGTCCTACCACAACGCAGTTAGACCGGCCGTCGGCTTTTCCTTTGATGAAGGTTGAGTATGCGGAAACGAATTTCACGATAGCGAGCGGATTAAGACCTTCGTCGGGCGCCCCGCCGATAGTGCCCCGGATGCCTGATATTGATTTTATGAGTGTCATAAGTGTTTGTTAATAAAAGATATATCTAATTTTATTGTAAAAAATCGGGTAATATTGGTTCCTGTTAGACGACTGGTAAGTGCTGCCTGCCGGTAGTTCGTTTATTTCGGAATAACCGGGGACGATCATCTGTACTATTGCGCTGTCGCCGACATACGCAAGAGCGTGCTCTAAGGATTGACCGAACAGGAGTGCATAGCTGTCGCTATAAGAGGCGTGTTCGGAGACGACGTTGTAAGCGAGGCCGTATTTGAACTCGAAGGGATATGCCGTGTTCGCGAACGTATTGAAATAATACGGTGTATCGGTAGTATCGTAGATGTATCCGCTTGTGCGAATCAGAATTGTTGTCGAATTGACCACTGCGCGGTTACCGTTACCAGAATCGACAACGTTGAGATATATGCCGTTATCCAACTCGACGAACTGTTTTTCACCGAATACCCCATCCACAGGATATTCGGAGAGAACTTCGATACCTTTTTCGGCGATAATCCTCTTGATTATAACCCTTTCTTCCTCCTTCAGTTCTTCGTAAGATTTGCTATCGTTACATGAGATAGAGAAAATGAGATTCAACACAATTCCTGCTGTCACTAAAAAATAAAAACTTTTCTTCATAAGCTAATTGAATATTTTGACCGCAAAAATAAGTATTATTTGCGACATACACACCTCTTTTCAGGATTTTTCAAAATTATTAGGATTAAACTGTTCCAATCCGTATTCAAAAACCGCCAGAGCCTCATCGAGAGAACCATGAAATTCTCCGCCGGAAGCGTTCTTGTGGCCTCCGCCGTTGAAATATTCGGAAGCGAATTTATTACACGGAAAATCGCCTGTCGAACGCAGCGAAATTTTTATCAGGTTTGTCTCCTGGCGCATGAATGCCGAGAATGTTATTCCTCTGATACTCAGCGGCAAATTAACGAAGCCTTCGGTGTCTCCGGCTCTGTATTTAAAGCGGTTAAGTTCCCTCTGTGAGAGCGAAAAGACGGCCGTATGCTTGTCGGGATAGACTTTCATCTTCTGATAAAGCACATAGCCCATCATTCGCAGGCGGCTTTCCGAATATACCTGATACACACGGCGATAGATCTCGTCTTTATCTATGCCTTTCTTTATGAGTTCGCCTATGATGACATAGATACTTTCGTTGTTGGAATTGTAGGTAAAGGAGCCGGTGTCGGTCATCATGCCGGTGTAGAAACATTCCGCGGAGTCTTTTTCTATCAGGTCGGCATCGCCGAGAGCGCAGATTATGCGGAAAACAAGTTCCGAAGTCGAACTCATTTGCGGGTTCGAGAGGGTGATATTGCAAAAATCTTCCGGCGCGAGATGATGGTCTATCAGCACTTTACGCGCGTCGGAAGCCAAAAGCGCCGAAGTCATCCATCCGACTCTTTTTGCCGTATTGAAGTCAAGGCAGAAAATGACGTCGGCCTCCGAAATCAATTGGGTGGCAAAATCGGGATACTGCTCATAGACTACTATGTCGCTCGCTCCGTTCATCCATTTAAGAAAGTCCGGAAAGGCGTTCGGAACAATGACCCTTATCGACTTTTTGTCGAACGAGGCCAAGTAATTATACAGTCCGAGAGAGGAGCCGATCGCATCACCGTCAGGCATCTCGTGGGTCACAATGACAAATTTATCACCCTTGTCGATATAGGTTTTCAACTTGTGTACCTTCTCGCTGTCAATAGTTTTAGTCAACATAATTGTTATTTTTTAAGCGGCAAAGATAGCACTTTATTGTCGGATTATCATCATATTTTTCATAAATTAAGTTGCAAAAACACATATATTTTAAATATTTATTATATTTGCACCAAAATTTTCAAAAAAAATGGAAGAGATACCGGTTTTAAATTCTCACAACAAGGCGGAATATCCGCCCATGCATACGGCAGAGCATATCCTCAATCAGACGATGGGGCGTATGTTTGGCTGCCCTCGTTCGAAGAACGCGCATATCGAGCGGAAGAAGTCGAAATGCGATTATTACCTCCTTTCGGCGCCTACCGACGAGCAGGTGGCCGAAATTGAGAGGCGAGTCAATGAAGTTATCGACAGTCATTTGCCGGTTACGATTGATTTTATGTCCCGTGATGAGGCGGCTAAGTATGTGGATATGAGCAAGTTGCCTGCAGATGTGTCGGATACCTTGCGTATAGTCAGGGTCGGCGACTACGATGCCTGCGCCTGCATAGGCGAGCATGTCGGCAACACTGCGGAAATAGGGCATGTGCGGCTGCTTAACCATGACTTCGAGAACGGCCGGTGGCGGGTGAGGTTTAAGTTGGAATAAAAATAAGAAAATCGTTTGATTCAAGGATTTTTTTATTACCTTTGCGGCTTCAAAATTGATATTAGACATTAATCATTTTTAAAAGATAAGTTATGCAAACTATTGAAAATTACAATTTTGCCGGTAAGAAGGCATTTGTACGAGTGGATTTTAACGTTCCGCTCGATGAAAATTTTGTTATCACGGATGATACTCGTATCCGTGCGGCTCTTCCAACATTGAAGAAGATACTCGGTGACGGCGGGAGTGTCATCATCGGCTCTCACCTTGGCCGTCCGAAGGGCGTGACCGACAAATTCTCGCTGAAGCATATCCTTGATCCTGTGTCCAAGCTGCTCGGTATTGATGTGCAATTTGCCAATGACTGCATCGGCGAGGAGGCTAAGATAAAAGCGGCCTCGTTGCAGCCCGGCGAAGCGTTGATGCTCGAAAATCTTCGTTTTTATGCCGAAGAAGAGGGTAAGCCCCGCGGTTTGGCCGACGATGCTTCGGACGAGGAAAAAAGCGCCGCCAAAAAAGCTATCAAGGAAAGTCAAAAGAAATTTACCGAGACATTGGCCTCATACGCAGATGCTTATGTCAATGATGCTTTCGGTACGGCGCACCGCGCCCATGCCTCGACAGCTCTCATCGCCGCTTACTTCGATGCCGACAACAAGATGTTTGGCTACCTTATGGAAAAAGAAGTCAAGGCGGTAGAGAAAATCCTGAACGACATCAACCGTCCTTTCACTGCTATCATGGGCGGTTCTAAGGTGTCTTCAAAGATAGAAATCATTGAAAATCTGCTGAATAAAGTCGATAACCTCATCATTACAGGCGGTATGACTTACACTTTCAGTAAGGCTAAGGGCGGTAAGATAGGCAATTCTATTTGCGAAGACGACAAGCTCGACCTTGCGCTCGAACTCATAGAAAAGGCCAAGGCTAAGGGTGTCAATCTCGTCCTCTCGGTCGATGCGAAGATTGCCGACAGTTTCAGCAACGACGCCAATACCGGCTATTCGAGCGTTGATGCCATACCCGATGGTTGGGAAGGTCTTGATATAGGTCCCGAAACCGAGAAGATCTACGCCGAGGTAATCAAGAAGTCGAAAACCATACTTTGGAATGGTCCGACGGGAGTATTTGAATTTGAGAATTTCACTCATGGTTCGCGCAGTGTAGCTGAAGCTATTGTGGAAGCGACAAAGAACGGCGCGTTTTCATTGATAGGCGGCGGCGATTCTGTCGCTTGCATCAACAAATTCGGTTTGGCCGACGGCGTTTCCTACGTCTCTACAGGTGGAGGCGCTCTTCTCGAAGCTATCGAAGGCAAAGTCCTGCCCGGTATCGCCGCCATACGCGGATTCTGACACAATAAAACTTTATGCCCCCGCTTTCGCATGAGAAAGCGGGGGATATCGGCGCAAACATCGGGAATATGTTTGGTCAAGTATGATATTTCGGACGCATGAAGGTATGTAATTCTATATGGCTGTTTTTAGTGATGCTGTCCTTGTCAATCACTTGCTTAGGACAGCAAAGTCTTGAGTTTGACCATATTAGCGATAGGGACGGCTTGTCACAGAATACCGTCAGGTGTATTATTCAGGACAGGACGGGCTTTATGTGGTTCGGCACTATCAACGGTCTGAACCGCTATAACGGCAGGGAATTTGCCGTAATACGTTCGCAGCCCGACGGCTCGGAAACGATAAACGATAACCGCATACGTCTCATGGCCGAAGACCATGACGGATACCTTTGGATGCGCACAATGGGTAATACGGTTCAGTGCTATGACCCTAAAAAAGAGCGTTTTGTTGATTATAATATCGGTGGCGACAAGCATTTTATCAACAGGAATATTGCGTCGAACGGCGATGTGTGGCTTTGGGGCAGGTATGGCGGCGCATGTCGTGTCATACATCAGGCTGACGGTTTACAGTCAATATATTACGGGCAAAATGAAATCGGTTCGCGACGTGTCAATTTCGTTCATGAAGATTTTATACACCGTATTATTATAGGTACCGACCGGAGTGTCTTTGTCGTAGATAAAGATCAGCCAATCAAGGTTTTAGATGAGGGATTTGTGTTTATTCACGAGTATGGTGAAAATCTATATCTTATTAACGAAGAACATATTATTGTTTTTAATCCTTCTACTCGCGAGGTTGTTTCGGAAATTCCTTATATGCGTGAGCCGCCGACATTGAATATGACCTCTATGCCCGATTCAGGCATAATTTTGATAGCCACGCGGACACAAATGTTGGCCTTGGATTGCAAAAACAACAATTTTATCTCAGCCGAGCAGCTATTTAACGGCGAAACAGTCAATAATGCAACGTTTATCACTGATAATAAGGGCAATACTTATGTTTATAATCTTACCGGTGTGCTGTGGCGTTACACTAACGGCAGGCGCTTTTTAAAATACAACCTCATACCGCCGCATATTCTCGCCAACATTGATGCGGAACGTTATGAAGTATATCACGATTCCCGTGATATATTGTGGATTACGACTTATGGCAACGGGCTTTTTGCGCTTAACCTGAACTATGGGGACGCCTCGTTGCAACATTATACCATGGATAACAGCGCATTGCCGTCGAATCATTTGCTTTGTGTGACCGAAGATCGTTCAGGCGAGATTTGGGTAGGCACCGAATTTGCCGGTACAAGCAGGATTTCGGTTAGCGATTATCCCGTCGATATTTTATATCCATCTGATAATGAGGGATATAATCGCAATAATGCTGTGCGTTTGATATATGAAGATTCGCAGGGGCGGTTTTGGCTGGGTACGCGCGGAGGTTCATTGCATGTCTATGACAGTCAATTACGCAAAATTAAAGAACATCGTATAGACGGCGGCTTGCCTTTTTGTATGCTGGAAGATCATAGCGGAAGACTTTGGCTGGGCACTCGCGGTAAAGGTATTTTGCTCTTTCCCCCGTCGGGCGACAAGCCGGAACGGGTGTATAATCTCAATGAAAATCAGCAATATACGGGTAGTAACAGCGTATTCGATATCCTGATTGACAGGAAGAATCGGCTTTGGGCGGCTACTTTCGGCGGCGGATTGCATTATGCTCAGCTGGATGATGCGCAACCTGTTTTTAATCAGATCGTTATGCGCACGAACAGTCAGGATCAGACACGTGTTATCCTGCAAGACCACGAGGGCATTATATGGACCGGCACAAACGAAGGCGTTATCGCGTTTGACCCTGATTCACTGATAAACGATCCTACCTGTTACGTCAATTTTCGTTATGAAGCCGACAATGACAGTTCGCTGAATAACAACGAAGTAAAGGCTGTTTTTGAGGACAGTCGGGGATGGTTATGGTTCGGTACGACAGGTGGCGGTTTGAACCTGCTAATGCGTCGTCAACCCCTTGCACGCTCATGGTTTCGTCATTTCAACGCCTATAACGGCCTGTCGAACGAGGTGATACAGAGCATTCTCGAAGACGACAATGGCAATATCTGGGTTAGTACCGAAGGCGGTAGCGGCATTGCGCGGTTTAACCCCGAAACCGAGCGCTTTGAAAACTTCAGGCTATCGAACAGTAAACAAGGCAATCTGTTTAATGAAGCCGCACGCTGGAAAAAGTCAAGCGGCGAGCTGATATTCGGCAGTTATTCGGGTGTTTTTATCTTCGACCCTTCAAAAATCAAAAACAATATTTATGCCCCGCCTGTTGTGATTACAGGACTGAAAATCAATGGTATAAATGTTTATCCCGGCGACCGCAACTCGCCTCTGCACGAAAGCATCTCTACTACGCGCGAAATACGCCTCCGGCACGATCAAAACTCGTTTAATCTTGAGTTTGCGATGCTCAATTTTCATTCCTCGGCATTTAATCAATATACCTGTTTTCTTGATGGTTATGAGCGTGAGCCTAACCCCGTAACCCGTCATAATGCAGTAGCTTATCGTAACCTGCCGTCGGGCGAATATACTTTTCGCGTTAAAGGCAGCAACAGTTTCGGTGTCTGGAACGATAGCGATACTGAGCTGAAAATAACCGTTTTACCGCCGTTTTGGAAAACCATCTGGGCATATATCTTTTATATTTTAGCATTAATCATCGTCGCATATACCACATTCAGAATTATAGTTAAAATCAATCGTTTACATGCCGAAGTCGTTGTTGAAAAGCAACTTACGGAATACAAACTGCGTTTTTTTACTAATATCTCGCACGAGTTTAGGACGCCTCTGACGATTATCAACGGTGCCATTGAGAATTTATCGGCTCTCCGCGACCTGCCTGCCGCCGCGTTGCGTCATGTTGGGCAAATAACCAAGAGTTCGGCGCGTCTGATGCGACTTATCGACCAGTTGTTGGAATTTCGCAAACTGCAGAACCGCAAACTTGAGTTGCAAGTTGAGCGCACGGAAGTGGTTGACTTTTTCCGAGATATTTGCCGTACTTTCAATGAATCGGCTGAACGCAAGGGGATTGACTTGCAATTTGAATCATATTTCCGGCATCACGAGATGCTGATTGACAGAGGAAAGTGCGATAAGATTGCATGGAATCTGCTCTCCAATGCTATGAAATATACGCCGCAAGGTGGCACAATCAAGGTGAAAGTGGATATTTCGGAGGCCGACGACCGTATGATTTTAAGCGTTGCCGACAGTGGTTCTGGAGTGCCTAAAGAGAAGCAATCATCTCTTTTTGAGCGTTTTGCGCAGTTGGATTCGACTGTCGGCGGCACGGGCGTAGGATTGCACCTGACCGCCGAACTTGCCGTGATCCACAAGGGCAAAGTCGAGTATTGCGATTCTAAAGAGCTTGGCGGTGCATGTTTCAAGGTCAGTTTGCCGCTCGCCGACAGCAATTATGCCGATAATAATCACTTCAACCATGTCGAACAATCCGTCGATGATAACAATGAAGAGCTCGATGCGGCATCCTTATTATTAGCTAATTACAGGATACTTGTCATTGAAGACGAGACCGAAGTGCGCGATTTCATTGCCGGTCAGTTGGCTGATCATTTCAGTGTCATAACGGCAAAAGACGGTACGGAGGGGCTTGAACAGGCCTCGAAGGAGCAGCCTGATTTGATAGTGTGCGACGTTATGATGCCGGGTGTGAGCGGTTTCGAGGTCACACGACGTTTAAAAGGTGATTTTCTGACCAGCCATCTCCCGATAATCCTGCTCACAGCCCATTCGTCGGAGGAATATCAACTTAAAGGCTTCAATGCGGGAGCCGATGCCTATATTACTAAACCATTCAGTACCAAATACTTGATAACGCGAATCATCAAACTCATCGAGCAGCGTGAGAAGTTACGCCTTAAGTTCGCACAGGAACCCGGTGCGCCCAAACATTTGATTACGTTTACCGACAGCGATAAGGAATTTCTCGAAAAGATAGACTTGCTGATAGAGAAAAACATTGATAATGCTAACTTTACGATAGTTGAGTTTGTGCGTACCGTCGGCATAGGACGTACGAATTTCTTCAAAAAAGTGAAAGGTATTACAGGACATTCGCCGAATGAATACATGCGAATTGTCCGATTGAAAAAGGCTGCCGAGATGCTTGCCGAGGGCAACCTGAACGTATCCGAGATAGCTTACCGTGTCGGATTTGACGATCCGTTCTATTTCAGCAAATGCTTCAAGGCGCAGTTCGGCAAAGCGCCTACGAAGTATTTGAATACTACCTGATTATAAACCTCTCGATCACATCGCGTTGAATCTCGTCGTCAACTGCCTGTATATCAAGATTTTCAAATATAAAATCCGACAGGCGGTATTGTTCGGAGGAGCTGACGTTGAACATCGTATTGCATTTCAGCCGGAGATTTCGCAAGGTGATGTTTGAAGCATAAGAGAGCGGAATTTCGCTTTGTCCCTTGAGGTCAAAAAACTGTGTCCAAGGCTTGATAAACAGCATATTATTAACTTCGCCTGTTATATCGCTCACAGTGATATATTCGTAATTTTGCGGCGTGTCCGGACGCATTTTTAGCCACAGAAGTCGCTCGGTATCAGCTATTTTACAACGGCGTAGAATGATATTGCGGTTGTGAATCGCTTCGCTGCCGCAGGTCAGGGCGCTATGGCAAAAACCGTAGGTACAGTCTTCGATTATGATATTGTAATTACCACCGTTGTCGGGATTTTTGTCGGCTGTCGGGCCTTTCCCGCCCTTGAGTGCAATTGCATCGTCATTAACGGAGAAGAAACAGTTTTTAATCAGCACGTTATGACATGCGTCTATGTCAACAGCGTCCGAACTTGGGGCTTTGACCGGACTTGCGGGCGCAAAGATATGTAATCCGAGCAATTTTACATTTTTGCATTTATATAGGTGAGTCGTCCAAAACGGCGAGTTAATAAGCTTTACATCAGACAGTTGTATGTCATTACAGTTTGAAATATAGACCAACCGCGGGCGCATCTCGTCCATGTTTGTGCATTGCGGGTTAAATTCGCGCCTAAGCCAGAACGCTTTCCAATAGCGCAGACCGTTGCCGTTGATTGTCCCTTTGCCGGAAATCGTGAACCCATCTACGCGGTCAACATTCACTAACGCCGCGAAATACTTCACTGTTTGTCCTTCGATGCGAGTTATAAGCAGTTTGAAGTTGCTGATGTCGTCACTTCCTTTTAGTGTTGCGCCTTCTTCAATATGCAGGTGTGTGCCAGGTTTGAAAAAAAGCGACCCGCTAAGGTATGTTCCGGCCGGTATGACGACCACCCCGCCGCCGTTATCCGCCGCCATGTCAATAACTGCCTGGATTTCTGTCGTTTGTAAAACGAGGCTGTCATTCTTTACGCCGTAATCGGTTATCCGGTAGGGTTTTCCGAGTTTCTTTACGTCGGTTTTATTTGTTTCGCCGAACCATGCCGGAACAGGCAAGCCGTCGGGAAAAGTATCCCGCCGGTTTTGTGCGGCAGTATTATTGGCTAATACGACAAAAAACAGACATAAAATTCCGATAAATAATTCTTTAATTCCCATGTTAATTCATTTTTTATGATGCAAAGATAACAAGAAGTATTTTCATCGACCATGAAAAATTGTCCGAAAAACATGGAAAATAGTATTTTTTTTAAGATAAATCCGCCATAAAGTCTTTAAATTCCTTAAAATCCTTACCGAGAGTGACGGATTGCTTCTCTCCCGACATGAAAGCGCGGAGTTTAGCCGGAATTTCAATATCGGTATTGAGGATGCCGTCAACTGTTTCCTTGAATTTGGCTGGGTGAGCCGTTTCGAGGAAAATACCTGTTTCGTCGGGTTTGAGGTCTTTAACAAGCGCCTGGTAGCCGCAAGCGCCGTGAGGATCAAGCAGATAGCGATGTTCGCCCCATACGCGGCGGATGGTCGAAGCGATTTGGGTGTTGTCGTAAGCGGCGCCGGATATCAGGGTTGATATGGTTGTGTGGTTGTGATCGAAGAGGTCGAGAATACGGGCGAAATTGCTCGGATTGCCGACGTCCATTGCATTTGCGTAAGTCTCAACGGACGGGCGGGGTGTATAGACGCCGGTGCGCAGGTATTCGAGGAATACGTCGTTGCTGTTGTTGGCGGCGATAAAGCGTTTTACGGGTAAGCCCATTTTGTAGGCGAAAAGTCCGGCGGTGAGATTGCCGAAGTTACCGCTCGGGACGCAGACCGCGAGACGTTCGGCAAGGCCTTGGCGGTCTAACTGAGCGTAGGCGTTGAAATAATAAAACGACTGTGGCAGGAATCTTGCGACATTGATGGAATTTGCTGACGTGAGGCGCATACGGGCGTTGAGTTCGGCGTCAACAAAAGCTGCTTTTACGAGCGCCTGGCAGTCGTCGAATGTCCCGTCTATTTCGAGGGCGGTGATGTTTTTCCCAAGGGTTGTGAACTGACATTCCTGTATCGGACTGACTTTTCCTTTGGGATAAAGCACGAAGACATGTATGCCTTCGACGCCGAGGAAGCCGTTAGCGACCGCGCCACCGGTGTCGCCGGAAGTAGCGACAAGGACGTTTATTTCGTTATCAGACCCACTGCGGCGGACAAAATAGCCCAATACACGCGCCATGAAACGTGCGCCGACGTCCTTGAAGGCGAGCGTAGGGCCGTGAAAAAGTTCGAGAGTATAGATATTGTCGGCGATATGGACTACCGGAGTGTCGAAAGTCAATGTGTCGGCAACGATTTGCGAAAGGCTGTCGTGTGGGATATCCTCGCCGAAGAATGCCTGGGCAACAGTATCCGAAATCTCGACAAAAGTCTTGTCCTTAAAGCCCTTGATCGTATCCGACGACAGTGTAGGAACCCTATCCGGCATGTATAGCCCTTTGTCGGGCGCAAGGCTGTGGATTACAACTTCTTCCAAGGACACATTTTCGACTTGTCCGTTTGTACTATAATATGTCATAATTATCTTATTATCTGATGTTTGCAATAGAAATGATGTCGGCAAAAACACCGGCTGCCGTGACATCGGCGCCTGCTCCGTAGCCCTTTATAATCATTGGGTAGTCGTGGTAGCGTTCGGTCGAAATCATGATGATATTGTTGCTGCCTTCGAGTTCGTAGAGGGGATGGGTTATGTCAACTTCTATCAATCCGACTTCGCATTTTCCGGCGTTCATGCTTGCCACGAAGCGCAAGCGGCGTCCCTCGGCGACGACTTTCTTCCGTTTGGCCTCGAAATAATCGTCGAGTTCCGGTATCCGTCGCCAGAAATCATCGAGCGACCCCTCGAAATACTCGCGAGGGATAAAATGATTGGTGCGGACGTCTTCCAATTCGACCACATATCCCGCTTCACGAGCGAGGATCACAAGTTTGCGTATCACGTCCTTGCCGCTCATGTCGATGCGTGGGTCAGGCTCGGCGTACTGCGCTTCGACGGCCATGCGAATAGCCCGACTCAGCGGAATTTCCTCGCTGATAGTATTGAAGACGAAGTTCAGCGTCCCCGAAAGAACGGCTTCGAGGCGCAAGATGTGGTCGCCGCTGTTGATGAGGTCATTCATCGTATTAATGATCGGCAATCCCGCACCGACATTGGTCTCAAAGAGAAATTTTATTCCGCGCTTACGGGCTGTATCCTTTAGCAGGAGGTAGTTTTTATATGAAGATGCGGCGGCGATTTTGTTTGCCGCTACAATCGAGATATTTTTGTTGAGCAGCGATTCGTAGAGAGCGGCGATTTTCTCGCTTGACGTACAGTCAATAAAGATGGAGTTGAAGATGTTCATCTTGATGATTTCATCACGCAGTATCGACGGCGATGATTCCATTCCGTTGGCTTTAAGCTCCTTAATGCATGTCTTCAGGTCGAGACCTTCGCGCTTCATCAACAGCCGTTTCGAGTTAGCGATGCCGACTACGTTGAGTTTGACGCCGTTTTGCTTCATCAGTTTCTTTTGTTGGCGCTCGATTTGCTCAATGAGATGGCCTCCGACCGTCCCTACGCCTGCAAGAAAAAGATTCAACATCTTGTATTCCGAGAGGAAGAACGAATCGTGGATTGAGTTCAGCGCCTTACGCAGAAATTCAAGTTTGATGACAAA
Organism: Tannerella sp.; assembly: GCA_031271805.1. Classification (GTDB taxonomy): domain Bacteria; phylum Bacteroidota; class Bacteroidia; order Bacteroidales; family Tannerellaceae; genus Tannerella. The sequence goes on from JAISUX010000122.1 coordinate 26,618, forward strand.
GGATATATTTGTTTCGGAAGCCCCTTGTGCACAAGCTATTACACTTATTCCGGCGCGTCCGAGTGTGCCGAAAAGTTTTCCTGCAATGCCCGGCGTCCGTTTCATATTTTCGCCCACGATAGCTACGGTTGCAAGGTCGCGTTCGGCCACCATATCGTCGATTTCGCCGCGTGCACGTTCGGGAGCGAACTCGGCGTTCAGAACATCGACAGCCAACTGCGCGTCTTCGTTCTTGACGGCGAAAGTTGTGTTGTTTTCCGAACTTGCCTGCGAAACCATGAATACACTGATCCCGCTTTCAGCTAAAGCCCTGAAAATACGGTGGTTGACGCCAATAACCCCCACCATTCCAAGCCCTTGAACAGTCACGAGGCAAGTATCGTTAATTGACGATATCCCCTTGATTATAGCCTTCTTTTCATTGTTTGAATGATTAATATCTTTGGATATATAAGTGCCTGGCGCAGAGGGATTAAACGTATTGCGGATGCGAATAGGTATGTTTTTGTGGAAAGCCGGATAAATCGTCGGCGGATAGATGACCTTAGCGCCGAAGTTACACAACTCCATAGCCTCCGTAAACGATAGATGTTCAATCACATAAGCCGAATTTATGATACGCGGGTCGGCAGTCATAAAGCCATCGACATCGGTCCATATCTCAAGTATTGAAGCGTCGAGCGCGGCAGTGATAATTGACGCCGTATAATCGGAACCGCCGCGTCCTAAGTTGGTTATCTCGCCGTCGTCCATGCTCGAAGAAACAAATCCGGGCACGAGCGCAACCTTAGGCAATACGGCGAATGTCTTACGAATCAGTTTGTTAGTCTGCTCAAAATCAACAACATGTTTTGAAAATTGCCGGTGTGTCTTGATAAATTCGCGGGCATCGTATAACTTCGCGCCCGTGATGACGTTCGCGACGATGAGCGACGAAAGCCTCTCGCCGTAGCTGACAATCGTATCCGATGTTTTGGCCGATAAATCCTTGATTAAGAACACACCGCGGTAGATATTTTCAAGCTCCTCGAATGTCTCCATAATTTTTTTCACGACCGCTGCACGCTTTGTTTTCGGCACAACGCTTTCAACGACATTCCTGTGCCGGCTTACCATCTCATCAAACTCTTTTTTATATGCCTTATCACCTTTCGATGCGAGTTTTGAAGTAAGAATCAGTTGGTCGGTAATCCCGCCGAGAGCCGAAACGACCACAATTACAGGTTCTTTGACGGCCTCGACTATCTTTTTGACATTCAGAATACTATCCGCGGAACCTACGGAGGTCCCGCCGAATTTCAATACTTTCATTATAACGATAATTTAAATTTTCAAAGATTCAAGCCGCAAAGATAAATATTTTTTTACAAAACAGTTGTAATAACGAAGTTAAATTAATAAGAACATAAAGGCAAAAAAACTTTTATGCAATGATTTTGAGCGTATTATTAACTTTTTCTATTGCATCGTCTATTTGTGCGGCGGAGATCATGCCGAGGGTCATGCAGTGGATATTGGCCTCTGTCAGGGCATAGTTGATGGATTGCTTGCGTTCGCGTTCGAGGACGTTGCGCCCTTCGCCGAAGATTTTCATGCCGATGATGCCTTTGCCGTTAGCTTTGGCGACGCCGAGGATTTCGTTGACCTCGTCGGGAGCGCCGTCCATGAGTGTTTGGAAAGGATTTATGCGAGCCATGATAACCTCGACCCAGGGGTTGACGGCCGCCTCGCGCAGGGCGTCGATATCGTGGCACGAGACACCGAGAGTGCGGATTTTACCTGCCTGCTTAGCCTTGGATAATTCGTTCATGTAATGGGTGCGGTTTTTGCCCCATTGGCCGTCGGTCATGCAGTGCATCAACAAGATGTCGATATAGTCGGTATTAAATTCTTTGAGATAGCGGTTGACATTGTCGGATACCGATTCGATGCGGTCGGAGCCGTCTTCGAACGTCCACATCTTCGTCAGGACGGTGATTTCTTTGCGCGGCAGGCTTTTGATGACGTTGCCGGTGAAAGGGATTGAGCCGTAGGATTCGGCGGTGTCATAGAACCGGATGCCCCGCTCGTAGGCGTAATGGGCGAGTTTGGTGAAACGGTCGAGACCCATACGGGTAAAGTCGGATGACCTGTTACCGCCGTGGGTGCCTGTTCCCATTGCGATGCGCGAGACGGTAAGTCCCGATTCGCCGAGTTTAACGCTGTCAACGAGAGCGTCCGCCTGAAGTGAGACGTGGCAATTAGCCAAACCCGACTGTAAAACCGAAAGCCCTGCAAGCCCGAAAGCCCCGGCTTTGATGAATTTTCTTCTATTCATATCCATAGTTGTTGTTTTTTGGGTGCATAGTGCACGGTTTATAATTATTTTTCCGAATTTCTCACTCCCGCAACCCGTGTACGAATTGCGTAAAAACCATTAGAGGCCGTTATAAAGAGCGTTTTCATGTCTTTGCCGCCGAAGCAGACATTGGCTGTCCACTGTGCATCGACGGGGATATTGACGATTTTTTCGCCTTTGGGGTTGAACACCGTCACCCCTCTGCCTGTCAGGTAAATATTGCCTTTGCTGTCGATGGTCATGCCGTCGGAACCCATTTCGCAGAAAAGGCGTTTGTTCGTAAGCGTTCCATCTGCTTGAATATCAAAGGTATATGTCTTGCCGGCGCGGATATCGGCTACATAGAGCAAACGTCCGTCAGACGTCCCGATGATACCGTTGGGCTGTTGGAGACTGTTATCTACACGGATAGCTTTTGTGCTGCCGGGTGCGAGGTAATAGACGTGTTGCCCGTCCTGTTGCATCTCCGGGTCACGCTTCCAATAATCGCGTTTGTAGAGCGGGTCGGTGAAGTAGATGCCGCCCGACGGGTGCACCCACAGGTCGTTCGGCCCGTTGAGTTTTTTGCCGTCAAAGTCGGTCAGCACGACCTCATGACCTCCCATCATATCGAAGCGCCATATCTCGTTTTCAAGGTCGGAGCAGGCGAGCAACTTGCCGTCGAGGTCGAAATAGAGGCCGTTTGCACGCCCCGTATTATCGCTGAAAACGGTCATTTTCTTTTCATCAACCGACCATCTGAGGATTTTGTCGTTAGGCTGGTCGGTGAAATAGATGTTGCCGTCGTGGTCAACTGCCGGCCCTTCGGTGAAACTAAAGCCGTCCGACAACAGTACGACCTGTTCGCCGGAAGCTGTGATTGCCTCGTTTGTCTGCGCTACCGCACTCGTTGCGGCAAGCATAATTGCAAGTGTTAAAAATAAATTCTTCGCCATAACTCATTGCTTTTCCGTGACTGATTTTGCAAATATAAGCCTTTTGTTCCATATTTTTCGGTTTTACATGATTTTTAACATTTGAATATATTGTATTTTGTACAATAATACTAACAAATGTTATTGTATTATTTACAATTTGTAATATCTTGAAATAATATGTTTTATAACATATAAAAAAATTTTTTTATGTGCTCTAAACGAATTATTTTTGCAGCATTGAAGTATAAGAAAATAATTAAAAAATGACGATGAAGAGGCAATATAACCCTTATGTTTCAGTTGATTGCGTGGTGTTCGGATTCGACTGCCGCGACATAAACGTATTGCTTATAGAGAGGCGTATCAACGAGAACAATCACGATTACAACGACAAGAAGCTGCCGGGGAGCCTTATTTATATGGATGAGAATCTTGATGAGGCGGCGGCGCGTGTGTTGACCGAGTTAACGGGGCTGAAAAACATCCCATTGAGCCAGTTTCATAGTTTCGGCGATCCCGGGCGGTCGAGCAATCCGCGCGACGTGTTGTGGTTGGAGAAAACGACCCACACCAAGATTGGGCGCATCGTGACGGTAGGCTATGTTGCGCTGATAAAAATTAACCGTCGTATCACGTTGGATTCGCCCGACAGGTCGGCTAACTGGTTTAATGTCAGCGATATAGGCGGGATAAATCTTGCTTTCGACCATGCGCAGATTATCCGCAAGGGTTTGGAGTATATCAAACATTGGCTCAATGTCGAGCCTGACCTGATGTTCAAATTGCTGCCGCGCAAGTTTACCCTTTCGCAATTGCGATTGCTGTATGACGCTGTAAATCAGACACATTCGGATGTTCGTAATTTTCAGAAAAAGGTCAAGAACTGGAATAACATCGTTGAACTCGACGAATTTGAAAAGAACGTCCCGCATCGTGCGGCGAGGCTTTACAAGAAGCTCGAGGGGCATAAAACCGCAACATTGTAGATTATTCAAAATTTTAAATAGAAATATATGTATTTACTTGGTTATGATTTAGGAAGTTCTTCGGTAAAAGCGAGTTTGGTAGATTCGGCAACGGGCGCTGTTGCGGCGTCCGACTTTTTCCCTAAGAAAGAGATGGAAATTAAGTCCGAAAAAGCGGGATGGGCGGAGCAGTCGCCCGAAACATGGTGGGTTAATCTCAAGGCGGTTACCAAGGCGGTTTTGAAAGCGGCCGGTGATGCGGATGCGGCTTTCGACGTTGCCAAAATCGCTGCTATAGGCATCTCATATCAGATGCACGGATTAGTCCTTGTTGATGAGGCGATGCGCGTTATCCGCGATTCGATTATTTGGTGCGACAGTCGCGCCGTGTCGTATGGCGAGACGGCTCTCAAGGAAATCGGCGTCGAGCAATGCCTTTCGCGAACACTCAACTCGCCGGGCAATTTCACGCTCTCGAAACTCGCATGGGTAAAGGAAAATGAGCCTGATAACTACTTTCGTGCGAAGTATTATATGCTGCCGGGCGACTATATCGCGCTTCGTATGACGGGACAGGCTTGTACTACGGTGTCGGGACTGTCCGAAGGTATCGCATGGGATTTTTCGAGGAATGAGCCGGCGGGCTTCCTATATGACTACTTCGGTTTCAATAAGAGGCTTATCCCTGAGATCGCGCCGACTTTTGGCGTTCAGGGGCGTTTGACCGCAATAGCCGCTGCGGAATTGGGCTTAGCGGAAGGCGTTCCGGTGACATACCGCGCCGGAGACCAACCTAATAATGCCCTGTCGCTAAACGTATTAGAGCCTGGAGAGATTGCTGCTACGGCAGGTACGTCGGGTGTAGTTTACGGAGTGAATGGGGATGCGAAATATGACCCTCAGTCGCGCGTCAATTCCTTCGCTCACGTCAATCACTCCGTCTCTCGCGCGCGCGTGGGCGTACTATTATGTATAAACGGCGCGGCGATTCTTAATGCGTGGATTAAGCATAATCTCGCGCCCGAAGGCATCACGTACGGCGAGATGAACGAACTTGCGAAAGCCGTTCCCACGGGCAGCGAGGGCTTGAGCATGATTCCGTTCGGCAACGGCGCCGAGCGAGTGCTTTGCAACAGTGAGCCGGGCTGCTCGGTACACGGCATCAACTTCCTGCGCCACGGCTTGCCGCATCTGATACGCGCCGCCCACGAGGGTATAGCCTTCTCGTTCAAATATGGCATGGACATAATGAATAGCATTGGTATTGAGACGAAAACGATTCGCGCCGGCTATGCCAATCTTTTTTTAAGTCCGATTTTCAGGCAGACGCTTGCGAACATTACAGGAGCGACAATAGAGCTTTACAACACCGACGGCTCTGTCGGCGCGGCGCGTGGAGCCGGTATAGGCGCAGGAATCTACAAAACCCCTGCCGAAGCTTTCGCGACGCTGAAGAAAGTGCTTGTGGTTGCGCCGGAGCAAGCCGACATGCCGGCAAGCATGGACGCCTATGAATTATGGAGAAAACGAGGAAATTTAATATAATATACTAACTAATTAAAAATTAAACATTTATGAGTGCAAAAATTTATTTTCCGATGGTGGAAAAAATCAGGTTTGAAGGGAAAGAAAGCAAAAATCCCTTGGCATTTCGTTATTATGACCCGGAAAAGGTCGTTTACGGCAAGAAAATGAAGGAATGGTTCAAATTCTCTATGGCGTGGTGGCATACACTCGGCGCCGACGGCGGCGACCCGTTCGGCCCTGGCACCAAGACCTTCCCATGGACCCAAGGGGTGAGCGACGTTATCGAACTTGCAAAGCAAAAGATGGACGCCGGTTTCGAGTTCATGCAGAAAATCGGGATCGAATACTACTGTTTCCATGACATCGACCTTGTGTCGGAAGGTTCGTCGATAGAAGAATATGAGTCTAACCTGAAGCAAATCGTCGCTTATGCCAAGCAGAAGCAGGCCGAGACAGGCATTAAACTGTTGTGGGGTACGGCCAATGTGTTCGGCCACAAGCGTTATACCAACGGCGCCGCTACTAATCCCGACTTTGACGTCGTAGCCCGCGTGGCGGTACAAATCAAGAACGCCCTCGACGCTACAATCGAGCTTGGCGGCGAGAATTACGTCTTTTGGGGTGGTCGCGAAGGCTACTATTCGCTTCTTAACACCGATATGAAGCGTGAAAAAACGCATCTCGCACAGATGCTGAAGGCCGCCCGCGACTATGCCCGCGCTAAGGGTTTCAAGGGTAATTTCCTTATCGAGCCTAAACCTATGGAACCGACCAAACATCAGTATGATGTTGATGCAGAGACGGTTATAGGTTTTTTGCGCGCTAACGGCCTCGACAAGGATTTCAAGCTCAATATTGAGGTCAACCACGCGACCCTCGCCGGCCATACCTTCGAGCATGAGCTGCAATGCGCTGCCGATGCGGGATTGCTCGGTTCGATCGACGCCAACCGCGGCGACGCGCAGAACGGCTGGGACACCGACCAGTTCCCCGTCGATACTTACGAACTCACTCAAGCCATGCTTGTGATACTACGTAACGGCGGCCTGCAAGGCGGCGGCACTAATTTCGACGCCAAGACACGTCGCAGTTCGACCGATCTTGAGGATATCTTCATCGCTCATATTGCAGGAATGGACGCATTTGCACGCGCCCTCGAAAGCGCAGCCGCAATACTTGAATCGTCCGAAATCCCCGCTTTGTTGCGCGAGCGCTATTCGTCGTTCGACAGCGGCAAGGGCAAGAGCTTCGAGGACGGTCAACTCACGCTTGAGGATCTTGTAGCTTACGCGAAAGCTAAGGGTGAACCGAAACAAATCAGCGGTAAGCAGGAATTGTACGAGGCTATTGTTAATTTTTATGTATGACATGAAAAGAGAATATAACCTCGCGTACATAGTTTGTATAACCCTTGTGGCGACCCTCGGCGGCTTGCTGTTCGGCTATGATACGGCCGTCATTTCGGGCGCCGAGAAAGGACTTGAAGGCTTTTTCCTTGGCGCAAAGGATTTTCAATATACTAAGGTCCTGCACGGTATAACCTCGTCGAGTGCACTTATCGGATGCGTTGTCGGCGGGCTTATATCCGGATTTTTCGCTTCCCGTTACGGGCGGCGCGACTCGTTGCGTTTCGCGTCCGTGCTGTTTTTTCTTTCGGCTCTCGGATCGTGGTCTCCCGAATTTCTTTTCTTTGAAAAGGGCGTTCCTACATGGGATCTCTGGATAACATTCAACCTCTACCGCGTACTCGGCGGGATAGGCGTAGGGCTTGCCTCGGCGATAGTGCCGATGTACATAGCCGAGATTTCGCCCTCTAACATCCGCGGGACGCTCGTCTCGTGCAACCAGTTTGCAATAATTTTCGGTATGTTGGTGGTCTATTTCGTTAATTTCCTGATACTTGGCGATCATACTAATCCTATTGTCGATAAGGATGCGGCGGGAATACTGAGCGTTAATGCCGCTTCCGATCCGTGGACAATAGCGACCGGTTGGCGCAGGATGTTCGTCTCGGAGGCGTATGTAGCCTTTGTTTTCGGTATCCTGCTGTTTTTCGTGCCCCGCACGCCGCGCTATCTTGTGCTTGTCGGGCAGAACGAACGCGCGATGTCGATACTGACAAAAATCAACGGCATGACGAAAGCTAAGGAAATCCTCGACGACATAGTCTCCACCTCAAAGGAAAAAACCGAGAAACTCTTTGCTTACGGCTCGCTTGTAGTCATCATCGGCATATTGCTGTCGGTCTTCCAGCAGGCAATCGGTATCAACGCCGTGCTGTATTTCGCCCCCCGCATCTTCGACAGTGTAGGCGTTGAGGGCGGAGGTATGATGCAAACGGTTATTATGGGAATCGTCAACATCCTGTTCACCGTTGTGGCAATAGTCACCGTGGATAAGTTCGGTCGTAAACCGCTGTTAATCATTGGTTCCATAGGTATGGCCGTGGGCGCATTCGCCGTTGCCCTGTGCGATAATTTCGCCGTCAAGGGAATCGTTCCGGCGCTGTCGGTTATCGTTTATTCAGCATTTTTTATGATGTCGTGGGGGCCGATTTGCTGGGTGTTGATATCCGAAATCTTCCCGAATACAATTCGCGGAAAGGCTGTGGCAATTGCCGTTGCTGCGCAATGGATATTCAATTATATCGTCTCATCGACTTTCCCGCCGCTCTACGATTTCAGTCCGATGCTGGCTTACGGCCTGTATGGAGTGATGTGCGTTTTCGCCGCCCTGTTCGTGTGGAAGTTAGTCCCCGAAACCAAAGGCAAAACCCTCGAAGACATGACGCGACTTTGGAAGAAACGGGCAAGTTGAATAAACTTAAAATAATCACAAATAAATTTAAAATGCTTTGTAGTAAAATAAACTTGTTGTATTTTTGTGTCGATTTTGAAAATGTAATTATTACAATTTAGATATGAGAATAAATTTTGAGGCAAGACAGAGGTTAATAGATGTAGGCGTGAAGCCTTCTCTGCATCGTATGGCTGTTATGGAATACCTTATGATGAATAGGGTTCATCCTACCGCCGACATGGTTTATTCCAATCTTTACAATACGATTCCAACCCTGTCGAAGACTACGGTTTATAATGTATTGAAATTACTTGAGGAGAGGGGAGCTTTGAGGTCGGTGTATGTTGACGAGAAGAACGTCCGCTACGACGCAGATTTAACGGATCATGCTCATTTCAAGTGTGTTAAGTGTGGCGCGGTACGTGATTTGAAGCTATACAGGCCGCTTGAAAGCGGGGATGTCGAAGTTCCCTCAGGCATGGATCTTGGCAGTTGCCAGATATATTTCCGCGGCGTATGTGACAAATGCAAGCACGGAGTAAAAGCGGAAGACAATACGGAAGTAAAATTTACACAATGTGTTAATTAATTTATAGTCAAACATTTAAAAGTTATTAGAGATGAAAAAGAAATGGATTTGTACCGTTTGCGGGTACGTACATGAAGGAGACGAGGCGCCGGAGAAGTGTCCTCAGTGTGGACAACCGAAGTCCAAGTTTAAAGAATTGGTAGAAGGCGATGGTCTTAAATTTGCCGACGAGCATGTGATAGGTGTTGCAAAAGGCGTTGACCCTGTGATTGTTGAAGGCCTGAAAGCGCATTTTATGGGTGAGGCTACCGAAGTGGGTATGTATATAGCCATGAGTCGCCAGGCCGACAGGGAAGGTTATCCCGAAATCGCAGAGGCGTTCAAGCGCTATGCTTTCGAGGAAGCCGACCATTGCGCACGTTTCGCCGAATTGCTCGGCGAGGTCGTTTGGGATACCAAGACCAACGTTTACAAGCGTATGTTGGCAGAGCAGGGAGCTTGCGAAGATAAAAAGCGTATTGCTACGCTCGCTAAGCAGCAAAATCTTGACGCCATACACGATACCGTTCACGAGATGTGTAAAGACGAGGCTCGACACGGAAAGGGATTTGAAGGCCTGTATAACAGATACTTCAAATAATAGTGTTAATATTTTTCAGGAGGGTTTGTAGGCGATACAAACCCTCCTTTTAGTCTCACTAAGGTTAAATTTATCTTTAAAATGTAAAAAAAAAAAAAATAAACGTTGCGTTCGAGAAATTATACTTATCTTTGTACCCTTAAAATGGTTTCGTATGAAGAATATAGAGCTTAAAATAAACGAAAAATTCGTCGAAATTCTCCGTACTATAGAGCCGGAGAAGGTAAAATTGGTGAGTCTGCTCTGCGAACTTATTGAGTGTGAGAAACTCGCCGTGTATCGACGATTGAGAAGCGATATGCCTTTCACATTTGCCGAGATAGTAAAAATATCAATGCACATAGGGATATCCTTGGATAGAATTGCGGGAATATCAGACCAATACAGGAGTCAGCCGTATAATATGTTTTGGCAGGATTATTTCAATCTTACAGATGTGGATTATAATATGTCGGGTGATTATATTAAGGCTATTAATTTTGCTTCCAAATGTCCTCATTCGGAAATTGGCATAGCCATGACAACTCTGCCGTTGCATGCGATGGTGAATTTTCCTAATTTATATCGTCTTTACATACTCAAGAGTTTGTATCAACTCGGTTCCCCTAATGAGCCGGTGCCTTATTCCGGCATAGTCATTCCCAGTCGCATGATAAATGAGCATAAGCTATACAACAAGGCGGTCAGGGAGATAGCCTACACGTATGTTATTATGGATGAGTATATTCTTGAGACATATATCAGAGACGTCAAGTATTTCCAATCCATCCGTCTTATATCGAAAAACGAAATAGATATAATAAAGCGGGATTTGTTAAATCTTATCAATTGTGTAGAGAAGATTGCCACTTTCGGGGCGTATGATAACGGCAAGGAAGTGGATTTATACGTCACCGGTTTGACGTTTGAGACCACATACACATATATTTATTCCGATTCTGTGACCGTAAGTATGGTTGATGCATTCACGACAGGCTCGATGGCGTCGGTCGATAAAGATGCTTGCGACCATATTCGCAAGTGGTTGCGTTCGATGAAGCGCACATCGACGATGATTTCGTCGTCGGAGAAAAACCGCATTATGTATTTCGACAAGCAACGGTCTATTGTCGAGAATATGTTGTAGAAAAAAAATACCACATTCTTGGTATTGCCGCATCATTTTTTTATGCCTATTTTTGCAGCCGATTAATTAATTTTTTTATTGATTTTATGGGAAAAATAGCTAAAAAATTGACTGACCTCGTGGGAAATACGCCTTTATTGGCATTGGGGTCGTTTGGGAAATTACATTCTTTGGAATCGACGGTGATCGGCAAATTGGAGTATTTCAATCCGCTCGGCAGTGTTAAAGACCGTATTGCTCTTGCGATGGTCGAGGATGCCGAAAAGCAGGGGATACTCAAGCCCGGTGCGACGATTATTGAGCCTACAAGCGGTAACACGGGCATAGGCCTTGCGTTCGTAGCCGCTACTAAGGGCTACAAACTTATTCTTACGATGCCGGAGACGATGAGCCTTGAGCGTCGTAATCTACTGAAAGCCCTCGGTGCAACTCTCGTGCTGACGCCAGGAGCCGAAGGCATGAAAGGGGCGATAGCCAAAGCAAAAGAGCAGCAGGAAAAGATCGAAGGCTCAATAATCCTGCAGCAATTCGACAATCCATCCAATCCTGAAATCCATCGCACAACGACGGCCGAGGAGATCTGGAGCGACACCGACGGCAAGATTGATATCTTCGTTTCGGGCGTCGGCACCGGCGGAACGGTCAGCGGCGCCGGCAAACGCCTGAAAGAGCTGAATCCGGCTTTGAAAGTCTATGCCGTTGAGCCTGATGCATCGCCGGTATTGTCGGGAGGAGCGCCGGGAGCGCATAAGATTCAGGGTATCGGCGCAGGTTTCGTGCCGAAGAACTATGACGCCGCTGTCATCGACGAGGTTATCCGCGTGACAAACGACGATGCGATCCGTACAAGCCGCGAATTAGCCAAGACCGAAGGCTTGTTGGTAGGCATCTCGTCGGGCGCAGCCGCATACGCAGCTCTCTCGCTCGCCAAAAAACCGGAAAACAAAGGCAAAAACATAGTGGCTATCTTGCCCGACACGGGCGAACGCTATTTGTCAACGGTTCTTTACGCATTCGACGAATATCCGTTGTAATTATTTTCGGAACCTTTGCGTATAAATTATGGCAAAGATAGCAAGTAAACTTACCGATCTCATCGGCAATACACCGTTGCTGGAGCTTGGAAGAATAGAGGAACAGCTCGGTTTGGAGGCGCATATTCTGGCGAAAATAGAGTATTTCAATCCGGCGCGAAGCGTTAAAGACCGCATCGGGTTGGCTCTCATAGAAGAAGCTGAGCGTAAGGGGCTTATTAAGCAAGGTACGGTTATTATCGAGCCAACGAGCGGTAATACCGGCCTTGCGCTGGCTTTCGTCGCCGCCTCCAAGGGCTACCGGCTTATCTTAGCGATGCCCGACACTATGAGTATTGAGAGGCGGGGGTTGCTGTTGGCGCTGGGCGCCGAACTTGTGTTGACGCCCGGTTTTGAGGGCATGAGCGGCGCGATACGCAAGGCTGAAGAATTGCAGCGGCAATACCCTAACTCTTTCATCCCGCAGCAGTTCCAAAATCCCGCCAACCCGCAGGTTCACCGCACGACGACCGGCGAAGAGATATGGCGCGACACGGACGGAAAGGTCGATATCTTCATTTCGGGCGTCGGGACTGGCGGTACGGTGACAGGTAGCGGTGAGACGCTCAAACGGTACAACCCGGCGGTCAAGGTCGTCGCCGTAGAACCTTTCGATTCGCCGGTGCTGTCGGGAGGCAAGCCCGGACCGCATAAGATTCAGGGTATAGGCGCGGGCTTCGTGCCCAAGGTTTTCAATCCGAAAATCATTGACGAAATATATAAGGTAAAAAACGACGAAGCAGCCCTGACAAGCCGTAACCTCGCGCGTACGGAAGGATTGCTTGTGGGAATATCGTCGGGCGCAGCCGTATATGCGGCCATTCAGATAGCTAAGCGTGTTGAAAACAAGGGGAAAAATATCGTCGTAATCTTGCCTGACACGGGTGAGAGGTATTTATCAACGCCTCTTTATCAATTTGATAATAAATAAATTACAATAATTATGGCAGAAAACAAAAAACTTTCAATAATCGCTTTCAGCGGCGATTTCGACAAACTGACGGCTGTTTTTACGCTTGCGACAGGCGCCGCCGCCGTGGGTTATGAGGTAAACATCTTTTTCACCTTCTGGGGTCTTGACGCTATAAAAATTAAACAGGGACGATCAGCGGTCGGCAAGGGTTTCTTGCCTAAGGTATTTGGCCTGTTTATGGGCGGTCTTAAGAGCGCTCCCGTCAGTCGGTTGAATTTCCTCGGCGCAAGTCCGAAAATTTTCCGTTACCTGATGCGCAAGAAGAACGTTGCGACCCTCGAAGAGCTTGTCGAAGCGGCCAAGGCGCTCGGCATTAACTTCTACGCCTGCGAGATGGCGATGCACATTCTCGGTCTCGAAAAAAGCGATTTTATACCCGAAGTAAAGGATGTGCTCGGCGTGGCATCGTTCCTTAACATCTCGGAGGGAGGTCAGACACTGTTTATTTAAGAATTATGGCAAGATATGATTTGGATGTGACGAATGAGCATTGCCCTATGACATTCGTCAAAACGAAAATTGCACTTAACAAACTGCAAAAGGGCGATGTGCTTGACGTCCGTTTGCTTGACGGCGAGCCGCTCGAAAATGTCCCGCGCAGCGCCGTTGAGCAGGGATTCAAGGTATTGTCGGTCAAAGAAACCGACACTAAAGGAGTTTATAATGTAGAAATTGAAAAATAAAATTATGGCACAAAACGATTTACAGCGTAGCATAACGACTGCGACGGCTAAAAAATTAGCGACGACAACCAAGACGCCCCCGCAAATGGGGTCTATCACTCCGCGACTGCTTTTGAAACTGTTGCCTTGGGTGCAGGTGGATTCGGGCACTTACCGCGTCAACCGTACCAAGGTCGAACTCAAGAAAGCGGAGCGTATCGAAGTGGAGTTCTTCAACGGCATACCCTCTTTTCGCGTCGAATCGTTCAGGCGGATACCTCTTTTCGCCCATATCGACGAAAATATCGTGACCCGTTTGGCGAAGAAGTTCCAAATCGAAAACGTTGACCTCGGCGGGACGCTTATCGCTGCCGACAAAGACCCTCAAAAGTTCTTTATAGTCGGACAGGGACAGGTCGAGATTTCGAGCAAAGGCACTCACGGTGAGGATCTTCGCATAGCAATGCTGTCCGAAGGCGAGTATTTCGGCGAGGCTGATTTGCTGTCCGACAAACTGTCGTCGGTCACGGTTAAAGCCATCACGCCGACGGTCTTTTTCACTCTCAATCAGGCGGAATTGGAGGATATACTGAAAGAGATACCGACATTCCGCGAGCAGTTCCAAAAGGCTGTCGATGAGCACCTGCGCCTGCGGGCGACGGTCAACGCTCACGGTGAGAAGCATATCGACCTACTTTCGGGGCACGAAGAGGACAATGTCATCACGGAAACTTATATTGATTACGAAGAAAATCCGCGCGAATATCCGCTCAACACCCTGCAAACGGTGGTGCGCGTGCATACCCGCGTGTCCGACCTTTACAACAATCCTTACAACCAACTCGAACAGCAAATGCGCTTGAGTATTGAGGGATTGCGCGAGAGGCAGGAATGGGAACTCGTCAACAACAAGGATTTCGGTTTGTTGGCAAGTGTCGAGCCGGGCTACCGCATCACGACACGTTACGGCTCGCCGACGCCCGACGACCTCGACGAACTGCTTTCACTCGTTTGGAAGAAACCGTCGTTTTTCCTTGCGCATCCTCGTGCCATCGCGGCTTTTGAACGCGAATGTACCTGGCGCGGAGTGCCGCCCGTGACAACGACTATATTCGGCGAACCTGTCGTAACCTGGCGCGGAGTGCCGATTATTCCGAGCGATAAGGTGGAGATTCAGGGGCAATACCTGACTAATCGCGGCGTCGGGACAACAAGCATTATCCTTGTACGCACAGGCGAGGAAGACCAGGGTGTTGTAGGTTTGCACCAGGCAGGCGTTCCGGGCGAGATTGCACCAAGCCTCTCGGCAAGGATAATGGGTCTCGACAAGTATGGCGTGGCGAGCTATTTGCTGACGAAATATTTCTCGCTTGCTTCGCTGACCGACGACGCAATAGGCGTGCTCGAAAACGTCGAGGTGGGTTATTATCACGATTACAATAACCGTAAGGCCGTTTTGAAATGAAAGAAGATTTGGATTTGGCGAGCGTTTACGAGAGTTTGCAGCGTTTTGTGGGGCCTTTCACGGGTGAGGCCGATAATTTTAGTAGCGCTTTGGGGGGCAGTCTTGAGAACGTCGGAGATCTTCAAGGTTTTTTCTTCCCCGAAGACTACAACCTGCCGCGCAACGACGGTTTCGACGTCAATACCATACGCAAGGATTTCCCTATTCTTCATCAAAAGGTGCACGGCAAGGACCTGATATGGTTCGACAATGCCGCTACGACACAGAAACCGAAAGTTGTTATCGACGCGCTTAAATACTACTACGAGCGCGACAACTCGAATATCCATCGTGCCGCCCACTCGCTTGCCGGTCGCGCTACCGACGGTTATGAGGGCGCTCGTTCGAAGGTACAGCATTTCATCAATGCCTCGTCGCCCGACGAGATTGTCTTTGTCCGCGGCACCACCGAAGGCATAAACCTTGTGGCGCAGACCTACGGCAGGAAATTTGTCCGCGAAGGCGATGAAATAATCGTCTCGACCCTCGATCACCACGCCAACATCGTTCCGTGGCAACAATTGGCCAAGGAACGCGGCGCCATCTTGCGTGCAATCCCCGTCAATGACCGCGGCGAGATAATCCTTGATGAGTACGACCGACTGCTTAGTCCGCGCACGAAAGTCGTTGCGTTCGGGCATGTTAACAATACCTACGGAACAATTCTCCCCGTAAAATCGCTCATTGAGCGTGCTCATCGTTACGGGGCGCGGGTAGTAATAGACGGTGCGCAGTCGATAGCCCATACCCCTGTCGATGTGCAGGTTCTCGGCGCCGATATCTTCGTCTTTTCAGGACATAAGATCTACGCTCCGACCGGCATAGGCGTGGTTTACGGCAAAAAAGAATTGCTCGACATAATTCCGCCATGGCAATTCGGCGGCAACATGATAAAAGATGTGACGATAGAGGAAACGGTTTTCAACGTCCCGCCTGCAAAGTTCGAAGCAGGCACGCCTAACGTCGCCGACGCGGTCGGACTCGGCGCCGCCCTTGATTATGTGAGCCGTGTAGGTCTTGTAAACATTGAGAAATACGAGCATGAGCTAACCGAATACGCTCGTGCTGAACTTGGTCGTATCGACGGGGTGCGACTTATCGGCGACCCCCGCGAGCGAGTCAGCGTGGTCTCGTTCGTAATACCCGGCATACCGGCGTCCGAAGTCGGCAAATTGCTTGACCTTGAAGGTATAGCCCTTCGCGCCGGTCACCACTGCGCCCAGCCTGCTCTGCGAGCGCTCGGCGTCGAAGCAACCGTCCGCCCGTCTTTCTCGTTCTACAACACAAAAAGCGAAATAGACCGCCTGACCGATGCCGTCCGACGCATAGTCAACGGACAGCTCAAAGGGTAGTTATTTTTTTATCGTTTTGTAGAATTTATATCTTGCGAGGACTTCGCCGACGTACTTGTATGTTTCGATGCCGCGGAGGTAACCGTGTTTGCATACGGGGTCGTTGTAGTATTCCGGTTCGCTTTTAAGTCGGATGAACTCGGCTACGTTATTGTCCCATACCGAGGGGTTTTTGCCGTATTTCGAGGCCAATTTCTGGGCGTCGAGGATATGGCCGTTGCCGGCATTGTAGGCTGCGAGGGTGAATTTGATTTTTTCATCTCGGTCTTTGATAGACGAGAAAAAAGCGTTGAAATTCGACAGGCATTTTATGCCTGCTTGGATGGATATTTCGGCGTTTTCAAGGCTGTCGGGCGAGACGCCGAGGCTGCGCGCCGTACTTGGCATGATGCCCATCAAGCCTTTTGCGCCCGCCCACGATTCGAGGTGGTTATGGAACTTGGACTCCTCGAAAGCGATTGACGCGAGTAGCCGCCAGTCCCAATCAGTGCCTTCTGCGTATTTGCGGAAAAGGTCGTCGTATGGCGAGATGTCGCCTTTCTTGATTATAAGTTGTTGACCGTCAGTGACGAAATCGTTTTTAGACTGTTCAAAATAACGCTTGGCGGTGGCCAGCAAAGCCGGGCTTTGTGAGATGCCGTTAGCCCATTCGTTGATTTTGGCGGCGAGTTCGGGGCAGTCCTTGCGCACAATCCATGAGGCGCGTTGCGGGAAGCTGATCGACAGGTTGATGTTAATATTCTGATAATAAGTGCTATTCAGGCGCGCGACATTGTTGTCGCTTACCGTGTATCGTATCTCGCCCGCGGCAACCATGCCTATCATATCTTCTACGGTGACGGTATCGCGTCCGATATTGCGTATTATTATCCCGCCGCCGAGTTCGTCGTTAAGCCTCATGAGGCGTTCGTGATAACGCGAGTTCTGTTTTACCCATATCTCCTTGCCTATAAGGCCGGTAACGTCATTAATTATTGTGTCGCCCCGATTGGATCGTTGTACGATAACGAGGTGATTCTGTTGCTCTACGCCGCAAAACAGGTAGCGTGTTTTCATCGTGTTGTCCATCTGGACGGGGTAGGCGACGATATCGACCTCGCCGGCGTCAAGCATTTCTTCAAGACGGGTGATGTTTTCGGCAATCCTGATATTCAGTTCGAGGCCGAGTGATGTAGCCAGATCCTCGACCAAATCATACTCGTAGCCCATCTGTTGCATCTTATATATAAAATATGTGGTCGATGTGTTAAGCGTGACGGCCGTTATTTCGCCTTTGGCTTTTATCTGCTCAAAATCATAAACTTCCGCCGTATTTTGTTTTTTCGGCAGAGAGCATGAGGCAAAGCTCAAAAACGATAAAAGAAACGGCAAAAACGGCTTCATATCCTTATTAAAAGAGCTACGTTTTCTACATGATGAGTGTGGGGAAACATATCGACAGGCCTGATGCGTTCTACGCGATAGGCGCTGCTCATGCGGTTGAGGTCGCGTGCCTGGGTAGCGGGATTGCAACTGACATAGACTATTCGGCTCGGCATGGCGGCGAGGATAGTGTCGGTCACTTTGTCGTGCATGCCGGTACGCGGAGGGTCGGTAATCACGACATCCGGTCGGCCATTCTCGGCAATGAAAGCGTCGGACAGGAGATCTTTAATGTCACCGGCAAAGAAGCGGATGTTTGAGATGCCGTTGAGTTCGGCATTGATTTTTGCATCCTCAATGGCCTCCGGGACATACTCGATTCCGACAACCCGGCCTGCCTGACGGGCTATGAAATTGGCAATTGTACCCGTTCCGGTGTAGAGGTCATAGACCGTTTCCGTACCTGTCAGGGCGGCAAACTCGCGAACGACGGAGTACAACCTGTTGGCCTGCAAGCTATTAGTCTGGTAGAACGATTTCGGGCCGACTTTGAAGCGCAAGTCTTCCATCGTCTCAATGAGATGGTCTTTCCCGCAGTAGGACAAGATTTTGAGGTCGGTAATCGTGTCGTTGCATTTGCTGTTGACGACGTACATCAACGATGTTATTTCCGGGAAATTGTCCCTTACGGCATCAAGCAAAACGCAACGTTTAGCTTCGTCATCCTCAAAGAAAACGACTATGACCATGAGTTCGCCTGTTGACGAAGTACGGATAATGACGTTGCGGATAAACCCCGTTTGCGCTTTCAAGTCGAAGAACGGCCATTCGTTCGACAGGCATAAATTCTTTATAAACAGGCGAATACGGTTGGAAATGTCGTCTTGGAGCCAACATTTACGGATGTCGAGCACTTTGTCGAAGCGTCCGGGGATATGGAATCCGGCGCCGTTGAGTTCCGTCTCTTCGGGCGTCCGTCCCATCTCATCCGGCGGCAGCCATCTCCGGTTCGAAAAGGTGTATTCCAACTTGTTGCGGTAGCCAACGGTCGGTTCCGACCCCAATATCGGCAGCGTTTCACCTATCTCAACTTTGCCGATACGTTCGAGGTTGTCTATGACCTGCTTCTGTTTATAACGTAGCTGTTCGTCGTAAGGAAGGTTTTGCCATTTACATCCGCCGCAAACGCCGAAATGTTCGCAAAACGGCTCCTGCCTAACAGCCGAATATTCATGAATCTCGACAATGCGCCCCTCGGCAAAATTCTTTTTTTTCTTCGTCAATTGAATATCAACCACATCGCCCGGCACAACGTAAGGTACGAAAACGACCATATCGTCCACCTTAGCGATGGCCTTGCCTTCGGCCGCCACATCGCTTATCAAAACCCGCTCTAACAGCGGTAAATTTCTCTTTTTTCTTCTCAATCTAATCGTATTTTATGTCATTTCTTCTGCAAATATACGATTTTTTTTGATTTTACATGCCATCAAAATCTAAAATCTGAAATCCCTGAAATCAGTCGTTCGATATCGGATTTTATTTGTGACTGAGTGCAGTTAAAGTTATTGACGATGATTGTGACGGCGTAGATGCGGTCGTTTTTTGTTATGTAGCCGGCATAACTGCGGATGCGGCTCATGCTGCCGCTTTTAAGGCGGATATGGCCTTTCAAGGGGGAATTTACGAGAGTGCGGCGGACGGTGCCTTCGATTCCGGCGCGAGGAAGAGACTCAATAAAAGCCTGTCCCGTTGGGGATTTTACGGCCATATAACCCAGTATGTCGTTAAGGCAGCGGGCGGTAATCTTATCCGTCGGGGCGAGGCCGCTGCCGTCAAACATCCATAGCGAAGACGTGTCCAAACCCTTTTCCTGCCAGTGTTTCAGCAAGATCTTAACGCCTTTCCCGAATGAAGACAGAGGTTCATTGCCGGCATATTTCAAGCCGATAGTCTTGAGGAAAGCATCGGCATAGAGGTTATTACTCTCAAAATTAGCTATTTTCACCAAATCCTTCAATGGACGCGAATATGTGGTTATGAGCGTTTTGCACTCAGTGAGCGGATTCCGGTTGCCTGCTTGCGCGAGGATACGACGGCAAGTAGGCTCACAGGCTATGCTAATATCCTCTTTTTTAAGCAGTTTAGAGAAATAATGAGCTATGAATAATGCCGGTTCGGGGATATCGCCTACGAGCTTGTAGGACGAACGGTTGGCCGGAACAATACCGTAGATATAGCGTTCGTTTGAAAACGGGAAACCCACGATATAGGTACTATCCGAAGATATCTGACTGCAAGTAAGGTGATTATGAAAAACGACCGGTGGTATAAGTTCCGGATCGGTACGTTCGATCTTAGGGCTTTCGCCTGGCGCTTCGGTTTTCAGGTAAAGCGCATAGCGGTTGTCATAGATATTCAGGCCGTAGCAACCCTGTCCGTAGTAACTGCCGAGGTCTTCCCGCAGCCATTTCATCGAGACGCCCTCCGTATCAAAAATGCTTTCGTCGGCAATAACCGCGCCTGTTATCGTCCGTATTCCCGCCGTCCTGACCGCCTCGACCCACTCATGAAGAACCATATCGCGGTCGGCGCCCAAATCGGCAGAACCGAGGGACGGATCGCCGCCGCCGCGAATATACAAATTGCCGTTGAGAATGCTGTCAATGATCTCTCCGTCGTACAGGATTGAGGTCTCGTAAACGTAATTCTCGCCGAGTATTTCGAGCGCAGCGGAAGTTGTGACGATTTTCAGCGCCGAAGCGGGTATGACTTCCCTCTCGGCGTCGTAACTGCATATCACGGAATCGCTATTGACATCCTTAACCATGATAGAAATCGACGCGCCCCTCAAATACGAAGCGCCAAGAAATCGATCCAATGCCGGATGCGACTGCGCAACTATCTGAAAAACAGAAAATAATAAGATCGACAAGAAATAAAATTTTTTCATCAAACAGTTTGAAAAGAATGAAACTCAGATGCAAAGATAATATAATTTTCGATAAAAACCGTGTTATTGGTTGAGATTGTTAAAAAAACAAGTACCTTTGTATTGAAATAAATTCATTAAATTATTAAAATATGAGATTGATAAAAGCGATTGCAATGCTATGCATGGCATTATTTATAGCGCCGGCTTTTTCACAGGAGAAACCAAAATCGGCGCAAACGACTAATCAGAAATTGATAATTGACCCTAAGGTTCGTTACGGTAAGTTATCAAACGGATTGACATATTATATTCGTCACAATGAGTTGCCCAAGCAACGCGCCGAGTTTTATTTGGTTAACAACGTCGGTTCGATGCAGGAAGAAGAGAGCCAGCGCGGATTGGCGCATTTCCTTGAGCACATGGCATTTAACGGGACGAAAAACTTCCCTGCGCAGGACGGCATACAGGATTATACCGAGAGGAAGGGCATGCGTTTCGGCGAAAACCTGAATGCCTACACAAGTTTCGATGAAACGGTCTATATGCTTATGAATGTGCCTGTTGACGAGGCAGGAATTATTGATTCAAGCCTGTTGATATTGCATGACTGGTCGTCGTTCCTATTGTTGCGCGACGAGGATATCGAGAAGGAACGCAACGTGATTCGTGAGGAATGGCGTTCCCGTAACGGTGCGCAATCCCGCTTGTGGGAACAGCAACTGCCGAAGATGTTTCCCGATTGCAAATACGGAGTGAGGATTCCGATAGGCAAAATAGACATTATTAATAACTTTAAGGGCGACGAATTGAGAGCTTATTACAAGAAGTGGTATCGCCCTGATTTACAGGCAGCTGTCATCGTAGGCGACATTGATGTTGATGAAGTTGAGGCCAAATTGAAGAAAGTTTTTTCCGACATAGCCAAGCCGATCTATCCCGCAAAGAAAGAGAAGACGATCGTCAAGGATAATGAAGTGCCAATATTTTCAATAGCTAAAGATAAAGAGGTGACTAACACGCAGTTAACCATCTACTACAAGCATGAGCAAGAGCCTGAAGAAATAAAAGGAACCTTGGCTGATTTCCTGATAAGTTATAACAAGACTGTTATTTCGATGATTATGAGCGAGCGCTTTGCGGACATAGTAAGGAAGGCAAATTCGCCGTTCGTATCGGCTTATGCCGACGATGGGGATTATTCCGTTGCAAAAACCAAGGGTGCATGGACGACTACTGCGATTGTAAAACCCGGCGAATTGCAACGGGCAATGAACGCCTTAGTCGCTGAGACTGAGCGTATTAAGAAATTCGGATTCACAGAGGCAGAATACGACCGGGCGAAGAAAAATATCCTCCGGTCGTACGAAAACACTTATGAAGAGCGAGACAAGATGCAAAGCAGTACTTTTGCCGAAGAATGTGTCCGTAATTTCACAAATGGGGAAGCTATGCCGGGAATTGAGGCCGAATACGAGATTATAAAGAAAATAGCGCCCGATTTTCCTTTGGATGGGATAAACAACTATGCCGCTCATTTGTTTGACGAGACTCACAGGGGCGGGAATATTGTGATAAGCCTTACCGGTCCGGACCAGTCTGACATAATGTATCCTACTGAGGAAGAGCTGTTTAAGATGTTTATTGAGGCTACTAAAGAGCTTATAGAGGAGAAAGAAAATGAAACCGTCAGCCTGGAGTTGCTTCCCGAACTCCCGACGCCAGGCACGATTGTCAGCGAGGTGAAAGACCCGCTTTTCGGCGCAACCGTTTTTACCTTGGGTAATGGAGTGCGCGTGATTGTAAAACAGACTGACTATAAGGCAGATGAAATAAAGATGACGGCGACAAGTCCGGGCGGATTGACGCTGTTCAAAGACGACAAGGATATTTGGAACATTAAACTCATCAATAATGCGATAATGGTAGGTGGTCTGGGTAAGTTTAGCGCAACGGATTTAAGCAAAGCCCTTGCCGGCAAGAATGTGTCCCTGAATGCCGGTATAGGCGATTCCAATGAGAATTTTAACGGCTCGGCATCGCCATCCGACCTCAGGACGCTTTTTGAACTTATATATTTGCAATTCAAAGGATTACGTGTGGACGACGAGGCTTACAAAGCATTTCTTGAGCGCGTGAAGCCACAACTTGATAACGCACAGTTGAATCCGAATATAGCCTTCAGCGATACGGTCGCGAAGGTTGCGTATAATGGCAATCCCCGCAACAGGCGCATTAAATCTTCGGATTTCGTCAACATAGATTATCATCGCATGATAGATATGTACGCTGAGCGTTACGCCGATGCTTCCGACTTTGTTTTTACGTTTGTAGGCAACATCAATTTGGATTCTATCCGTCCTTTATTGAAACAATATCTCGCCAATGCTCCCGCATTGTATCGCAAAGAGAAAGGCGACGAAAACCGGATAACGCCATTCGTTAAAGGGATAAACGAGTATCACTTCACTCGCGCCCTTCAAACGCCGAAAACGACAATAGGGCTTATTTATTCGGGTCAAATGCCTTATAATCTGAAGAATATCATCATTTCGCAATTAGTAAGCCAGATGCTTGACTTTGCATATATATATAAGGTGCGCGAGCAGGAAGGAGCCTCGTATAGCGTAAATTCTGAGGTGAAACTTTACGATTTCCCGGAAGGACGCACGACGATTCAAGTATATTTGGAGGCCGATCCAGCCAAAAAAGACAAGATACTGAATATTGTCAAGTCGGAATTAGACGGCTTAGCAAATAACGGCCCGGGTTCGGATACCCTTTTAAAGAGCGTTTTAAGCATAAAAAGAGCGCGTAAGGAGATCTTACAGGAAAACGATTATTGGCTCAATATCCTTGATGCTTACTATTATCGCGGATTCGACGGTCATACTGAATATGATAAGATATTGGACGGAATAACGGCGGATGACATCAAGTCGTTTGTCAAAACGTTTCTTGATCAGGGCAATTTGATTGAAGTAGTTATGTCTCCCGAATAAATTTATATGTAGCATGAAAAAAGTGAATTTTTTGCTGACCATAGCGTTTGTTGTCGGCGTTGTTTTTGAAGTTGTCGCGGATAATCCGGAAAGATTGCGCCGCGACCAGAGTTTTCTCGGCATCCATTTCGATTTCCATGCCGGACCCGACTGCCACGAGATTGGTATTCACACCACTGCGGCGATGATAGACAGCATCATCGACATGGTTCATCCCGACTACATCCA
>JAISUX010000134.1 GCA_031271805.1 Tannerella sp.
CCGGAAGCCTCGTGTCCCATGATGACGGGCGGCTGACGGCGACCGGTACTGCCGTCCATCCCATGCACGTCGCTGCCGCAGATGCCGCAAGCCTTCACACGTAATAAAACCTCGCCCGCCCCCGCAACCGGTTCAGGCATATCCTTGAATACCAACTTGTTGTATTCTTCCAAAACTAATGCTTTCATTATTTATATTTTAAAATTTTACATCGGTGTCGTTCAACGGGATGAAATCCCAGTCAAAACTGCCGTCTGTTTGTAGTGTCAGCAACCTGAATCCATACGGATGTTCGTCGAAATTGTTACTCGTAGTCTCGCCGTTGAGAATGCTTAAACCGTCGTAGTCATTACGATGAGTGTTATGAGTATGTCCTGATAACCAGATGATTACACCATAATCAGCGCAATTCTTCAGCAGTTCCGCCCGTTTTTCCGACGGGATATTGAAATACTGGTCTTCTTCGTCGGCCGACTTCACAAAGGGTGGCACATGCGTTATCATGATAACCTTGTCACCACAGCTTTTAGCTTCCTTCAGCGCTGCAAGCAGTTGCTGTTCCTGCCGCTCCGTTTCTTTTTCCGGTGCGCCACGCCACAGTTGCGTGTTCGCCGAAATGAGCGTCACGCCTTTGATTTTCGTCACACTGAAGTCGTTGCCGAAATAGCTTCTGTAACGCTTCAGTCCGTCTTCTGTAACGGGGTCGGGCAAGTCGTGGTTACCGGGAGTGGCGACAGTACGGCATTTCAGCTTAGCTTTGATTTTCAGAAAGACATCAATAGCATGGCTGTCTGTGATGTCGTTCACCATATCGCCTGCTATGACGGCGACGTCCGGCGCCAGCGCATTTACTTTCCGCACAGCCAATTCGAACCTCGCAGAGTCGGCAGCAAAACCGTCTTTTCCGAAACCAAGCTGTGGGTCGCACAGCTGCACAATACGCAGAGAATTAGGCTGTTTATAACTTATTGTAAATGTATATCGTCCTGAGCCTTTAGTATGTTTCGAGCCGTCGGGCAGGATAACGGTCGCCGTGGTATTGGGAGGGATAGTCGCTTCGAGCGTGAATACGTCGTTTTCGAGACGCCATGCGGAACCTATTTCGCCACGGATAGATCTGTACGAGCCTTTCGTCCATGTCAATGAGCCTCCGACGCGAGGTTGCAGCGTAAAATGCTCATATCCGGGGTGTTGTATGTCGGGATTGATGCCGAGAATATGCCGGAAAAGCCATTCGCCGACGCTACCGAAAGCAAAATGGTCTAACGAGTTCATGCCGGCGCTCTGGAAGCCTCGCCCAGGCACCCATGCGTCCCATCGCTCCCACATCGTTGTAGCGCCGTTTTTGATGGGATAAAGCCATGACGGAAAACGCTCCGATTCGAGCAGGCGGTAAGCGATGTCGGTGCGCCCGAAATCAACCAGCAACTGCATCATCATAGGCGTCGAAATAAAACCGGTAGAAAGCCGATAGTCATATTCTTCGATACAGGCCACAAGATGTCCAAAGGCTTTCTTGCGCAGGTTAGCAGGTATCAGGTCGTAATTCAAAGCCAGTGAATATGCGCCTTGAGAATCGCCCTCGACATGACCTTCGGCATCGACATAGAGGCTAATAAATTTCGCCTTAATGCTGTCGGCCAAATTGCCATATCGCCGTGCATCATCCTTATTACCAAGCGTTTGCGCTATATCAGCAAGTAATCGTGTAGAGTAAGCGAAGAATGCGGTTGCAAAAACGTCGTCGGGGGTACCGCCGCGTTTAGTACTGTAAGTCGGGTCGGGAGGATTCGCTATTGTGTTGGCATTCAGCCAGTCGTTGTTATGGTTATGGCGCACCCTCCACACTAAATCAGGGTTTTCGCGCAGGGTGGCTTCGATATGATGTTTCATTGCTGGGTAGAGGCTTTCGAGCGCACGGCGGTCGCCATAGTTTTCGTACATACGCCATGGGATAATCAGCCCTGCCTCGCACCAACCCGGAGCGCCGATAAAGCCATCCCAGAAACCCGGCTGACGGAGCGATGGAATCATCGAAAAGAACTGACCGTTAGGGGCTATATCGTGCGAATCATTCACAAATTTGGTAAAAAATCCCGCCATGTTCATATTGAAAATCGCACTCTGGGCGAAGATCTGAATGTCACCTGTAGCGCCCGTCCGCTCATCACGCGAAGGGTTGTCGGTCATGACGCTGAACATGTTGTTGCGTTGTGTCCATAAGATATTGGCATACAGCCTGTTAAGGTCGGGATTCGAACATTCGAAGGCGCCGGTTATGGCAGGGTCGGACGAAACGGCTATGGCGGTTATATCAAAAACTCCATCATTGCGAGTTTCCGTTACGTCATTGCGAGGCACGAAGTAATCTTTCTCCACGCCGGATATTTCAACATATTGGAAGCCGTGATAAGTAAACGAGGGATCGAAAATGTCATCGTTGCCGGACAGGATGAAGGTATCGGTCGCGCGGGCATGTCCGAGGCTTTGGGTATAGATTGAGCCGTCGCTGTTGAGCCATTCACCATGGCGCAAAGTAACTGTTTGTCCCGCTTTCCCCTTGATTTTAAGGCGACAGTGACCTGCGATATTCTGCCCGAAATCTGCGATATATTTATCGCGCCACGGCCAAATTTTCACCGGTTTCAGTTCCGCATGGACGCGAATCGGCTCGTTTACTTGTGCCGTCAGTCGCCATTCAGGCTCATTATCGACATACGCCGACTGCCAGAGGGAATCGTCGAAGCCAACTTGTTGCCATCCGGAAGGGATTTTGCTGGCGTCAATAGTCTCGCCCCAAAAGTTATCGGCCATCAGGATATAACCATCAGTAAGGATTTTCCATGTTTCATCGGTAGGAATTATAACAGTCGAACTATCAGCCATTTCTATCACAAGTTGCGCGATCAGCCTGCGGTCGAGAGCGTAAAAACCCCGATGCGGGAAGCAGAGATTCCACTTAATACCCCCCATGCGTCCGAGCGCCCAGCCATCTGCTAAAGTAGCCGACAGCACATTAGCGCCTTTACGAAGTTCCGATGTCAGATCAAACGTCTGATACTGAACGTAATCATCATATTTCGTCCATTCCGGCGCCTGCATCTGTTCGCCGATGCGCGAACCATTGAGCCACATCTCGTAATACCCTATTGCTGAGGCATATAACGTAGCCCTTACGACTTCTCCGGAAACGTTAAACGATTTACGCAGTAAAGGTGATGGCGTGTAGGGCGGATTCATCCATCGTTCGCGGTCGAAATCCGGTTCCCGATAATGCGTTTCCACATATTTCTTATAATCACGCAATTGCATATCCGGTTGGTCGCCGA
Organism: Tannerella sp.; assembly: GCA_031271805.1. GTDB lineage: Bacteria > Bacteroidota > Bacteroidia > Bacteroidales > Tannerellaceae > Tannerella. Next base: position 3,330 of record JAISUX010000134.1, read on the forward strand.
TCCAGGAAGCCTGCCAGCGGTCGGAAGAAGCTATTCCGGCGCCCCAAAAAGCCGTCGCGCTCCATGGCGAAACCCCACGATTGGTCCAGATGCGCACTTTCCAATAGCAACGCCGCATATCATCGGGTCGTTTCCCGCCATAAACCACCTGTGCCGACTGAGACGATTTAACCTTACCGCTGTCCCACAAATCTCCGACGCCGCTGTCGAGCAAGTCCTGAGACGATGAGGCAATAACCTGATAAGCAGTCTGTTTGATATTATTCTCATCCGGCGACAATGTCGTGATAACCCATCCCAAACGCGGATTATCCACATTCACACTCAGCGGATCAGTCATATATTCACATGTTAAATCGCTGACTATCAAATTATTATTCTCTTGAGAGCCGCAATTGCAAAGCATAGTGAACGGCAAAATCCACAAAATGAGATAGATCTTTTTCATATTATACAGGCATTGATTATCAATCTCTTACGCAACCTTTGGTTATTATGAGATTCGCGTAGGCTTCCGATTCGCTTGTGGCGACGATGCAATATGCTTTACGCGCCCGCTCATAAAAATCAAATCGTGGCAGCAAGAGCAATTGCTTGTTGCCGTCAGGGAAGCGACCGAGAATCTCACGGTAGCGGCTCCATACCTTAGGCTCGACGTCGCCCGCGTATTTCATCAGCACAGCCGTGTAGTCCACCACATAATCGAGTGGGAACAACGGCAGGATAGCCTCGAGCAATGCCGTAATTGTGTGACCATCAGCGCGTATGAGGCGTTGAGCATTTGTGGCGGCAGGAAAATTGCTGTCGCCGAAAACGATTTCATCGCCATGACCCATCTCCGAAAGAACTTTCAGCAAGTCGGGCGAAATAATTCCACTAATTCCTTTTAACATAATAATCTATTTTAATAAATCCTACTTTTCGATGAGTGTTCGTAGTAATCGGGGTTATTTCCGAGTATGTCGAGGACGGGCTGTGAGATGCGGTCGATCAGCGCTTCCGTTTCGTCGGAGATTTCCAGAGTACAGGCTTCGATATTGGCTTTCAGCTGGTTAATATTGCGCGAACCGACCAATGCCGAGGCGACGAACGGCTTTTTCAGCATCCACGCAATCGCGAGTTGCGATACCGGGACATTCAGTCCGGCAGCTATATCACGCAGAGCGTCAACCACTTCAAAGACTTCCTTTTCGGCGCCTACCTCGTTATGTCGGGACGTCCCCCGGCCTCTTTCATGTGCAAAATGTCGTGAGTGAGCCTGATGCGGCGGCACGTCGGCTGCAGTTTGGTATTTTCCGGTCAGCAAACCCTGCATAAGCCCCATCGAACCTATAATATCAATATTGTTATCCATACAATAAGGCGCTATCTCCGCTTCTATCGCTCGCGAAACGATGTTATATGTTATCTCGTTGACGTCAACCTCTATGCCCGTGGCCGCCACTTCCCGCATCTGCCCGACGCCGAAATTGCTGACACCGATAGAACGGATAAGCCCCTCATTCTTAAGCTCATATAGCTGCGCAAACGTTTCTTCGACAGTGGGCGGTGCAGTAATAAGACTGCTGTCGGACGTAAAATGTTCGACAGACAGTTTATTTATCGGCCAGTGCAGCATATAGACATCGAGATAATCGGTGTCGAGCCTGCGCAGGCTTGCCGTGCAATGTTCGCGGACATTCCGGCCGTTCGACGGACTGATTTTGGAAATCACTACCGCCTCATTACGACGACCTTTAAGAGCCTGACCGAGAGCCGTTTCGCTCGTACCGTTGTTATAGACTTCCGCCGTATCGAAAACGTTGACACCCAAGTCAAGCGCGGCGTTCACCACATCATTAACGTCTTTTTGCGACTGCTCGCCCCAATAGTCACCGCCGCCGAAAGCCCAACATCCGACTGTCATTGCGGTGACATAAATATCCGATTTACCTAACTTTTGCCTGTTCATTCGTCAAACATTTTCAGGCACTTCATAGCCTTTTCTGTAAGTTCCGCGAGCGAGGATGTTGGCTTCGTCGCTATTAGTGAATTTTTCGGTAGCAGGGTCGTAGTACAACTGCTTGTTTCCCACACGGCAGACGGTGTTGCCAAGGTGGACGAGGACAGCGCTTTGGTGGCACTGCTCGACGTCTCCGTTAGGTTGTTTACGCGAACGCAGACACTCGATGAAGTTCTTCTGATGCTCGTTGTCGGGGAAAACGCCGCCTTCCTGAGCCACGATTTCGTTGTTCGGCCCGAGCACTTGCCATCCGCCGCCATGACGACCGAGGTACATAAGTCCCTCAGTACCATATATTTCCGTGCGCGTAGAGTTATTACGCCAATTAGGCCAGCGAGTCGGGTCCATGCGGATATCGTTGGGTGTCTTGGTCATGTAGTTGGTGGCATTGCCATTATCACATGTCAATGAGAAGTCCCCGAAGTCATACACAATACTCTGATATTCAGGTGTATCACAAGTACTTCCGAAGATATGGCTGCCTCCCCAACCGAAAACCGAGCGCGGCGCCGGAGGGTCGCCGATGACAAAGCGGCAGAGATCCATCACATGCGAGGCGTCGTCGGCAAGACTACCGCCGCTGTAAGCCCAGTAGCTATTCCATCCTCCACGTCCGTTCTCATCGACTATAGAGGGGCTGAACCTGCGCATCGGAGCCGGTCCGAGCCACTTGTCCCAGTCAAGCCATGCGGGAACGGCTGTTTCGGGCGCTTCGCCGCACTTGCCGCCTCCGAGCATATTATAACACTTGACGGTCACTATCTTACCGAGTTTGCCGCTACGGATATATTCGCGGGCGGAGAAGCCGTAAGGTGCGCTGCGGTTTTGGAAGCCAACCTGCACCACGCGCTTGTATTTAGAGGCCGCTTCGACCATTTTCCTGCCTTCACGGATGTTTATTGACGGGTTTTTCTCGACATAAACATCCTTTCCGGCCTGACATGCCCATATCGTCGCCAGTACGTGCCAATGTTCGGGAGTGGAGATCCATACGGCATCAATAGCCTTATCATCAAACACTTGCTTCATATCGCCGGAGGTAGCAGGTTTATAGCCGAGTTGTTTCTCGACCTCCGCCGCCGCCTTAGCGAGTTTGGTTTTGTTGACGTCGCAAACGGTCTTTATCACAACATTTTCATTCACTTTACAGCAGTTGATAATACATCCCAAGCCGCGTCCGCCGCATCCTATCAGGGCGAGGGCTATTTTGTCGTTTGCCCCCTTATAGGAAGCCGCGTTCAGCAATGTATTAGCGCCCATTGCATATCCTGCAGACGCTAACATGCCGCTTTTAATAAAATTTCTTCTGTTCATTTCGGTTTAATTATTCTTTAAAGTTTCAACTTTTTTAAGTATATCGGGTATAGTATCTTTCATGATATTATCCCAAAAATCTTTATATTCGTATGTTAAATCATCTATAGAAACGGCCTGTTTCACAGCATCGGAATATGATTTCAGCAATACGAAATCCTTTTCGTAACAGTGCATTGAGTTACTCCGGTGCGTATAACTGCCGACTTCGATATCCAAATCTTTTGCGATTCTTTCCTGTAACCGGATAAACGCCCAGGCATTAAAAAAGAACGCTTCCGGCAAATCATTACTGCGAAACAATACCTTACAGTGCAACTTGTCTTCCCTGATAAAATATTGCAGATGTTGCAAACATGCCGGGTCATTAGAATCTATATCATCCTCCGTTCTAACCATAACAGCAGCCCGCCTTGATGACGGATCACGTTTTAATTCCCTGATTATAAACGGTATTTGATCCTTGAACCGCGCATTATATGTATAATCCCAGCCCTTGCCGATTCTGAAATTCAAAATACCGTCAAGAACTTCCATTTCATACTGTTGCAAATCTTCAAAACCACCTATCAACAACTGCGATATCCTTGGTTCCTGCAAAGGATTCGTAACAGAAACAGTCATTGAAACCTCTTTTTGCAGCTGATTGTAGGCAGCACAGTCCAAGATCGTTCCTTCATCTTCCAAGGCTACAAGCGCTTTGTGATAGGCTTGAGGCAAGGTTGCACCTTCTATAAAAATTTCCTTCATGTTATTATTTTTTGTCTAATAAATAATCCACGGCGTTAAACATCAGATTGCGGAAACTCTCTGATTTCCAGTCGTTCCAATGTCCGAGCGAGGTGTAGAACACTTTCCCGTTGAGCCATGCAACCGGTTCGTCTTCAACACCCGGATTGCTGCCTAACAGAAGCACCTGCGCCTTTGTAGTGCGTAGCGGGCGATTCTGATACAGCCAGTTCGGACTGTTATACGGCTTAACACCCTTAAGGATAGGATGATTCTCCATTCCCGGCGTCGGTTTTACATCGGTACCGGTCTTCAGATGACCGTAATGTCCCTGATAATTACCGCCGAGCACATCGCGGTCGAACTCAGGCCACTGAGCCATTAAGTCGGAAGCGTTCGATTCCGCAGCCTCAATTCCTCCACCCGAACGCGGTACATTTCCCTTAGCATCAAACGAATGTGAAGCCGTGCGAATACCAATCACCGGACGACCGCTTGCCACATATTCCTTTATGCGAGCCATTTTTTCGGGCTCAAGCGCGCGACGGCGGATGAAGAACACAGCCAGCGATGCGTCGTCCAGAATCTGCAGATTTTCAATATTATGACGTGTCGGAGCAGCTGTTAGCGCCGTCCCGCCTATCGGCATCCCATAGGCGGCATATTCGGCTTTGACGTCAGCGTCGGCCTCAGGTTTGGCATCGTTCATAATGGGAATACCGAGTGCAAAATCACAGTGTATATCCTTGAGAGTCAATTCATGAGCGAACTCCGGCAGACGCTGGTTGGCGCGATACTCGCTTTCAGCCGTGATAAAAGCCACTCGCGGACGCTTGTCGCCGCTGAAAACAAACTGTTTGCGACCCGTGAAATCCGTCGAAACGATTGTCGGGCAGACGTAAGTCTCAATATATTCCACCATCAGGTCAAGCCCCGAAAAGTGGTTCACGCGCGGCGCCATCTCGTGGTTATACATCAGGTCGGTCATGTCACGCATCAGCACTACGTTCATTCCCATACGCTTCATAGCACGCAGCCCGAACGACCGCCCGATAACGCACATATTAGTATGTACGCCTGTGAGAATCACGTTTTTGATACCTTTCTTCTTGAAATAAGCCCCGATCTCTGCCCCGTTATCGCTAATCAGGTCATTATCAGTGATTTCGAGCGCATCAATCTCTTTCTTCCAAGCGTGATAAGGCTTAGCGCCACCGTTTTCACAACCCTCGTCCGACTGGTCAACAGGCCAAACAGCGCCCTCTTCCGAAGGCAGTTTTGTCTGACCGTCGGCAAGTGCGGCGATCTTTTTGTCGGAATACTTCTGCGCTTCTTTACGACCTTTGAAATCCTTGTAGTAATCGAGGCAGTCGCTTGGTGCATGAACGATTTTTACACCTTTTGCACGGGCGATGCTCAGCACCTCATTAAGGCGCGGCGCCATTTCGGCAACGCGAGCTGTAGCGTCGGGGCACCAATGTTTGTCCCACATATCACAGATGATAATCGCCGTTTGCGACGGCAACCAATTTTGGATAGTGGACGTAAGGATACGCGCATCATTCTCTACATCAGCCTCTTTCAGATACGACGGCACACGTTGTTGGGTCGAAATCCGGAGAGGCGTTTCGACAATCTTTTTCGCATTAGCATTTTCAAAATTTACAAATAAGATGCTAATAATAAGTAATTTAACAAAATATCTCATAATAGTTTAGAATAAATAATTTATTTGATAATAATTTTTTTAGATACATTTCCCGTATTCAAAAAGTAAACACCGGAAGAGAGGCCGGAAACATCGACATTAGTCCGCTTATCGCTAATTGTCAGCGACTTGACACGCCTGCCGGATGAATCGTACAATCCCGCTGTTTTTCCGACGAAACTCTCGTCCATAACCAATTCAAAGAAATCAGTAGCGGGATTGGGCGATACGACAAGACTTTTTTCATTAAGTATCAAGCTCTTATCGTCGTAGTTAGAGTAATTATAAATACAATAAGCGCTTATGGAACTGCTATTAGGGCCATTGTAATAGTTGCAGCGCACCAAACTGCCGTCGCTGTCGAACAGGCTGACCGTCCTGCCGTCGCAAATCCGTCGCAAACCGGCCACATAATACGATGTAGCCGTTTTATTTCCCTCATTATCAGTACTATATATATATAGTCCGTTATCTAACCATGACTTATCTTCGGGATTTTCCCTTTGATAGACTTCCATATTCATAAGCCCATCTTCACCATAATTATATATAATACGCGCTTTCGAGGCAGCGACACGACCGGAGGCCTCTTTCAGATACTCGGTCAATCGTCCGTTTTTGTCATATCTCCATTCACTCCGCAAGGAAGGCGTCCAGGTCTGCAACGATCTGTCGAACGAATAATTCAGGGCATAATCGTTACGCCCTTCCGTATTGCGGAAAATATCGGTCTTCGAGGACTGTTCCCATTCGTACTCTTGCCACTTGTAAGCAAGGACGGTTGTACGGTTCGCCTCATACGAATATTCCTCTTTTCTTATATTAAACCATTCATTTTCAACTAAATGTTGAACCAATTCCGATGCCTTCCTGCCGTTCTCATCATAAGCATAAACGCTACGGTCGAAAGGCTTACCGTTCGGATAATAGAAAGTCATGTCATGTAGTTGCCTATGTGACAGGTCTTTAGCAAATAAACTTTGTACCGGTTCGCAATTAAGCGGATTACGAGCCGTTTGCGCATACATTCCGGCTGAAACGGACAATGCAAGTGATAAAACCATGATTTTCAAATTCATTGCATTAAGTTTTTAATTATTTTCCATGCAAATATACGAATAATTTTTAAAACACGAAAAGAAACAGTATCTATTTAATTATTCTTAAATATTTTTTTTATTCCGGTTTTTCAATTACCTTTGTGCGGTCTAAAATAATAATTTGATGTAGTAATGAGCATCACGAAAAAGAAAAGACGAAGTAATAATTACGCCGGCAGGTTCACCGCGATATTGTTTATAGCGATGTTTTTGAACCTTTTATTATATAAACTTCCCGGTTCGATAATGGGAATCAAGATAAAAAAGGTCGATCTGCTGTCGGATATTCGGGTGCAACCGGACAAGGACAAAGCGAATGATGTCGCCGTAAATGGTTCGGATATCAATTTTGTCCAGTCCGATGAAGCGGTTCCGGATGAAGACGTTAGCGAAAAGGCCGATGACAAAGCGGCTCTGCAAGCCTTATCGACAAGCGACAGGAATCCCGCCGTAACCATACCTGACGCCACTTTACAGCCTCCCATACCTCAAGGAGTCAAAAGAGAACAGTCCGCTACTTCGCAAAGCAAAACGGAAGAAAGCGACGCCGACATACCGCCTAAACCCAAAGTAGAATCAAAAGCCGAAAACGATTTCGTATCAAATAATTCCACTGATATAGAGGATTTTACAACAGGACAAACGGGATTGAGGCGCTTCTTCGCCGCCCTAAACAACGTCGATAACTTAGGTCGGCCTGTACGCATAGCTTTCCTTGGCGATTCGTTTATAGAGGGGGATATTTTAGTAGCCGATTTCCGGTCGAAGATGCAGAAGCATTTCGGCGGTCGAGGCGTAGGCTTTATCCCGATACAATCCGAGACCGCACAATACCGCCCGACGATAAAACAAAGCGCCGACGGATGGAAAATCTACTCGATGATCAAAGACAAAAGCCGTAAGTACGTGCTGTCGGGGATGTTGTTCGAGCCTTCGGCCAACACTGCGTCGATAAATTTCCAGACAGTTGACATGTATCCGGAGTCGAAAGAAGTGTCGTCGCTGAAATTCATCTATTCATCGAGCCTGATGACCGACATAACGCTCAAGAACGGCAACGAGTCATCTACCTACAAACTGCCGGCCACCGACCAGGTGACGCAATACGAGATAAAAGGCCGCTTCACGAATGGGAAGTTGCAATTCAAAAACACTCGCGGGCTGCAAGCCATCGGCATAGCCCTCGAAGACAACCACGGCGTGGTGGTTGACAATTTCTCGTTGAGAGGCAATTCCGGCCTTATTATGTCGAATCTCGACGTGAAAAGTTGCCGCGACCTGCAAAAAGTGCGTCCCTACGACCTCATCGTACTGCAATACGGGCTTAATGTGGCGAGCGATTCGATGCGCGACTATGGCTGGTATCGTAACAAGATGACAACCGTCGTCGAGCATATCCAGAAATGCTTCCCCGGCGCCGACATACTGATGCTGGGCGTCTCGGACCGCAGCCATAAAGACGGCGCGACATACAGCACGATGCCGGCAGTGCTGTCGCTTCTGCGGGCGCAACGGCAGACGGCCAAAAACGCCGAAGTAGCCTTCTGGTCGATATTCGCGGCCATGGGAGGACATAACAGCATGGTGAAATTTGTGAACTCAAACCTGGCGAGCAAGGACTATACCCACCTGAATTTCCGTGGTGGCAGGCAGATTGCCGACGCGCTCTATGACTCGCTGATAAACGAAAAAGGAATGTACGATAGCGATGAGAAACTTGTGGAAAGATAAAAGGACAATAATTGCAGCTTGCGGCCTCGTTTTTTTTATCGGTATGATAAATGCCGACAAAACGGAAGCTACAAGCAGTTTCGACACGACGGCGACAATGCGCATGTTGATACCGGTCGATAGCACCGGCGCGGAACTGCCGTTCGTCAACGACTCGCTGTGCCGGATCGAAGACCCCGCAAATTCCTTGTCGGACTTTTACAACGGACTGAACGAACTGCTCAACGGGAAGGACACCGTCATAAACATCGTCCATCTCGGCGACTCGCACGTCCAGGCCGGATTCCTTACCGGGCGGACGATGCGGATGTTACAAAACTCGTTCGGTAATGCCGGGCGCGGCTGGATAGCCCCCTTCAAGCTCACAAGGACGAATGAGCCTAACGACTATTTCATCTCCTCGAACATAACACGCTGGACTGCCGGACGCTGTATCCAAACAAAGCCCGGCTGCCCCTGGGGAATAGGCGGCATAGGAATAATGACCGAATCGCAGTCAATAGATTTCAAACTGATAATAGCCCCTGAGAACGGCGCCGGTTACGGGTTCAACAAGGTACTTATGTTCAGAGACTTTATGGCGTCGCCCTTAGTCCCTGCCAAGATAATAACGGAAGCAGAGATGCTGATAGGCGAGCAGCCCTTGGAGAATGTCGTCATAGACACGTTCCGCACCGAAAATCTCCTCGATACGCTTTCGCTGAAAAGCATCGGACAGCGTAACGGCGGCGGCAAGAACCTCTACTACGGCTTCATGCTAAGCAACGGCCGGCCGGGACTGTTGTATCATTCTATAGGCGTCAACGGGGCGAAATATACCGACTTCACAAACCGGGCATACGTCCGCCAGCTGTCGCTGCTGAACCCCTCGCTGCTCATAGTATCCTTAGGCACGAACGAATCTTTCGGGCGCAATTTCAGCGCTGAGACATTCGAACAGCAGGTCGAGGCCTTTGTCGGTCTCATACGCGAAGAACTGCCCGGCACGGCTATGCTGATAACCACGCCGGCTGAGACATACAAACGTACCTACGTCAAGAAAAAACGCTACTACGTGCCCAACGAGAATATGGCTTTAGTATCCGACGCCATAAAGGCCTGCGCGGCTAAGGAAGGCCTCGCGACGATTGATTTCTACTCCATCGCGGGAGGGCCTAATTCGTGCATACAGTGGTACAATTCGGGCCTTTTCGGGCGCGACCATATTCATTTCACCAGGAATGGCTACGACGAACAGGGCAAACTGCTCTACAAGGCTATAATCCGCTCGTACAACCATGAGAGCCTCGATCTCGTCGCGGCCTATAGCAGAAAGGAACAGCCGTGATGTTGAACAGCATACAGTCATACCTCGAAGAGCTGTCGATTGAGAAATTCATCGACGTCCTGCAGTACCACGCCGAGGCGCCGATGATGTTCAGCACGAGCCTGTTCCTGTTCCTTTTTATCGGCTTTTACGTTGTTTACAACGCATTGCAGAACCAGCGGCGGATACGTATAGTATATGTTATCCTGTTTTCGCTGTATTTCTATTACAAGTCGAGCGGAATGTGGTTTTTGCTGCTGATTTTCACGGCGACGTCGGATTATTGCATCGGGAGGATGCTTTACGCTACGACGGGGGGGAGGCTGAAGCGGAAGCTGCTGCTGGGCTTGAGCGTGTGTATCAACCTCGGCATGCTGGCGTACTTTAAATATACGAACTTTGTGTATGAACTGGCCATAGGGTTGTGGCACACGATCGGGGGCGTGCTGCACGAGCCGCTCTTGCAGGGGCTTGCTTATAAACCGTTGGATATTTTTTTGCCGGTGGGGATTTCTTTTTTCACGTTCCAGTCGCTGAGCTATACGATCGACATTTACAGGAAGCAAATCAAGCCGGTAAGACGGTGGACGGACTATCTGTTTTTCGTATCTTTCTTCCCCGGGCTGGTGGCGGGGCCGATTGTGAGGGCGAAGGATTTTATACCGCAGATCTACCGGAGGCCGGTGTTGAAGTACAACGAGCTGGGGGAGGCTTTGTACCTTATTATATGCGGGCTGTTCAAGAAATGCGTGATTTCGGACTATATCAGCGTGAACTTTGTGGACAGGGTGTTCGACGCGCCGACGCTTTATACGGGCTTCGAGAACCTTGTGGGGGTGTATGGCTACGCGCTGCAGATTTACTGCGATTTTTCGGGCTATTCGGACATGGCGATTGGGATTGCGCTGTTGCTGGGGTTCAGGTTCAACATCAATTTTGATTCGCCTTACCAGTCGGCGACGGTTACGGAGTTCTGGCGGCGGTGGCATATATCGCTTTCGACGTGGTTGCGGGACTATCTGTACATCCCCTTGGGGGGGAACAGGAAGGGACGGGGGCGGACGTATGCGAACCTGTTGGTGACGATGGCGCTGGGGGGATTGTGGCACGGGGCGGCGCTACGGTTCTTGCTGTGGGGGGGAATCCACGGGGTGGCGCTGGCGGTGGATAAGTTCTTGATCAGCGTGTGCGGCTTCAGGGCTACGGGCGAGGGGATGGCGTGGTGGAAGCGGGCGGTATGCACGGTGTTTACGTTCCATGTTGTGTGTTTGGCGTGGATATTTTTCAGGGCTGATTCGCTGGATAGGGCGTGGGAGGTGCTGGGGCAGATTTTCGGGCACTTCAGCCCAGGCGTGGCGGGGCAGTTTGTGAGGGGTTACGGGATGATTGCGGGGCTTATGGCGACGGGGTATGTGATGCACTTCTTGCCGCGGAGGTTTGACAGGAGGATCCAGAGGGGGATAACGGTGTTGCCGCTATGGGCTAAGGCGGCGCTGCTGTGTGCGGCGATATTTATAGTTATACAGATGAAAAGCGCGGACATTGTGCCGTTTATTTATTTCCGGTTTTAGCTTTTGTACAATAATCGGCGGGTTTGGGAAAGAAAGCGGGGGATTTCTATAGGTTTTTGGGGGATTTTTTTATATTTGCAATTCGTTTAGAAGGAATTGTCGGAATGGTGTACACTAAAATTCGAGAAACTATTATGCCCGTATCTACCGAAGTCAGGGAATTTGTCTTGGACAACGGTCTTTCTATCTGGCTCAATGAGGATCATAACCAGCCCAAGGTGTTTGGTGCGGTAGTGGTCAAGGCCGGCTCGAAGGACTGCCCGAACACGGGTATTGCCCATTACTTTGAGCACATCATGTTCAAGGGGACGGAGAATATCGGCACGGTTGATTACGCTGCCGAGAAGGTTTTCCTGGACCGCATCGCCGAGAAATATGACTTGCTGGCCAAGACCAAGGATGACCTCCTGAGGCTTGAGCTTCAGAAGGAGATTAATGAGCTGAGCGTGCTGGCGGCCGATTATGCGATTCCCAACGAGTTCGACAAGTTGATAAGCAGGTACGGGGGCAGTAATACGAACGCGGGGACGTCGTATGATTATACGCTTTACCATAATATTTTCTCGCCCCAGTATATTGAGCAGTGGGCGGAGATTAACAGCGAGCGGTTTATCAGCCCGGTCTTCAGGATGTTCCAGACGGAGCTGGAGACGGTGTATGAGGAGAAGATAAGGACGGACGACATGATGTTCAACCAGGCTATGGAGCGGGCGTTCAAGATTTTCTTCCAGCCTCATCCCTACGCTTACCCGGTGATTGGGAGCGCGGAGAATTTGAAGACCCCCAGGCTGTCTGACATGAAGCGGTTTTTCGAGAATTATTACGTGGCGAACAATATGGGGGTGTTGCTGAGCGGTGATTTTGAGTCCGGTAGGGTCTTGCCTATCCTCAGGCGGGCGTTCGGGCGCTTGCCGCACAAGGAGCTGCCGGAACGGTACCGGATCAACCTCCCCCCGTTCATGGGGCGGGAGAAGTATTCGGTGAAGATTCCCATCCCGGTGATGAAGGTGATGGCTATGGCTTTCAGGGGGGTGCCGGCGAATCACCCGGATTTGGCGGGGCTTAATATAGCGCTCTCGATGTTGAATAATGCTAACGGGACGGGTTATCTGGACCGCCTTATGAGGGAACGGAAGCTGATTAGCGCTATGGCGGGGGGAGAGACGCTGAACGAGGCCGGGATGCTGGGGTTCATCATCCTGCCCAGGCCGGTGATACAGACTTACGGGATGGCCGAGAGGATGATTTGGAGGGAGATAGAGAGGATAAAGAGTGGGGATTTCACGGACGAGATGTTCGAGAGCCTCAAGATGGAGCAGCTGAGGAAGGATATAACGGCGTTGGAGGACATCGACTCGCGCTGCCGCGTGATGGTGAGGCTCATGACCCAGGGCAAGACTTGGGATGATTACCTGAGGGAGCTTAGGCGGGCCGAGGAGCTGACGAGGGATGACGTCGTGAAGATCGCAAAGGAGTATTTTATCCGCCACTATATGGTTGTCCGCAAAAGGACGGGCAAATATCCCAAGGAATACCTCCCCAAGCCGAACTTAGCTCCCGTCAAGCCGAAGCACCGGAACGCCGAGTCGAAATACGCCAAGAAGCTGGAGCAGCTGCCCGTCCAGGAAGTCCGCCCGCGCTTCTTGGACTTCAAGAGGGATGCGGAGAGGGTTGAACTGGCGAAGTTGGTGACGCTCTACGCGGTGCGCAACCCTGTGAACACCGTCTTCACCCTCAAGATGTCCTTCTGCATAGGCACGTTGGAGGAGCCCCGGCTGAAGTTGCTTGCCGGCTACCTTCCGCTGCTTGGCACCGGCAGGCTCACGGCCGGCGCCCTGCGCACGGAGATGCAGAGGCTCGGCGCCGAGATGCACTTCGAGGCCAAGGATAATTACTTCAACATCATCCTCACGGGCTTCGATAAATATTTAGAAAAGGCCGTCGCCTTAGCCGGGGAGTTCATCCGCCGCGTCCGCCCCGACGAGCGCAAAATCAAAACCCTCAGGGACGACGCGAGGCTGAGCCGCAAGGCCGTATTCAAGTCCTCAAGCATGGTAGCCGAGGCGCTGTTCGAGTACATCCGCTACGGCAAAGATTCGCAGTACCTCCGCCAGGCGGCGCCCCGCGATATACGCCGCGTCGGAGGCAGCGAGCTGCTGGAGCTGTTCGCCGCCGTCCGCAGGGTCAAGTGCAATTACCACTACTGCGGCCGCGCCGAGACCGCGGTCGTCGCCCAGGCCGTCATGCAACACCTCCCCCTCGAGTCCGTCATCTCCGACACCCGCATCCCCATCTACCGCGAAGCCATCGACTACAACCGCCCCCTCATCTTCGCCTACAGCATGTCCAACCTCTCCCAGACCATCCTCTGCGGCTACAACGCCGGCCGCCCCCTCCCCTCTCCCGACGAGCGCGCCCTGGCACGCCTCTTCTCCGAATACTTCGGCGGCGGCATCTCCTCCATCCTCTCGCAGGAAATCCGCGAATTCCGCTCCTTCGCCTACCAAACCTCCGCCGGCGTCGAGCTGCCACCCTACTGCCACTCCGACCGCCCCGCCCCCTTCCTCACCTACCTCTCCACCCAGGCCGACAAAACGGCCGACGCCCTCACCGTCCTCGAAGCCCTCATCCGCCGCATGCCCGCCGACCCTGACCGCCTCCAAGCCGCCGCCCTGAGCATCACCAGCCAGGTCAACAACGAATACCCCCCCTTCCGCGAACTCTCCACCCACATCGCCCGCTACCGCCAGCTCGGCTTCGAGGCCGACCCCAACATCTACCTCCTCGCCCGCGTCAGCACCCTCAGCCTCCCCGACGTCCTCAGCTTCCACGACGAACGCATCCGCAACGCCAACATGGTCTATACCCTCGTCGGCAACCTCTCCAAAATCAACACCTCCCGCCTCACCAACTTCGGCGACCTCATCCGCGTCCACCGCAGCGACTTCTATCATTGAATCAATCCCCCCCCGGTTTAAGTCGATTCACCCCCGATTTATGCCGATTCCCCCTCGATTTAAGTCGATTCCAGGTCGATTTATGTCGATTTATGTCGATTTTAAAAAGAAATACCCCCCTCCCCGGGGACTCCCCCGCATCTTCCGGGGATTCCCCCGCGTTTTCCGGGGACTCCCCCGCGTCTTCCGGGGACTCCCCCGCGTTTTCCGGGGACTCCCCCGCGTCTTCCGGGGACTCCCCCGCGCTTTCCGGGGACTCCCCCGCGTCTTCCGGGGACTCCCCCGCGCTTTCCGGGGACTCCCCCGCGTCTTCCGGGGACTCCCCCGCGTCTTCCGGGGACTCCCCCGCGTTTTCCGGGGATTCCCCCGAATTTCCCGTATAAAACCCTTTGAAATCCCAAAAAAACTCCCTACCTTTGCCGCAAAAAATTACAGGCAACATGAAACAAATCGTAATCCTCCTCGCCCTCACCCTCCTCGCCGGCTGCCAAACCAACCGCAAAGCCGCCGGCAACCCCGCCCCGCTCCATATCGCCATCTGCGGAGACGACAAAATCCAAATCCTCAACGCCGACGCCTCCACGGACGACCATCCCGCCGTCGCCTGGCAATGGCAAGCCACCACCGACGCCCCCGGCCTCCCCCCCGAGTTCATCCCCCACCTGCAGTCCATCGACGACTGCAAGCCCGTCAACAACCACACCCAAATCCTCGCCACCTCCTCCTCAGGCTGCGTCCTCTTGATCGACATCTCCACCCGCCTCACCCTCTACGCCGCCCACGCCCCCAACGCCCATTCGGCCGACCTCCTCCCCCGCGGACGCATCGCCGTCGCCCTCTCGACCCACCCCCAAGGCAACCGCCTCGCCATCTACAGCCTCCACCAACCCGACACAATCCTCTACTCCGACACCCTCTACTCCGCCCACGGCGCCGTCTGGAACCCACAACTCCAACGCCTCTACGCCCTCGGGTACGACCAACTCCGCGAATACGCCCTCCAAGACTGGGACACCCCCCACCCATCCCTCCGACTCCTCCGCCGCTGGCCCCTGCCCCTCGAAAGCGGCCACGACCTCACCCCCATCACCGACCACACCCTCCTCATCACCGGCCACCAAGGCGCCGCCACCTTCCACATCCCCACCGCCGCCTTCCGCCCCTACCCCCCCCTCGCCTCCACCCCCGACGTCAAGTCCGCCAACCACCTCCCCGCCACAGGCCGCCTAATCTACACCGTAGCCGAAGAAAGCTGGTGGACCGACCACGTCTATCTCCACAACCCACCCCAACGCATCACCATCCCCAACCTCAAACTCTACAAAGCCCGGCCCATCAACTTCAATCACAACTAACCCCACCCCAAAACCAACCCCACAATGCAGCCCCACGGCAGCCAAAACCACCCACTTACCAACCCCTTCTTAGGCGATTGGAAATTTAACAATTTAGCCCCCATTATATTAATTTTTCTTATTATAGCCTAATTTAGAGAAAATTCCACTACTTTTGGGGCGATGAAACGAACGAAAAAAATGATTTTATTACTCATCGTACCGATATTGCTGACGTGCGAAACTGTCACCGCGTCCGATATATGCATATCGAGTATCCGTATTTCCGGCAACAGAAAGACGAAGGACTATACTATCCTGCGCGAACTCCCCTTCCGCGTCGGCGACGTCATGGCCGAAGACCGCCTGATAAACCAACTCGACGTCGCAACCAACCACCTCACCAACACCTCTCTCTTCAATTTCGTCGATATCGACTACATCCCCGACAGCGTTGACGCCCCCGGCTGCGAATCCTGCACCGTCACCATCCGCGTCGAAGAAAGATGGTACTACTGGCCCCAAGTAAGCATCAAATTAGAAGACCGCAACCTCAGCAACTGGCTCCACGAAAAAGACTTCAAACGCACAACCATCGGCTGGGGCATGCGCGTCTATAACGTCCTCGGACTGCGGCACAAAGTGACCTTCAGCGACTACTTCGGCTACGAAAAAGGCCTCCGCCTCGGCTATGCCAACATCGCATTAGACCATAAACGCACCCAAATGCTCGGCTTCAGCCTCTCGGCGCTATTCAACCGCACCATCAACATCGCCTCCGAAAACGACAAAGTGATATACTACAAAGACCCCAACCGCTTTATCGACAAAACCGTCCAAGGCTCCGTCAGCTACACCTACCGCCCCATGATACGCACCACCCATTCCTTCGGCATCGGCTACCAAAGGCAATACCTCGGCGATTCGGTTTTGAAAATCAACAAAGATTATTGGGGCGCCGACGACCCGGTAAACAGCACCCTGAACTTCAATTACAACTTCGACTACGAGCATCGCGACTACATAGTCTATCCCACAAAAGGTTACTTCGTCGGGGCGGAATTAGTGGGCGCAACAGCCGACGAGCTATGCTTCTTCTACGGCGAACTGAACCTCAAACTGCAATATTTCGAAGAATTTGCCCCGCGATGGTTCTGGAGTTCGAGGCTCAACACCGGCCTTAGCTTCAAAAACAAACGCGCCTACATCTACGACCGGCACGTAGGCTATGAAGACAAAAACATCACCGGATACGACTACTACGTCGTTGACGGACAGCATCATGTCATCATGAACAACGATATCCGCTTCTTGGTGATGCCCAAGAAAATCCTCGTATTCGGTTCGTCCAAAAATCCTTCAAAATTCAAGAAAATACATTTCACCCTCTATGCGAAACTGACGGGCGACTTGGGCTACGTCCACAACTCTTACCCCAACCCGGCCAACACGCTCGCCAACACTTTGCTCTACGGAAGCGGCCTCGGCCTCGACCTCGTCTCATACTACGACATAGTAATCAACTGCAGTTACGCAATTAATAAGATGGGCAAGGGCGGCTTCTATTTCGGCATCAAAGCGCCGATATTTTGAGCGCGCCCATGCCTCTTTTAGCGTCCCGGCTCAATCAACCGCTTCAAACTGGTCTTTGCCTACTCCGCAAAGCGGGCAAACCCAATCTTCGGGGATGTCCTCAAAGGCCGTTCCGGGCGCTATACCGCCTTCGGGATCGCCCTCGGCGGGGTCATAAACGTAGCCACAGGCTATGCACTCATACTTTTTCATAACTTATACAATTAATTGTTTACGTTGCAAATTTATACAAAGTCAGCTGAGCTGCAAAATATTTTATGTTAATAAAGATTATTTTACCCGTTCTTGACAGTCAACGCGGATCAGTTCAGCCAGGTATTGATTTGGGAGGTGATTTTCTTTTGCATACGCTTGGACATCGTGCCAATCCGCGTCCGGTGACTGCCGCGCCGCTGAAAATACAGCTTCTCGTTGACTTTCTTTTTGAATTTCGGCGCATGGACGGCCGACCAGGGGTCAACTCCTCCATAGATGAAAATCATCTTGGGATCGCTGTCCTTTAAAAAATTGTAGATCCGGTGATACAAAGTCGCGTCGAACTCAACCGGCAGGGCTGACTGCGGAACCATAATCTTCTGCAGATAACCCTTGGACGAATCTATTGTCAGATATTTACGGAACAGCTCCGTATCATATCCGTAATAACCCAATTCCTTAGCCGCCTGCACGAAAAACGAAGCGTTAGGCGTACCTTCGGAAAAATAATCTATGCCGGATATTCGCATCAGATGGTCGAAAACCTCCTTGTCGTCGGCATCTTCAGCAGGAATCTTATCGACCGAAGTCCCCCACTGCCAGAACGCAAAAGAATATTCAAGGACACAAAAATCGAAGACCTCGGCAAGGGGAATCCGGAAGGTATGGTTTTTCGCCTTGGCCAAGGAATCAACTAAGGGCAACAATGCGTCTTTACGCTTCAATGCTTCTATCTGGAAATTTTTAATCGCACTGCGTTCGGATCGCGTGCCGACTTTGCGCAGGAACACCTCATGCCGCCCGTCTTCCTGCCCGCGGCACAGGGGCGCAACGTAAGGCACCGAAATATCAACGTCGTCGGGAAAGAAAGCGCGGTAAATCATCGTCGTCTGCCCGCCTTTGCTGATGCCTGTGCTTATCCATTTTCCGGGATAGACGTCCTTGAACAACTGCCTGACGTGATGCAAATCGCATGCCGAATTTTCGGCCGTCAGATATGTCCAATCTATCGGTTGAGGCGTCGATTCGAGGAAATAACGATGCTCAACAACGATGATGTTGGTGTCGAACAGCCCCGACAATTCGTCGCGATAACCCTCTCGAAGCGCATAAGCGGCGCCGTAGCCCTCGGTAACGATTACCGTAGGGCGGTCGAACCCGGCATGGCAAACAACGACCCTCTGGCGGAAACTCCCTTTATCGGGTTGGCTATGGTCTATCGGCTGCGTGACGAAGAAAACATATTTCTCGGCAAAAGACGATCCGAGACTATCGACACCGCCAACATCGGGCATCGTGTCCAACCGGTCTCTCAACTCCGTAGCTGCAAAACTGTGTATTACCAACAATACGGCAGCAAGCAGCATGAAAAATTTACGTATCATACCTATCAATTTTTACTTTTATCAGGTGCAAAGATAATCAAACAGTCCGTAAAAGCAAAAAATCCGGTTTTTATTGCAAAAAAGATAGCGGCGGATGGGGGTTAATAAGTTCGGCCGCTTCTTCATCGCTCATTTCATAATGATAGAACTTGAGGAAAAACTCTTGAACTATCGGCTTCAAATCGCCTATTTGATAGACTTCGGGATACAAAATATATGATAACCATATAATTCCTATAAGGCGATTCAGACCCGGCGGGCGGTCTATCCAACCGAACGGGCGCCATGGAACTTGATAGACCTTCCCCGACTTGACCGCTTCGAGGTTGCCCCAGACAGGCGAACTGTGTATTTCGCGATACGAATCCATGCCGTCGAAATTGCCCGACCAAACAAGGATTATCTCCGGCTGCCATGTGTAGATTTGCTCGGCAGACACATTTGTCATACCCTTGCCCGGCAGAACTTCGGTTTTAGCGACATTACAGCCTCCGACCACATCTATCAGAAGGCTGTGCAGAGAGCCGCTCGGGTCGGTCTTCAAGCCGTTCATGCCCTCGGCATAGTAAATCCGCTTCTTCGCTTCTTCGGGAATTGTCTTCGACTTCTCCAAAATAGGATCAACATACCGCTCGACAAAATCAACCAATTCGGCGGCCTTTTCAGGCTTCCCCAAGAGGTCGCCGAGGCAGGTAAGCGTCGATTTGTAATTCAGGAAATTATTGTCCAACAGCACAACAGGCACTTGCAGCCTTTCCTGCAAGGCGTTCATTTCCTCTACGACAGAAGGCGTGATAGTCTCGGCGTAGAGCACGATATCGGGTTTGAGGTGCATGATTTCTTCGTCGGCATTTTCAAGAGCATAAGGCTTGCCTTCGTAGAAAGACTTCTTGAGATAGCGTTTCTCGGTCTCCGTATAGTTGAAAACGCGGTTGACCACATTAGCCGTGTCAAAAGCATAAAGCGCGTGGATAGGATGCCGCCCGGCAAAAACAGACTTCACCTGCGCAGGAATCTCGATCCGCCGCCCCGCCATGTCCGTAAAAATACGTGTCGCCCCGGTGTTTTGCTTCTGTCCGACATTGCACGCCAACGGCAATGCTATAATCAATAATAAAAATAACTTCTTCATAATACTATTAAAAATCATAGACTACCGTCGCTAAAAACGTCCTTCCTTCGCGCGGGTAATTGTAAGTCAGGAAATAATTCTTGTCGAACAGGTTCTTTATCCCAGCCTCGACGCTAAATCCCTTCCATACCTTGCTGAATAGCTTGACATTCAACAGGGTATATCCCGGAAGAGTTTCTCCGTCGCTCGTGTAATAGCGTTTGCTGTTCGTTTCTAAGTCGATATGCAAATAAGTATCGAGGCGATTCGGCAGGGCTAACTTTCCATATACGACGCCCTTATGAGCCGGCACATCGACGAACCTGAGCGCTCGATCTTCCGTATTCTCGCGGTAGATATAGCTGTAACTGCCGCCGAAAGTGAGCCATGCGGCAGGCTTCACGCCGAGCGAAACCTCATAGCCTTCGGCAAACGACTTCCCAACGTTACGGTTCTGGTAAAGCGGCGTCACGCCATCCGACTGAAACTCGCCGGGTATATTGACCTGATAGATAGCATCGTCGATATTATTGCGGAAAAGCGAGATTTCGTATTGGAAAACCGATTTTATTTCACCCCTGTAAGTGAGGTCGAAAATCCAACTGAACTCCGATTTCAGGTCGGGATTTGGGCGGACGGAGCCGAAACGGCTTGAATAGCGGTCTTTCTGCGATGCAAAGCGGGATTTGCGTGATGCAGAGAGGCTGATTTCATGCTTCGGAGAGGGCTTGGCAACCATGGCTAACTGATAATTGAAAGCCTTGTCCGAGCCTTTCGGGAAGTCATACAGCACATTCTTGTCGCCCGTCAGATAATGCGTCCCATACTCCTGCGCGAGGATGTTCTTGCGATAGGAATAGTTCAAACCGGCCACTACATCAATATATTCGCTGATGGTATAAACATCCTCTATGCCGGCCGAAAGGGTGTTGTCGAGGTATTTCTGCACCGGCTCTCCCTCCTTCTCGTTTTGCCCCGTAGCGGCATCGGCAGGAATCGTGGCATTATGTTCGCGGTGCGAGTCATACTTCTCGTAAAGGGCAAGTTTCAGGACATTGCCGTCGAATGAATTATTGATAAAATTGACCGAGCCACCCGTTCCATAGTCATCGTAAATGCTATTGAAAGCGTTGTTACGGTTTTGCAGCGTATAGGTTGCGTCGTCGAACTGGCTCATTATGTTGTAATAACTGTCGTAGAAAGCCGTCACATCCATTGTCGTCTCGAATCCGAGCATAGTCTTCGACTTGAAATAGACACTCGTCTTATTGTAGTCGGGGTAAGAGCGGAACTGGCTGCCCTCGACGCCCGGTGGTATGTCTTTTTCGGCCTTTTGAACAACGAAATTGAGTGAATACTCGTCTGTTGCGTTTGGGGTAAAACCCGCTTTAGCGCTGAATTTGAAGTCCTGAGTCGCCGAGTGTTCGCGGCGTCCGCCGTCTTCGTTCGTTCCGGGCGTAAATTTCTTCGAGAGCGATGCAAATTTGTTTTTCAAGAACGACGCACTGCCGAGAAGATAGAACTTTCCATCTTCGAACCGACGCTCAACGAAGTGTTGTAGCCGTTCAGTCCGTCTCCGCTCGCCTTCAAACCCGACATTCCCCAAGCCTCGAAAGTCTTCACGGGCTTGCGAGAAATGATGTTAATGGCGCCGCCCATAGTGTTAGGGCCATACAAAACCGATGTTAACGCCTTAGAAACAGACACTTGCGAAAGGTCGTAGGTCGTGAAACGGTTGATGTCCACATTGCCGTCGTATGGCACATATATCGGTATGCCGTCATAAAAAATCGGCGTTTGCAACAGATTGAACCCCCGCATATAGATTTGTCCCTCGTTACGCGCGCCGGCCTCCGTAATGCTCAAACCGGGCAGTAAGTTCAATGCCTCCGTAACATTAGTTCGGTTAAACTCAAGCAATTGCGCCGAAGTAACCTTAGCCGAGACTAATTTCCCAGGCCTGTTTCCCATAACCTCAACTTCGCCCAAAGAATATATTTTCAGAGAATCATCCGTCACTTCTTCCGACAACGAACTCTCCTGCGCCCATGCTCCAAAACTTAAAAATAATAACCCTAAAAACAATACAATCTTTTTCATATTAATCTATTTAAAAATTACATTAACCGTAAATCTCCAAAGTCTTCCCGATAAAGAAAACAAACGGGGACAGCATTTCACGCTTCTCTATAGTCGAAATCGCCGTATCCATCGTAGCAAGCGCACATGCCTCGTTCTTAAGCGAAACCATTGAAGCGATGACCACGGGAATATCTTCCTCTACGCCTTCCTCTTTGAATGCCTTGAAAATCGCCTCCAAATTGTCATAAGCCATGTAGAGCGCCACCGTGACGCCATGTTTGAACAGCTTGGCAATGTCGCGAAGCATCGCAAAATCGTCATAGATATCGAAAGCGATGACGTTAACGAGCGCATTGCTCTTATAAATCTCGGTCGTTGACAGTGCGAAAATGCTGTTTGCCGCGCACGAAGCCGTGATACCCGGCACAATCTCAAAGGGTATGCCCCACTCTTTTAGGCGTCGCGCCTCGACCTCACCGCCGTTAAACATCATCGCGTCGCCGGCCTTGAAACGCACAACTTTCTTGCCCGCCTCGTAATATTCACGCACCTTCAAGAGGATATCCTCCTTCTTCTCGCCATCTTCGGGATGCTTATTGACGAAAATAGTCTCTGTTCCGGGCGCCACGCTAAGAACGTGCACCGCCGGCAGACAGTCGTAAAACAGCACATCCGCCTCCTCAATCAGCCTCTTGGCCTTGACCGTCAAAAGCTCCGGGTCGCCAGGCCCCGCCCCTACTATTCTCACCGGAAATTTATGTATATCACTCATAATAAATATGTTATATAAATTTACATCTCTCTCGCCATGCACATTGTCCTCATCTTACCCGACCTCTCGTCCATGAATGATTTTATGTCCACTTCCACCCCATAAACCTGTTTTAGAAGGGTTTCCGTGATGACTGTCCGACAACTGTCCTGCCGCCGTACTTCGCCGTCCTGCACCACAACGACGTCGGCATCGCAAGCAAAGGCATGGTCGGGAGAGTGCGTCGCCATTAATATCCCTAAAGAACTGCTTTTTAGACGGTTAATCTGACTAAGCAGGTTAATCTGGTTCCCAAAATCAAGGCTTGAAGCTGGCTCATCCATAATCAGGAATGACGGCTGTTGCGCCAAGGCTCTCGCGACAATTACCAACTGTTGCTCGCCTCCACTCAGCTGCGTAAAAATACGCTCACGCAAATGACTGATATTCAACCTTTCAAGACATTCATCGGCGATTATTCTATCGCGTTTACCTGGCGAAGCGAAAACACCGAGATGCGCCGTCCGCCCAAATAAAACCACATCCGAAACTTTAAACGGGAAAGGCAGCATCCGAACTTGCGGGATATAAGCTACCGTCCGCGCAAACTCGGCACGCGACCAGGAACCGATATCCCTGCCGTCAAGCAGGATTTCACCTTCGAGTAGCGGCATAACTCCGAGTAAGGATTTAAAAAATGTCGTCTTACCGGCGCCATTCCGACCGATGACACAAACCGTCCGTCCCGTCGAGACCTCAAAATTGACGCCTCTCAAAACCTCCTGACGCCGATAGCCTAAAACCGCATTTCTAATTTCCAATTTCATAACTTATACCTTTACCAAACCCGTTTGGTTGAAATCTTGAGTATTCCGAAAAACATAGGCGCCCCAAGCATTGAAGTGATGATTCCAAGCGGGATTTCGAGCGATGTGGCTGTCCGCGACAGATCATCGACAAGCAGCAGGAAAGTCCCGCCGATCAAGAATGACGCGGGCAGCAGAAAGCGGTGGTTAGGCCCTACGACAAACCGCGCCAAATGCGGAATTATCAATCCTATCCAACCAATCAGCCCCGTCACGGCAACTACCGAAGCCGTCAGCAGCGATGCGCAGACGATAACCGTCATTCTTAATGCCTTGGTATTCACGCCCATAGACATTGCTTCTTCCTCGCCGAATGAGAGGACGTTTAATTTCCACGAAACCAACTGTAAAACCACGAACATCACAACAATGACCGGCGCGATGAATATTACCTCGCGCATTGTGATTCCCGAAAGGCTGCCCATGAGCCAAAAAACGATGTCCGGCAGCCGCGATTCGCTGTCGGCCACATATTTCATCAACGAGACCAAAGCCCCGAAAAGCGAAGACGTAATCATCCCCGACAGCACAAGCATAAGGATCCTATCGTGACCTACCGGCATGAAACGGCTGACAGTCACCGCCATAAATACCGCGCCCAGTCCGACAACAAATGCGGAGGCCTGAATAGCCGCAAGTCCCGACGAAAACAAAATCGCCAATGCCGCCCCGAACCCGGCGCCCGAACTGACGCCGAGGATATCGGGACTGACCATTGGATTCCTAAACAATCCTTGATAAGCAGCGCCGGAAACCGACAAGGCGCCTCCGGCAAGAACTGCCCCAAGTATCCTTGGCAACCGCACGTTCAACAGCAGCAACGGCAGATTCTCGTCCACCGCCCGCCCTGTGGTGATATACTCAACCATAGCTTCTACCGATATCGAATACCTCCCGATAGTCAGCGACACTAAAGCCGTAATAATCAACACAATAAACGCGATAACCAAACTTGCCGAAGAATACCTCATAAAAACCTGTAAAAATTGCCAATAAAATACTTCCGCAATGAAATATGCAAAAAATGTGCCATCATAGATAATATGCTTATAATGTGACAATTACGCCATATTACTAACTTGAAAAAATCCTACATTTATGTAGGAAATCGTATGTGGTTTTTACAATAATGTCATATAAGTTTCCCGGCCTCCGATAATTTTTCCAGAAACATTTGCACAGCTCGTTTTTTCTTCGTACATTTGCATAATATATTTGAATAAAATGACACTGACATACATCTTTCATAGCGGATTCGTGGTCGGAAGCGAGAAATCGGCCATAATCTTCGACTATTTCAAAGATTCCGAAGACGGTTTTGTTCACCGTCTGCTCGATTCTTTCGACGGCGCAATTTACGTCTTAGCCTCGCATTGGCATCCCGACCATTTCAATTCCGAGATTTTACAATGGAGGTCGCAAAGGCCTGATATTAAGTATATTCTCTCGCGTGATATTTTGAAGAAGCGTTACGCTGCCGCAAGCGATGCGACGTTTCTGAAAAAAGGCGAGTGTTTTGAAGACGAAAACATTAAGGTTCAGGCCTTTGGTTCCACCGACGTAGGTGTGTCCTTTCTGTTGGCGACCGAAAGCAAACTCATTTTCCATGCGGGAGACCTGAATTTTTGGCATTGGAAGGACGAATCGACCGCCGAAGAAGTGCGGCAAAGCGAACTCGCCTTTCTTAACGAAGTGGACACTATCCGGCAAACGGTTGAGCGCGTCGATGTCGCCATGTTTCCTGTTGATGCACGCCTCGGAAATGACTATATGCTTGGCGCTGAGATGTTTATCGAACGTATTCACTGCGAACTTTTCGCACCCATGCACTTCACCTCAGCCTACGACAAGGCCAACGCTTTTCGTCGATATGCCGAAAGCAAAGGCTGCCGCTTCGCCGCATGGTCAAAGAAAGGACAAAGCATAGATTTTTAACATTTTAATTAGACGGAAAAACGGAAAAATTCTTAACTTTGCCGCGTTTTTTGCGTAATTTTTATGATTTATGAATAAAATTTTATTCTGGTTCAGGAACACTCGCCCACATGCGCTACCGCAAAGTGTGATGCCTGCTATTGTGGCTTTTTGCATGGCTGCGGGGAGCACGGACTTTTCGTGCTGGCTGGGGGCGTTGGCTATTGTCGGGGTAGCCTTGGCTCATTCGAGCCTGAACCTTTTTGACGATTATTTCGACTGGCGCGTTAAGAAGTCCGATTATCGCAATGAGTTGCAACACAAGGGCTTCCGGGCGAGAATCAGCAAATGCCCCTACCTTACATCCGGACGCGCGACGCTGCAGCAACTGCTTGCGGCCTGCCTGATTGTCGGCGGATTGGCATTATTTTTTGGCATTATAATCCTGTATTTCAGAGGATTAACGATATTTTGGATTGCATTAACGGCCGCCATATTAGGCATAGAGTACTCAGGCGCGCCTTTAAGGTTGTCGTACCGCGGGCTGGGTGAGTTAGTCATAGGGTTGATGTTCGGGCCGTTGTCTATGGCAGGCGTATATTATTCTGCTTGCGGGCAGTTGGATTGGGCTGTGCTGTTTGTATCGGTACCGGTCGGACTGTTGGTCGTCAACATCATTTATGTCCATTCGATAATGGATTGCGACCCCGACAAGGCTGTCGGCAAGATGACTTTCGCCGGGCTATTGGGAAATAAGACGGCAATGCTTGCGGCTCTGCTTGCACTGCTTGTGATTTCTTACGGCTCGATTATCGCAGGCGTTATACTTAGCTATCTATCTGTTTATAACCTGTTTGTGTTATTGACATTGCCGCTTGCTTGCAATCTTTTCTATTTGGTGCGGCAGTTTGTCGTGAATCCCGACAGGAAGTTCGAGCCAAAATGGTGGTTCGGCCCTTTCGGCTCATTCCGGCGTTTTGAGGCAGCCGGAATAGAATGGTTCATGCTTAGGTGGTTGCTGGCGCGGAATTTGCTTGCCTTTTTTTGCGTTATAATAATAATCGTAGTGCTTTTGCAGCGTTTTATATGAATAATAAACCGAACGGATGGGCATTGATGCCTTTGGGAGTGTTTTTCGCGCTTTATATCCTTACTTTCGCGCTTACGGGAAGTTTGGAAAAGGCGCCTATTACGATTGCTTTCCTGTTGACTACGGTCGTGGCGATTGCCTGTTCGAGAGGCAAAATAGGCGAGCGTATCAATGTCTTTTGTCGTGGGGCGGCCGACGAGACAATACTGTTGATGGTCGTAATCTTTGTGCTTGCCGGAGCGTTTGCGGGAAGCGCCAAGGGGATGGGAGCCGTGGATGCGACGGTCAATGCCGTGCTCTACCTGCTGCCCGAAAACATGATTCCTGCGAGCATCTTCATTGCAGCCTGCTTCGTTTCGTTATCAATGGGAACGTCGTGCGGCACAATTGCAGCCTTGGCGCCCATTGCGGCAGGACTTGCCCCACAAATAGGAATCAGCATACCGGCGATGATAGGAATTGTCGTCGGAGGAGCGATGTTCGGCGACAATCTGTCGTACATCTCCGACACTACGATTGTAGCCACACGCACGCAGGAAGTCCGTATGAAGGACAAGTTCATCGTAAACCTCAATATCGTACTGCCCGTAGCAATCCTTGTCATGCTGATCTATATATGGCAGGGATTCGGGCTTAAAGGCGAAATGGCCGGTACAGACATCGCCTGGCTCAAAATACTGCCTTATATTGTAGTATTAATCACGGCTTTAGCAGGGATAAACGTCATCGTCGTACTGCTTTGCGGCATTCTGCTGTCGGGCTTTATCGGGCTTTTGGATGCGGATTTCACGGCCTGGACATGGATGGCGGAAGCCAATAATGGAATATTGGGCATGAGTGAACTGATAATCGTCTCATTGATAGCAGGCGGTATGTTCAAAGTGATTCACTACAACGGCGGCATAGAATGGCTGATAACCAAACTCTTAAGAAAAATAAGCTCGAAGCGTACAGCTGAAGGCAGCATCGCTGTATTGATCTCATTTACAAATGTTTGCACCGCCAATAACACCATCGCCCTGTTAATCGTCGGCCCCATAGCCCGCAAAATCAGCGACAATTTCGGCATCGACCGACGGCGCACGGCAAGTCTGCTCGACACTTTCTCGTGTTTTGCACAGGGACTGCTGCCATACGGCGCACAACTGCTGATTGCTTCGGGCATTGCAGGAATCAGGCCGATATCGATAGTCCCCCACCTTTATTACCCTTTCCTGCTCGGCATCGCAGCAACGGTGGCAATCGTCTTCCAATGGCCGCGTAAATTCACACGTATAAAATAAAAACAATTTATATGAAAAATTATAAGTCACTGATATACTTGCCTTTATGGTTTATGCGAGCGAGATTTTTCGGTCTGAAACGGCCGTTACAAACGGTTCTGTTTATCAACGACAAGTGCAACTTAGCTTGCAAACATTGTACGATTTACAACAAGACCAATCCCGTAACTAAGCCATTTGCGCAGATTCGCGAGGAGTTGGAATATTCCTACCGGCTCGGCTCACGCTTCGTCGATTTCGAGGGCGGAGAGCCGACTTTATGGCGTGAGGACGACAAAGATTTGAACTCGCTCATACGACTTGCTAAGGAAATCGGGTTCTACTCAACCACAATAACCACCAACGCGCAACGGCCTTTTGCCGACTCGGAGGCCGATTCAATCTGGGTGAGCCTCGACGGAATAGGCGAATATCATGACAAGATACGTGGGGACGGGGCTTTTGACCGTTTAGTCGAAAACATAGCGACGGCCAAACACCCTGCCTTGAGCGTCAACATGGTAGTCAATTCGCTGAATTACCCCTCAGTCGAGGAGACAATAGATTTCGCCCGTTCTAACCCACACATCAAGTCGATATCAATAAATTTCCATACGCCTTTTGCCGGTAGCGAATACTTGTTGCTTGACCATAACAAGCGGTGCGAAATTATCGACTTAGTAATCCGCAAAAAACGCGAAGGCTATCCTATAATGAACTCCATATCAGGTCTTAAGCTCATGAAAGACCTCAATTTCAAGAAGCAGTGCTGGGTCACTAATTTCATAATGATCGACGGCACGCGCTATGCGGAATGTCAGGGGCGCGCCGCCGGAGTGTGCGACCGTTGCGGATTCGCAATGGCCGGCGAGATGAACGCCGTTTTCAACCTGAAGCCCGACACTATCGCCGCAGGAATAGGTTTAAGGGGGTAAATGAAAATTTCATGCCGCATACGCATTGTTTTCGAGAAATTTACGCTAACTTTGCAGGCGATTTGCAGCATAACGCCGCATCTTTACACATATAATTAATTGATTATAAATAGTTTATGACAAAAAACAAGAAATATCCGCTCGAACTGGCGACCATGCCCGGATTTGCAGGCAGTTCGGCTTACTATCTGCGATACGAAGACCCGCACAATCAGGAGGCTCTCGTATCAAAGGAAGCCAACGATTATTGGGGAAACGTTGACCTGTATATCGGAGGAACCGAACATGCGACGGGACACCTGATTTACAGCCGTTTCTGGAATAAATTCCTCCATGACCACGGATATGTCAAGGATGAAGAGCCGTTTCGCAGACTTATCAACCAGGGTATGATTCAGGGGCGCAGCAACTTCGTTTACAGGATTAAGAACACAAATACGTTCGTCACATACGGCCTGAAGGACAAGTACGATGTCACGCCGATTCACGTCAATGTCAATATCGTCTCGAATGACATACTTGATATTGAGGCATTTAAAAACTGGAGTCCGGAATATAAAACGGCGGAATTTATCCTTGAAGACGGCAAGTACGTTTGCGGCTGGGCGGTCGAAAAGATGTCGAAGTCGATGTTCAACGTGGTCAATCCCGATGATATTGTTGAGAAATTCGGGGCTGACACGTTGCGGATGTATGAGATGTTCCTCGGACCTATAGAGCAGTCCAAACCGTGGGACACAAACGGCATCGACGGCGTTTCGCGCTTTCTTCGCAAACTCTGGAACCTGTTCTTCAAGGGCGACGATTTCAGCGTCTCGGACACACAGCCAACCCCCGACGAACTCAAATCGGTGCACAAACTCATCAAAAAAGTCGGCTATGACATCGAGAACTTCTCGTTCAACACGTCCGTCGCTGCTTTTATGATTTGCGTCAATGAACTGACGGCGCTTAAATGCAACAAACACGCTGTCCTTGAGCCTCTTATAATTGTACTGTCGCCTTTCGCGCCTCACATTAGCGAAGAACTGTGGCACAGGTTAGGATACACGACGACGGTTTGCGATGCGGCCTGGCCTGAGTACGACGAAAAATATTTAGTCGAAAACGTCGTCACCTACGCGATTTCGTTCAACGGCAAGACCCGTTTTAGCCTCGAATTGCCCGTCGGACTGCCGCGGGAAGAAATCGAAAAAGCCGTATTGAACAACGAAAATTCGGCGAAATGGATCGACGGCAAGACGCCTAAAAAAATCATTGTCGTGCCGGATAAAATCGTCAACATAGTATTATAAACGTCATTATGAATGACTATTTAAATAAACTCTACCACACGTTAAAGGATTATTTCCTGATATTTGTCGGGACGGCGGTATATTCGTTCGGCTTCAACGGTTTCATCATCTCGCAGGAAATCGTGCCGGGAGGCTTGACAGGCGTCGGGTCGTTGCTCTATTACGTGACCAAGATTCCGGTATCGCTCTCTTATGCGGTGATCAACGTGTTCCTGCTTGGCTTCGCGTTCAAGATACTCGGTCGGCGGTTTGTCATCAACTCGATGTTCGGCATCGGCTCGCTGACATTCAACCTTTGGCTTTTCGAGTGGCTTCTACAGGGGAAAGCCCTTGTTGAGGGGCAGGCTTTCATGTCGGTGCTAATCGGAGGAGCGTTGTGCGGCGCCGGTTTGGGCGTCATTTTCTCGTCCAACGGCAGTACGGGCGGCACCGACATCATCGGCGCAGTTGTCAATAAATACAAGAATATCTCGATCGGAAGGGCTTTACTGTACTGCGACTTCATCATTATCGCCTCGTCATACCTGATTTTCCACGATATCGACAAGATCGTCTTTGGATATGTCGTGATGTTTTCCGAAATGTACGTCCTCGACCGCGTCCTTAATGCTAATAATCAGTCGGTTCAGTTCATGATTTTCTCGAAAGAACATGAAAAAATCGTAAATTTCATCATCCACGACCTTGAGCGGGGTTGCACTATACTTGACGGCAAGGGCGGCTATTCGGGACGGCTCGTCAAAGTCGTCGTACTCTTAGCCAAGAAACGTGAGAGTTCGATGATCTTTCGCATGATTAAAAATATTGATAAACAGGCATTTATAACACAAAGCAATGTACAGGGAGTTTATGGCGAAGGATTTGAAAAAATCAAAACCTGATTCCCTAAATCCCCGCTTTGCCGACACGGTACAATTTAATTCCCGTTTTCACGTTATAATTAAAATTTGGGAAAAATGAAGACAATTGTTTTTGCGACAAACAACTCACATAAACTCGATGAGGTGCGGGCGATCGTTTCCGACAGCATCGAAATAGTCGGCCTGAAAGATATCGGCTGCAACGATGATATTGCCGAGACAGCCGACACTCTCGAAGGCAACGCCCTGCTGAAGGCGCGTTACGTCAAAGAGCGCTTCGGTTATGACTGTTTTGCCGACGATACCGGTCTTGAGGTTGAGGCTTTGGGCGGCGAACCGGGCGTCCGTTCGGCGCGCTATGCCGGCGACGCCCACGATTCGGAAGCCAACATCGTAAAACTGCTCAAAGCCCTTGAGGGCGCGACCAACCGCAAAGCCCGCTTCCGCACAGTTATATCCCTGATAATCAACGGAGAGGAAAAATTTTTCGAAGGCATCGTCGAAGGCCGTATTATTGAAGAAAAACGCGGTAAGTCGGGCTTTGGCTACGACCCTGTTTTCATTCCCGACGGTTACGACGAGACATTCGCCCAATTAGGCGCCGACATCAAAAACGGCATAAGCCACCGCGCTGTAGCAAGCGGCAAACTTGCCGAATATCTAAAGACATATATGATATGAACAAGAAGTTATTTATAATCATATCCTTCATCGTAATCACGGCTCAGGTAGCAGCCCAAAGTTTCAAGGATTGGAACACCTACCTCGCTTACAACGATGCGACAGGTGTTGCCGAAACGGGCGATCGCGTCTTCGTACTCGCCAACGGCTCCCTCTACAGTTACGGCAAGGACGACGCCGAAATAATCCTGTATTCCAAGCAAAACGGATTGAGCGACACGGATATAAAAATCATCCGTTATAGCACTTATAATCAAACACTTGTCGTTGTATATAATAACGGAAATATCGACCTTTTGGACAGTGACGGCATAAAAAACATGCCGGACCTCAAGAACGCTTCAGGCATACAAAGCAAGGTCGTAAACGACATCTATTTCTACGATAACCGCGCTTATCTCGCTACCGACTTCGGTGTATTGGCGCTGAACCTGTCGAAAAAAGAGGTTTTGGACACATACCGCCTCGACCGGATCGTCAATTCGGTCTGCATCATCGGCGACAACATCTATGCCTCAACAACCGAAGGCATCCTAACCGCCTCAATTAATGATAACCTCCTCGACCGCAATATGTGGAAAGAGAAAACGGTTAATCATCAGGATATTACAACAAGTAACATCCTTAGAATCAGGTCATTCGACAATCACCTTATCTATTGTGTTTCGCAAAAAGGCATTTACTACGATACGGCCGAAGGCGAGGTGAAAAGGCTTCTTGATCATTCGTATATAAAAGACATCAATTGCCAGTCAACCAAACTTATAGCATACACTACCGAAAACCTGTACATTTTCTATGCCCTCGACCGCTACGATTACATCCATTTCGGCGTAATCAACGACGTCTCTACGCTGACCGAGAACGACACTTATTGGATTGTGTCGGGCGCCGAAGGGCTTACGGCCATTAAAAAAGGCAATAACGAGTTCACGAAGATAGTCTCCAACATCACTATAAACAGTCCGAAACGCAACTACAACGCCTTCATGACCATCCACAACGGCAAACTCCTGATTGTAGGAGGCGGGCGAAGTAGCGACCGTTACCGTTTTCCCGGTACGCTGATGACCTACAAAGACGGCGAATGGTTTAACTTCAACGAAACGCTTGTAGATAAGGAAACTATGAAGCTCATCGGATCATATTGCATGGACTATATGGGCGTAGCGGTTGACCCTAACGACGAAACGCATTTATACATAGCCACTTATGGGGAAGGTATTATCGAACTGAAAGACAATCAGTTCGTTAACCTCTACAACATAAGCAACAGCACGCTTCGTTCGGCTATCGGCGACAATACGAGTTATGTCCGAATAGGTAGCGTATGTTACGACAACGACGGCAATCTATGGTCAACCAACTGCCTGACTAAGAACGCATTAAATGTCCTAAAGCCCGACGGCACGTGGGTATCGCTCTATTATGCGCCGCTCAACAATGCCGATAAAATAGACAAAATCATGATAACATCGAAGGGGCACAAATGGGTGAATATCCCTTACGACAACGCAGGAATTTTCGTGCTCGACGACAACGGCACGCTCGAAGATACGTCCGACGACACTTACAATTTTTTCAGTTCTTTCCGCGACGGCAACAGCAGCACCGGTGCAAGCATATCCGCCAACGAATACATTTGCATGGTCGAAGACCATAACGGCCGGATTTGGATCGGCACAAACATCGGCCTGTTGCAATGCGTAACGCCTTCGCGCGCTATCGACAACCCCGATCAATTGAGCGTCACGCGCCTTGTACGCGACAATGAAGCCTATTTCCTCAACGGCGAATCCGTCACGGCGCTCGCTGTCGATGCCGATAATCAGAAATGGATAGGCACCTCAAGCCAAGGTGTCTTCCTCATCAATGAAGACGGCACGGAAACGATTTACCACTTCAACATCGAAAACTCGCCGATGTTGTCGAACACGATCAGCAGCATCGCTATCGACGACAAAACCGGCGAGGTATTCTTCGGCACCGACAAAGGCCTTGTCTCGTATAAAAGCGGCGTCATCAGCGGCGCCAAGCCCTTTTCCGACGTTTACGCTTTTCCAAATCCGGTACGTCCGGATTTCAACGACAAGGTGACTATCACCGGTTTAACCAACAACGCGAGCGTCAAAATAACCGACCTTGGCGGTAACCTGATATATCAGGGACACGCCACAGGCAACCGGTTAGTATGGAATTGCCGCTCAGCCAACGGCAATCGTGTAGCAACCGGTGTTTACCTCGTCATCGCCGCCACCTCCGACGGAAGCGAAAGCACGGTTACTAAAATCGCCGTTGTAAAATAATCAATATTTATCCCAGAAAATACGGCTTGTCATCAGGTCGCCGCCGGATATAAGTTTCACTGCCTCAGCATATTGCACCTTATTGAGGGTCTGTTCGTTGACTGGGAAAGTGAAACGTACCGGTATTTCGGAATAAGAATCTATTGTTTCGGCAATATTGAGTATCGGATAGTCGAGGCGCCGCCAGGTCGTATAGCCGACCAAGCCGCGAGTATATGAAGCTATCCACGATTGGACGGCGATTTGCTCCTTCGCATTTGCCGCGTTGTATTTCACCGCATCGGTAGCTATGTAATCATCAGCTCCGCCTGTTGCCCAGAAATCGAAAGACGTTTTGATCGCCTCAACATAGTAATCTTCTGCCGATTGCGGAAGCGAGACGCCTTTGAAAGCCGCTTCGGCGAGATAAAACTGTATCTCGGAATAGGTCATCAGTATGCCGTGAAAATCGGGCGCCGAAATATAATCGGGGATATGCGAATAATTACCGTAGGGGGTAGGATATCCGTATTCACCGCCTTTATAGACGGGATTACCGTCATCATCGGCGCCATAAGGCGTACAGTAAGCCGGCAATCTTGGGTCGCCAAGCTCGGTCATAATATCGGTAATAGTGTTAGCCGGAACGAAGTCGCGCCGACCCGAAGCTATCACATCGACATAGATAGGATTAGCGTTAGGCATAGAGCCGAGATAAGCAAAGAGCGCATCGTCGTCGGCCGATTCGAAAGCTCCGCCGTTGACGCCGGCGAGGATAGTCTGCGAAGCCAGCGAAGCGTCGGAATCAATAATCGTGATACCGAGTTTTATCAACAACGAATTGCCGAATTTTATCCATTGAGCCACGTCGCCGCCGTAGAACAAGTCTGCCGAGCCATAACTGTCTTCGGTAGGCTTAAGAGCTGCGACAGCCGCCTTAACCTTGGTAATGAGATCTTTATAAATCTCGTCGCCGGCCTGGTAAGCGGGATAGACATTTTCGGGGTTGAGAGCTTCCGAATAAGGCACGGCGCCGAAGATATCGACAAGTTCCTGATAGGCATAAGCACGCAGTAAAACAATGATATTCAACTTGTTTTGTTTGGCTGCCTCGTCGAACGTTTCTTTTTCCGTTATCAGCCGTTCTGCTTCCTGAAGATCCATCAGCGTCTCGCGATAGTAATAGCGGAAATTGTTGTCCGCTATGTTGCGCGTTACCAAGTCATAGTTAGCCTCATCGGTATAAGTTGTCTCATTCCAGTACTGCGCCCAGAGTTTGAAAATATTCTGGTTGACATTAGTAGAGCTGACATGGTCTATCAGGGCTTTCTCCGCATTGGAGAACAGGTATTCGCCATCCACGGAAGCCGGATTCTTCATATCGGTGTTATACTCCTCGAAATTATCGGTACAAGCCGATAAAACGGCAATAACTGTAAAAATATAATATATCTTTTTCATAATTGACAAGAATTAAAATTGAAGATTCAAAGTGAAACCGAAGTTCTTTTCCGTAGGCGCTACTCCCGATTGCCATCCTTGGATATTACCCGAACTTTGTCCGGCTTCGGGATCTGCGTAAGGGAGGTTTTTATGGATTATCCACAGGTTGCTGCCGACGAAAGTGAGCGATGCGGCGGTGAATGCTTTTGTCTGTGCAAGCAATGCCGCAGGCAGATTGTAAGTAAGCGACAACTCGCGCAACTTGACGTAAGAAGCGTCATAGACAAAATGGGCATTAGGGAAAGCTCCGTATCCGTCATTGCCCCATGCCGAACGATTGACTCTGACGGTATTGACGCTACCGTCGGCTTGAACGCCCGGCCAGACGTTACCGCCGCTGTTAGAGGCATAGCCTTTGGAATGGTCGTTGGGATCAGCCCATACAACCGGGTCGCGCAGTGGATTGCCGAGGTCATTGAGACCGCCGCTGTTTTCGTAGATTCCCGTAGCCTGACCGTAATACTGGTCGAGCGAAAAGACGCTGCCGCCGCTCCGGACATCTATCAGGAAGCTGAGAGACAGGCCTTTATAAGAGAAGGTATTAGTGATACCGCCCAACCAGTCTGGATTGACATTGCCGAGCACTTTATCGTTCTCGGCCGAGATCTGGTAGCGACCGTTGGTACGGACCACTTTTTCGCCGTTAAGATAGACAAAGTCGGTGCCCTGAATCGTGCCGTAAGGCTCGCCGACGCGGGCATTGATGGTAACGCCTCCTTGCAGAGATGCCAACTGGAGGTTATCCATCTCGTTGCCGTACTCATCGACATATAGTTTGATTACCTTGTTGCGGTTAGCCGACCAGTTGACACGGATATCCCAACTGAAATCTCTTGTTTTGACCGGCGTTCCGAATACCGATATTTCCGCACCTTTGTTCTCTATTTCCCCTGCGTTGATATAACGACGATTGTAGCCTGTAGCAAAAGAGAGGCTTATAGGCACCAACTGGTCGAATGTAGTATTCTGATAAACAGCTACGTCGAAGCCCAGACGATTGTTGAGGAAGTTCATTTCTATACCTCCTTCGATAGCGCGCTGACGTTCCGGTTTCAGTTCGGGATTATTCTTGGTGTCGGGTACGGTTACAAGGATGTTACCCGAAAAAGACGACAAAACGGTATAAGGGTCGCTCAAGGATAGCGCCGGAGCGCTGTTGCCTACTTCGGCGTAATTCAAACGGAGTTTGCCGAAAGATAGCAAGTCGGAGTCAATCAGGTTGGAGAAGATCCAACTTCCCGTGATCGACGGATACCAATAAGTATTGTTTTTCGTCGGCAGAGTCGAAGCCTGGTCGCGTCGAAGTGTGCCTTCCAGATAATACGTATTCTTGTACCCTAACGAAAAACTTCCGAAGATACCGTTGACTCCGATGCGCGTATATGTTTCTTCGGGAGGCAACATAGCGTCGGCGCTGTTGCTGAGGGCATAAACACCCGGCACCGCAAGGCCGTTGTTTGTAGAGGCATAGACCTGGTCGGTCCTTGTACGACGCACATTTGAGCCGAGCATTGCCGATAGGTCTAAATCGTCATGCAGCCTTTTGTGGAAATTAAGCATCAGGTCGAAATTAGTTTCGGTGAATCTCCTGTCCAAGCGCGAATATCCGGAAGGAGCATCCGGTTGGTCAACGCCGAACGACTCAGCGTGCGAACCGACAGCCTTGCGCTCTTCGTTGAGATAGCTGTATGTATCAACGGCATAACGACCCATAGCAGAGAGGTAGTCATTGATTTTCCAGTCTAATTTGGCATATCCTATGAAGCGGCTGCGCTCGTCGGTCTCATAGTTCTCATACTGCGTCCAATAGGGGTTATCCCAATATGCCGGCGATTCATCGTCCCACCACGAACGGTTCCATGTAGCATTGACTTTTTCGGCTTCATAAATCTTTTTCATCTGCAGAACATCAACGTTTACCTGATACCATTGCCTGAACATCGTCATTATATTATTATTGTATCCCGTACCCGGACGTCCTTTGGCCGACGTATTGACATAATTAGCAGAAGACGAAATGGTGAGGTTTTTATAAATATCGAGGCTGCCAGCGAAAGTCGCATTATGGCGCGCTAAGTGCTGGTTGGGTATCGTACCGGTCTGATCGACATTTGTATAGCCGAAGCGATAAGTAGAGTTGTCGCTTCCGCCCGATATATCCACGCTGTTGGTCAGGCTTACGCCAGTTGTGAAGAATGTTTCTATGCCGTTGGGCGAAGCTACGAATGGCGTTTTCTTCATGTAGTTTGAAGATGAGGGATAGAATGCATCCCACTGATAAACCATTCTGCCGTCGAGTTTGCTACCGACGCTCGCATCGTCGTAATAAGGCACCAACAGGTCGTCAATGCCGTCGCCGTCAATATCTTCCAAATCAAGCGCTTCGCCGTCAACTCCATAGCCTGAAAGTCCGTATCCCGGACCATATTCCTGCTGATAGACGGGGAGCGTGGACTTATCGACTTTGCTGAATGTGACATTGGAACTGACGCGCACAACAGGTTTGGCATTTTGGCCTTTTTTTGTTGTAATGAGTATCACGCCTGAACCGGCGCGCGAGCCGTAAAGGGCTGTTGCGGCGGCGCCTTTGAGCACGCTAACAGATTCAATATCATTGGGATTGACGTCGGAAGCAGCATTACCATAGTCAAAACCGATGCGTCCGTTTGTCTGATAGGCGTGATTGACGTTAGTATTGTCTATGGGCACACCGTCAACGACGAACAGAGCCTGGTTGCTTTGCGTCAGCGATGTCGAACCTCGGATGATGACATTGTTCGAACCGCCGAAATTAGTGGAATTTTTGACATTCAAGCCCGAAATTCTTCCGCTCAGACTCGAAATAAAATTAGAGTTTTTGGCGTTATTTATCTCATCGCCTGCGACTTGCTGGACTGCATATCCAAGCGTCTTTTTGTCGCGCGAGATACCTAAAGCCGTAACAACAATCTCATCCAGCGCCTTGACGTCCGTTAATAGTGAAATCAACAAATTAGTTCCAGCCTGGATTTCCTTGTCTTCATAACCTATATACCTGATTACCAGCGTCGTAGCGCTTACAGGTGCATTGAATGAAAAACGACCTTCATCGTCGGTTGCAGTACCGATAGTCGTTCCCTTGGCAACAACGGACGCTCCGACAACAGGCTCGCCGGTCTCATCTACGACCTTACCGGAGACAATTTTCGTCTGTCTGTCTGTCTGTCTGTCTGTCTGTCTGTCCGAATGTCATGCCAATGCTAATGATTAAGCATAAAAATAACAAATAACTTTTTCGCATACCTATTAATTTTTTTTTGTAACAATATGACGGCAAAGATAGATGTTATTTTTCATACAGACAAATATTTGGGAAATATTTTTTACAAAATTCCATTTTTAACTAAAAAAATACGACATTTCGTCAATTTAGCGTCCCTTTTAACGCTCATGGCTGAAAGATATTTTTCCCGAATCAGTAAAAAAAATCGTACAAATTCGTGTATTTCGCAGATTTGCATTATCTTTGCACCCTTGAAAAAAGAATTATCAAATGGCAGGCATAGATTTGCAGGGAATGGGCGTTGCGTTGATAACCCCATTCAAAGAAGATGAAAGTGTTGATTATGAGGCGCTTAACAGGATGATTGAACACCTCATGGACAACGGCGCCGACTATATTGTTGCGCTCGGTACAACGGCCGAGACGCCCTCGTTGTCGGACGACGAAAAAAGAGAAATTACCCGGATTATTGTCGAAAAAGTCGGACGGCGCGTTCCGATCGTTCTCGGCGTCGGCGGAAATTGTACGAGAAATGTGGTTTCTCAAATCGAAAACATTGACCTCAAAGGCATTGACGCGATTCTCTCGGTTGTCCCTTATTACAACAAACCTTCGCAAGAGGGTATCTATCAGCATTTTAAGACCATCGCCAAGGCATCCCCGCTTCCTGTCGTATTATATAATGTGCCGGGGCGCACAGGCACGAACATGAGCGCAACGACAACTCTTCGCCTCGCAAATGAGTTCGATAATATTACGGCCATAAAAGAAGCATCCGGCATATTTTCGCAGATTGACGATATAATCAAACACAAACAGGCTGATTTTCAGGTGATTTCAGGCGACGATGGGATTACTTTCCCATTGATTGCTTTGGGAGCGGTAGGCGTGATTTCCGTCATCGGCAATGCCTTCCCGAAAGAATTTAGCCGTATGGTAAGGCTGGCTTTACATGGCGACTATTCGAGTGCACGAGTGATTCATTCGCGCTTTGCCGAATTGTTTGAACTCCTGTTTGTTGACGGCAATCCGGCAGGCGTCAAAAGCATGCTGAACGTTATGGGATTCATAGACAACAAGTTACGCTTACCGCTTGTCCCTACACGAATCACTACTTTCGAAAAGATTCGCGAAGTTCTTCACAAGCTCAATATCAAAGTCAAATAAAAAAAGTTTTACGTATGAAGAAGTTAGTTTTTTTAGTGTCAGGCATCGTTTTGATGGCTTGTACGACGAATGAAAATTCCCAGTGGCGCGGTCAGCACAGGGATGGAGTGTATCACGAGACGGGTCTTTTAAAGGAATGGCCTGCCGAAGGGCCGCAGCTACTGTGGCATTATGACGATTTAGGCGCAGGACACAGCTCGGTTGCAACGGCCAATAATAAGATTTATGTTACCGGAATGATCGACAGCACAGGCTATTTGTTCGTTTTAGACCTGAAAGGGAATCTGCTCGAAAAGAAGGCTTACGGACTTGAATGGAACGAGAATTTCAACGGCTCGCGTTCGACGGTCAACGTTGACAATGGTAAATTATACATTTTCAGCGGTCGTAGTGTATTGTATTGCTTCGACGATAAGACTATGGATTTAATCTGGTCGAAAGATCTGATGAATGATTTCGACGGCAAAAAACTTCAGTTCGGCATAACGGAATCGCCTCTTATTGTGGGAGATATGATATATATGACACCCGGCGGCGAAAAGAACAACATGGTCGCGCTCAACAAAAATACGGGCGAACTGATTTGGTCATCTACGGGAATCGGCAAACCTTCGACCTATTGCTCTCCCCAATACGTTGACGACACGGATATCCCGCTTGTGGTGAACGCTATCGACAGTAATTTAGTCGCTTTCAACGCCCAAACGGGCGAAATGCTATGGGAGACGGATCAAAAAAATCCTCACGGGCACAATCCTAACACGCCGATTTATTCCGACGGCGCTATCTTCAGCATTTCCGGCGGCGGCGTCGGCTCGATGCTGCTACGGCTCAAAGACGGCGGACGCGGTTTTGAAAAAGTCTGGAGCCACGAGATGGACAGCAAACTCGGAGCAGCAGTAAAAGTGGGCGACTACGTCTATGGTTCGGGTGAAAAGAACCGTTATTGGTATTGTGTGGATTGGAAAACCGGCGAAACAAAATATAAAGACAATCAGTTAGGCGTCGGAAACATCATTTCGGCCGACGGGATGCTCTATTGCTACAGCGACAAAGGCGACTTAGCCTTAGTAAAAGCTACACCCGAAAAGTTCGATATCAAAGGACAAATCAAAATAACATTAGGCACCGAACAGCATTGGGCACATCCTGTAATCTACAAAGGCGTGCTGTATCTGAGACACGGCAATAGCCTTATGGCGTATAAAATATCCTGATAATTATTTCAGTCATGACTCCGAAACATCCTGATAATGAGCCGATAAAAGCGGCAGAGCCTGCTGCCGCTTACCGGGCAGCTACTTCGACTTCTCCTTCGGATGCCGCTTTCACGAATCCCAATCCGGACTGGAACCCCAACTATCCCGTCCATGCCACGCAGGAGGAATGGTGGGAACATATCCATGAGATTGAACAGGGACCGTTTTATCCGATAAAAGAAGTCCATCAAAAAGTCGAACAATGGCTGAACGGTTATCCGCTAAAAAAGTAATCGGTTCCGACAATTATCAGGAAAGTCTTCAAACCGTTCTGGAATATGGCATTGAAACATTCGGCCGACTGCAAGCGGTCAAATATTTCAATATAATCTGCGATTTGGTTGAACGGCTTTCTACCGAATATACTTACCATCCCGAATGTCGCCATATTCCGACCAAAAGCCGTATGTACCGCAACATAATTCTTGATTCCCATCTTATCATCTACCGGATTACAGCTAAACGCATTGAGGTGCTTGACATCATCCATTCGGCATCAAGCATCGGCAAAATCCGCGCCTCTCACAGTATAAGGCTGTAAATATTTATTTCTTCACAGGAGGCAAAGCTCCATACCATGGTGACGACGGATATTTCCATTGTATCGCTGAACTCACAGGTTCCGGTATTGATTCCGGCGTCAGGTCGTATTCCGATTCATTGACATACAAAGGCGCCCCAAGAACATTGCCGGACGGGAGATATTCATAAACATGATACTGATATTGTCCGTCGCGGCTTGGCCGGTTTTTAGCGCACTCAAAAAGATTCCCTACGGCATGGAAATTCCGCTCTTTCAATGCCTGCTCCACCTCGTCGGGAGTGAACGAAAATCCCATCTCATAATCCCATCCCTTGTCGCAAATATTATTATAAATGAACACATCTTTGAAATTTTTCGACAGGATGTCAATACTGCCCACTCCGCCGCTGAACCAGTTCGGCGAACCACATTTGTAGAAGGTATTGTTATAGATATGTATGTCCGAACGCAGCCTGTTCTCGCCCCACACGCCGAACAGGATACCCGCCCCACGCATATTGTACAGCACATTATGATGAAAACGGACGTTGCGAAGCTCCGAATCTTTGCCTTCCACACTCAAGACGAATCCCCACACACAATCGTGAGCGCGATTCTCGAACCACTCGACATCCTCCAGCAATCCGAACCAAGCATCTATGTAATAAGCCTGGCGCGGAACATTGTGTACATAGTTGCGATAAATCTTCCCGTGACGGCTAACCTCCTTACAATCAATGCCTTCTTTATAACAATCATGCACATGATTATATGCGATATCGAAAAAACGCGCCCCACAGATAGACATTGCTTCATGAGGCGCTTCGTGAGGTCGCGGCACTTCGGCATTACGAAAATCGGCATCATTAGCCTTGGTGATTTCGCAGTGATAGACGCGCACGGAATCGGCATACCACAATCCTATGCCCGAATTATATGTCCGTTCGGCGGTACAGCCCGACAACTCTATCTGCTTCGCACCCGGTCCGCGCACGATGAAACCCGCCGCACGGGAATTGACTACTCCAATATTTTCAACACGGATATACGACACATTTTCGATCTGAAAAAGCCCTTTGGTAGTCCGCGAAAACAATGTTCCTTCCGCATAGAAAATGCCGCTGCCGTCGAGTACGGCCTTTTCATCCGGCATCGAACGATACACTATATATTTGTCAGGCAAGCCGCTGTGCAGAGGGGAAAAAATCTCATCCAAAAGATAATTCCCCCCGCGCAACGTAACCGTATCGCCTGCCATCGCCATCTCCGACGCCTTCTTGAGCGTTTCGAAAGGATTTTCCA
>JAISUX010000092.1 GCA_031271805.1 Tannerella sp.
AGCGCGGCTGCACAGTACAGCCCGACCCCTGCATTTCAGGGAGTTATCGGCAAAACGCTTGCCGACACAAAAGAGTCGATCCCGCAGGTCAATCCCAAAGCGCCCGAAGGAGCGCCCAATATCGTCTGGATACATATCGACGATATTGGCTATGGCGCCATCACCTCTTTTGGAGGTCTTATAGAGACCCCTAATATAGACCGACTTGCTAATCAGGGAGTTGCATTCGCTAATCATCACACTTGCGCCTTCAGCGCACCTACTCGCGCCGCTTTGCTTACAGGTCGCAATAACCATTCGGTTCATTTCGGATATTTTGCTCATAATTCGTTTAACACACCCGGTTACGACGGTTATCTTCCGTTTGAGACTGGAACGGTAGGCGAGATCCTGCGCGAAAACGGTTACAACACTTTTGCACTGGGTAAATATCACCTGACACATCCGTCTGACGCCACACAAGCCGGCCCCTTCAACCGTTGGCCTACAAATCGCGGCTTCGACCACT
The DNA here is from genome assembly GCA_031271805.1 of Tannerella sp. Lineage (GTDB taxonomy): Bacteria > Bacteroidota > Bacteroidia > Bacteroidales > Tannerellaceae > Tannerella. The sequence continues at coordinate 509 of JAISUX010000092.1, forward strand.
ATTTCGGGTTCCCGCCCGAAGCGTGGGGCACCGACCAGTGGAATCCTATACTCTATCGCGATACTCACCGTGTGCCCGACGACCCGCAACGACGTCATGTGACAACGCTTCTTGCCGACGAGGCGATTTCGTATATCGCAAATCAAAAATCGGCAGCGCCCGAAAAGCCCTTCTTCCTGTATTTCTCAACCGGAGCAGGTCATTCGCCTCATCAGGTTTCAAAAGAATGGATTGAAAAATACAAGGGTTATTTCGACGGTGGTTGGGACAAATATCGCGAAGAAACTCTCAAGCGCCAGAAAGCACTCGGCGTAGTTCCTGCCGATGTGACATTGCCGCCATTCAACAACGCTCATCGCACATGGGAAAGCCTGACGCCGGACGAGAAGCGTCTTAATGCCCGTTTTATGGAAGTTTATGCGGGATTCATCTCTCATACCGATTACGAAGTAGGTCGCATCATTGATTTTATCGAGCAAATCGGACAGTTGGACAATACGCTTGTAATCGTCCTTGTAGGTGATAATGGCGCCGAAGGTGGCGGACGCGAATACGGCAATTTTCTTCCATATCCACGCGAAGCAACTAAGGATCAAATCATTGAGAAATTCGTGAAAAATATTGACCTCTTAGGCGCACCTCAGTCTTCTGCCCTCTATCCGTCGGGATGGGCAGAGGCGACCAACACTCCTTTCCGCTATTATAAAGGCAATTCGGCTTGGGAAGGTGGTACGCACGACCCGCTAATCATCTTCTATCCAAAAAAGATAAAAGATAAAGGAGGCATAAGGCATCAATACACGCATGTCAATGACATATTACCAACTACGCTCGAACTTGCAGGCGCAGTAGTTCCCGCATCTATCAACGGATATCCGCAACGACCTCTCGAAGGCGTTAGCTTCGCTTATGCCTTAAGTCCTGAAAATAAAAACGCTTATGAGCGTCATACTATACAATATAACGAGACAACCGGCGGTTATTCGATCTACAAAGACGGATGGAAAGCGGCTTTCCAGACGGCAAATTACTGGTATAATAACCGCGCAACGGGAGGTAGCGAAACGATACATCTGTATAATGTACGTGAAGATTTCAACGAACTCAATGACCTTGCAGCCAAATATCCGGAAAAACTAAAAGAGTTGCTTGACGTATTTGAGGCAGAGGCATGGAAATACAATGTCTATCCGTTAAAATCATCCTGGGATATAACAAATAGAAATATCTTTAACGGTCGTGATGAGGTTATCCTTTACGAAGGAAGCTATCTGTCGCCGTTTTCTATTCCTGCATTTATAAACAGAATTACAACGCCCAATAATCCGTCGGCGCCGAGTTCCTACTCTATAACAGCCGATGTGGTGATCAATAATGCCAAAGATGCAGGTGTATTGTTGGCAATAGGAGGATATGTGGGAGGTCTCAGTTTTTATATTAAGGACGGAACGCTACATTACGATTATAACTCCGAAGGAAAGATTATCAAAGTCACTTCCGGCAAGAAAATAAGCGCCGGAGCACAAAAATTGAAAGCCCTAATAAAGCAAGAATCCGGCAGTACGGATCGTAGCGTAACACTGTATATCAACGATTCTGAAGTTGGCGATAAACACTTCTCTATCAACGTGGCTCGCCATTCAACAGAAGGACTTGAAATAGGACGAGACCTCGGATCGCCTGCTACCGACGCTTACAACTCACCATTTGCTTTTACCGGCAAAATCAACAGTGTGACTATTGAAGCGATTAAATAAGCTGTCTCGAAAGGCAATCCGATTGTTTAGGTATTTTTATAGTTATAAAACAACAAGTTATGAGGTTTTTATTTTCATTATTAATATTCAACATGCTTGGCCACATTGTGGCCGGGCAGAATTTGACGGTTCGGGAGTTTACCTCAAAACTGAGCAAAACTACTCACCCGCAGATTTTAGATGCCCGTTCGGCCGAAGAATTTGCTAAAAACCGCATTTCGGGCGCTATAAATGTAAATTTGACCGACAGCATCGCATTGGCGGCAGTAATTAAAACGCTGAATCCCAATACGCCTACTTTCACTTATTCCATCAATAGCGGGCGCGGATTTGTTCTTGCCGATGTGTTGCGGAAAGCAGGATTTACTAACGTTTATCCACTTCCAGGCGGATTGGCGAACTGGGTCGGCGCCGGATTTCCGCTCGAAAACTCATCCGGAAACAACGGGGCTTTGACAAGTCAACAGTTCAAGCAACTCATCGAATCCGATAATTTGGTGCTGGTGGATTTCGGCTCTCATTATTGCGGCGGTTGTCGAAGATTAGCGCCTGTGCTGGATTCTTTAGAGAACAAATACTCTAATGATTTGAAAATAATACGAATAGAGTTGGATGACAACCTCGAATTGGTTAAAGAACAAAAAATTGAAGCGCTGCCTACGCTCGTACTTTTTGAACACGGCAAAACAGTGTGGCGACACAAAGGATTTATTCAAACCATTGACATAGAGGATATTATTCAAAAACGGTTGACGCAATGAAGAAATTGAACTTAACCGAAGATTGGTCGGCAACAATTGTCGGGCTATTTTTTATCGCCGCGGCGCTGGCGGTGTTCGGCTTGTCGCATTATGTACTACCGACGGCGGCGTTCGGATGGGATTGCAGCGCCGACTTTCTCGCCTTATTTTCAGCGTCGAATTTGTGGCGCTTGCTGTTGATTTTCGCGGCGAGTTACGCACTTTTCGCCTTGGCGTATGCCTTACAGGGAAAGCCCTTGGCAGATACGGCGAGCTATGCGGCGGTGTTCCTGCTTGCAGTTGTGGCGTCGCTAATCGGCGGCAATAAAATAGCAAACGACTGGGGATTAGATACTGTTATTTTCAGCCTGCTAATCGGGTTATTTATCAAGAACGTTTTCGGTACGCCAAAATGGATGGAAAAAACTTTAGTATCGGAACTTTATATCAAAATAGGATTGATATTCCTCGGCGCCACGATATTGTTTCAGAATTTATTGAAATCCGGCGCATTCGGATTAATACAGTCTGTTGTTGTGGTTTTCGGAGTTTGGTATTTCGCTTTTTGGTTGTGCAAACGTTTCAAAATCGACAAAGAATTGTCGGTAATGCTGTCAAGCGCCGTGTCTATTTGCGGTGTGTCCGCGGCTATTGCAAGCGCCGGAGCAATCAAAGGCGACCCCAAAAAACTGTCGTATGTAGTATCATTAGTGTTGATTGTTGCCGTGCCGATGATACTCCTGATGCCGCTGTCGGCAAAATGGTTATGTTTGAACGAAACGCTTGCGGGGGCATGGATTGGCGGAACGATTGATACGACAGGCGCCGTTGTCGCCACCGGCGCTCTGTATGGCGAAGAAGCATTGAAAACGGCAACGATTGTGAAGTTTTCGCAGAATGTATTATTGGGTATTACGGCATTTTTCATCACGATATACTGGAACTATACAAGACAGGATAAAACGGATGATACAGGCGAGAAACCGCGTTTGTACCTGATTTGGGAACGTTTTCCGAAGTTTGTACTTGGTTTCATCGTTGTGTCATTACTGTTTTCGTTTTTCTTTGCCGGCGCTGACTATAAACCGGTTAGCGATTCGTTGAAGAAGTTTCAAAATCTCTGGTTTACACTTGGATTTGTTTCAATAGGTCTCGAAAGCGATTTCAAAGCGCTATTCAACAAAGAGAACAGCAAAGCCGCTCTCGTCTTTCTGGGAGCGCAATTCTTCAACATATTATTCACATTATTAGTAGCATATTTATTATTTGGAAAATTATGAGCACAAAACGAAATTTAAAACTGTTATCTTCGGCCTTGTTAATAGGCGGAAGCGCGGCTGCACAGTACAGCCCGACCCCTGCATTTCAGGGAGTTATCGGCAAAACGCTTGCCG
>JAISUX010000030.1 GCA_031271805.1 Tannerella sp.
AATGCCGAGAGCTACTATCACGGCTTTTTGACGGCGCTGTTCACGAACGTGAAAGACTACGAAGTGAAGTCGAACCGCGAGACGGGCGACGGACGCTGCGACATATTCATGCGTCCCAACTGGCGCAACCTGCCGGTAATAATTATCGAAGCGAAGATAGCGCCCACCTACAGCTCTATGGCAGCAAAATGTCAAGAGGCTCTTCAACAAATCGAAACCAACCGCTATGCTGACGAGTTCATCGAAGACGGCTACACGAACATCCTCAAATACGGCATCGCTTTCTACAAGAAAGAATGTCTTTTGGAAATGAAGATGTAATTAGAAAAAAACGATACTTAACTTATCGGATATCCCCATTAATAGGGATATTTTTGTTGAAAATCCCTATTTTTAGGTATTTTTATTCGGAATAATTGTCGTATCTTTGCCGCCGGAAAAAACTTGATTTTATGAGACTTATTTTTATAAATGCTTTATTAGTACTATCTTGCGTAGTTTCGATATCTGCAAAACATATTGATGTAACGGTCGCCGTTGTTGTTGATGCGGATAGTTATTCTAAAATTAAAGGAGATATTGACGCTTATATGGCGGCGATTAACAGGTATGATGGGAAGCGGACGACGCTGATTATTGACCGATGGGGACATCCGGATTCCGTCAGGATGGCGCTGAAGAAACTCTATGACAGCCAATCGCTTGAGGGCGCTGTTTTGATTGGAGATATTCCGGTGGCGATGATTCGTGATGCCCAGCATCTGACTTCGGCATTTAAAATGGATCAGACGCGTGACCGCAAGGAATCGTCTATCCCTTCTGACAGGTTTTATGACGATTTTGATTTGCAGTTCAATTATCAGGGGCAGGACAGCGACAGCCTTTTGTATCACTATTATTCCCTGCGCCATGACTCGCCCCAGACCCTTGAGTCGGATATTTATTCGGCGAGGATAAAGGCGCCGGTTGTGCCGGGGAAAGATAAGTACGAACTGATAGCGGAGTATTTGCGCAAGGCAGTTGCCGCCAAACAGAACCGCAGGGAAATATCCAATGTGCTGTATTTTGCAGGTCACGGCTACAATTCGGAGTCACTAAATGCGCGTGTGGACGAGGCTTGGGCATTGCGCCGGCAGTTTCCGTTTGTCGGAACGCGCAAAGGCTCGCGGCTGGATTTTATCAATTTCGATGAGGATGATTTTGTGAAATTCCGTTTGATGGCAAAACTGGCCGACCCTGAGCTTGACGTGGCTCTGCTGCATCATCACGGCTCGGATGACACGCAATATCTTAACGGTCAGCCTGCTACGTCCAATACGACGCAGTATATCGAAGCTGCAAAGCGGTTTTTCCGTTCAAAGATGCGGAGTTCAAGGGATACCGTTACCTCGAAAAAATATTATCTTGAAAATTATGACATACCTGCAAGCTGGCTCGAAGGCGCTTTTGACGCTCAAACCGAATATGACGACAGCCTGTATTCGGCATCGATGGATATTCACATCCCCGATACTTACGGGCGGGTATTCAATGCGCGGTTTATCATGATAGACGCCTGCTTTACTGGGTCGTTTCAGTTGAATGACTATATATCGGCGCATTATATTTTCAATCAGGGTAATACGATGGCAGTAAGAGCCAATTCCGTCAATACTTTGCAGGATATTTGGGCTGACAGGTATGTCGGCTTGCTGAACGAAGGCGTTTGCGTGGGCAACTGGGTGAAGCATACTTTTTATCTCGAAACCCACCTTCTTGGCGACCCAACTTTCTCATTTAAAGCCGAAAAACCTTCCGACCTCGACCATAATATTGTCGTTCGGCGAAATAATCCGCAATATTGGAAGAAACTTTTTGCAAAATCAGACCGTTCTGATATTAAGGCGCTTGCGTTGCTATATCAGGCTAAAACCATTTCGGATGAAAAGTTGCTTGCGTTGCAGGAAAACGATGCCGATCCGATTGTCCGGCTGGCAGCTTTCTCGCTTTTGAAAGAGCGTGGAACGGATGCCCAGACCCGCGCTATCAAGGCGGCGATGACGGATTCTTACGAACTGTTGCAGCGGCTTGGGGTTTTGTATGCCGCCAAATCGGGCGATTCAAGTCTGCTGCCGACGCTTGTGAAACTCTATCTCGACCCTGCAACCTCAGTGCGGGTGATGTTTCATGTGCGCACGGCTTTCAATCTCTATCCTTACGAAACGGTTGAACGCGAATTGAATCTTGCCCGCGCCCTTAATCCCTTTTGGACGCCCGACAAAGGGTTTGCCGTTTTCCTGACAAATTTGAAGCGAAGCTATGATTCCGACCGCGACGATTTCGGTAAACTAAGCGTTGATACAGTCACCTATAAGGAGAAGAAATTTACGATTACGGGACAGCGCAACAAATGCCAAATCCTGTATTTGGACAAGTTTCTTGATTACCTTGCCAATGGCGACAGTCCCGCCTTGAGGCTTATGACAGCCGAAGCGCTCGGATGGTATGTCTATTCGGCTGAAAAAGATAGGATTATAGATTTTTGTGCGAAGCAGATTGAAACGGAAAAGGACGAATCGGTCAGGAACGAATTGGAGAAAACCGTCCGGCGATTGAAACATTAAACATTATATAATATGAAACACCTGTTTATAATTATAAGCCTGTTGGCGGTCGGTTTTGCTGAGGCGCAGACGGATAAAACACGTCTTACGGGGAAGGTGACGGAGGCGGGCGCAAATGAGCCTATTATTGCGGCTACGGTGCAGGTTTCGCCTGTCGAACTGTTCACGCAGACCGGCTCTGACGGCGTTTTTACGTTCGACAGGATACCCGTCGGCAAGGTCAATATCCGTATTCAGTATATTGGCATGGAGACGATAGATACGACCGTGACAATAGTTGCCAACCGCACTAATACGTTCGATTTTGTGATGAAAGAAAGCACGTTTCATCTTGAAGAAGTGACCGTCACGGCGACCATGAGCAAGGCGGGGCAGTCAACAGCGTCATTTATTGCGCGTCAGGCGATGGATCATGTTCAGGCAACGAGTTTGAGGGACGTCTTGCAACTGTTGCCTGGCGTATCTCTCGGCAATCCCGACATGAGCAGCGCCAATCGCATATCCATACGCGGCGGCAGCGCTCTCGGTTCGGCAATCCTGATTGACGGTATGCAACTCTCGGACAACGCCAACCTTCAATCTCTTGGCGCAAGCAGTACGAGCGGCGTGGACATCCGCAGTCTCTCGCTCGACAACATTGAATCTGTTGAGGTGATACGCGGTATTCCTTCTGTCGAGTATGGCGACCTGACGGCGGGGGCGGTCATCATCAAGTCGCGTAGCGGTAAAGACCCGTTGCGGGTGAAGTTCAAAACCAATCCCGATCTCTATCAAGGTTCGCTATCGAAAGGATTTGCAGTGGGCAGGAACAGCGGCTTTCTCAACCTGAGCGCCGATTATCTCTATTCGGTCAACAATCCGACGCAGGCTTACGCTTATTATCAGCGTACCGACCTGAAAGCCATATACTCAAAGTCAATCCTGCATAATCTCTATACGCAAACGTCATTAGGCTTGAACTTCGGGAAAGACACCCGCAAACTCAATCCCGACGACCAAAGGACGCAGACACGCAGCGCGTCAGGCTCGACAGGCGTTACGTTCAACACCAACGGTATTCTGACTATCAACAAAGGCTGGTGGACGTCGCTTGATTACATCATTGCCGGCGCTTATACCGACAAACATTCGTGGCAGGAAGAGTTACTCGGCTCGGCGGCAAGCATCTATTCGACCTCGCGTACCGACGGCGCAATTATCGCCAACCATCCGGGCGAAAAGGTCTATGACGACAAGGGTAACGAACTGACACACGTTCCTGCGGGCGCCGAAAACGACTGGACGACCTATCTTCCAAATGAATACAAATCATACTGGGACGTGTTCGGCAAGGAAATAAATTTCAATGTCAAGGTGAAAACCACTTTCGACCGCCAATGGAACAGCATGAACAACAAGATAGTTGTCGGCGCCGAATACAAAACCGACGGCAACCGTGGCAAGGGACAGGTCTATGACGAGCGCTATCCGCCGATGCGTTCGGGGTCTTTTCTGGCTCATCGCCCGCGTCCCTACTCGGACATCCCGTTTCTCAACCAGTTTGGGGCTTTTGCCGAAGACAGGCTGATTTACACCGCCGGCGAGCGCAAATTCATCATCACAGCGGGCGGGCGATTTGACGCTCTGAACGGCAAAACGGTTTTAGTGCCGCGCATCAACGCATCGGCAGACCTTATTCCCCAGATACTTACGTTGCGCGGAGGCTGGGGCGTCACTGCCAAAATGCCTACCACGGCCTATCTCTATCCCGATAATGCCTACTACGATTTTCGTTATTACGCCGACATCAGCGACCCTGAAAATATCCGCTCGTTAGTGCTGACGCGAGTCTTTGAGACAGAAAACAAAGACCTCGAAATCGCCACCAACCGTAAGGTGGAGATAGGTTTCGACCTGAAAATCAATAACAAATATCTGCTTGCGGTGACGGCTTACGACGAACTTGCCAAGAATGGCTTCAGCACCGGATATGACCTTTATAACTCGTGGCATCTGATAGAATATCCTGAATATCAGCCTGCTTCAAAAACGGCGGGGCAATATCCGACGCTGGAATTGACCAACAAATCTAACGTTCTTGTTCCCGTCACGATGCCGAACAATAACGGATATTTTAACCAGCAGGGGCTTGAATACATCCTTGATTTGGGGCGCTTCGACGCTATCCGCACATCGTTCTACATTGATGGCGCGTATCTGAAAAGTACGAGCTATTCAAACGGATACTCTTATCGTTCACGCTCGAACAGAAATCAGAACGTGGGCGTTTTTGAACCCGGACGGACAAAAAGTTACAGCGAGCGCTTCCTGACAACCGTTAGGGCGACGCACAATATCCCGAAAATTGGCTTTGTGCTGACGTTGACAAGTCAGGCTGTATGGTTCCAAAAGTCGTGGACGCGCTATTCGACCGATTCGTTTACGAAATATATTTCATATAAAGACGGAAAAGTTTATGACTATGACCCGGCTACGATGGACAGCGATCCGGAGTTTAGTTACCTGATTGACCCGATTGATCCTAACAGGGAATTAGCGGAAAAAACTATCCCGACTTTGCTGTTCAATTTTAATTTGTCGAAAGAATTGGGCGATTTTCTGACCGCGTCTTTCTTCGCTAACAATATGTTTTACAGCCGTCCGATATACGAATCAACCCGTACGCCGGGTTCGTTTGTCGAACTCGGACACCAGCTGTTTTTCGGTTTTGATTTGAAAATGAAAATTAAATAAGATTTTTTTGAGTACTAACCAATTTATATTTTTAAATTTTATGAAGAAAATTTTTTGTATTTTATCAGTTCTATTACTGGGTTTCGCATGCAAAGACGATGATGTGAAACCGATTTCAGTTACCGTTCAGGTCGTTACGCCTGCAACTCTTGATGTTTCTGCGCCTGATTCGTATGACGTCGTTCTATCCAACGCTATTGACAAGTTGGAAGTTACGGCAGCGACGGATGCAAGCGGCAAAGCGACGTTCACAAATGTCGTTCCGGGCACTTACAGCATCACTGCAAGCGGAACCAATCTGGGTTTCCTGCTTGCCGGAAGCGTTGCCAACAAATCGCTTGTTACCGACGGCGAGGTGATAGAAGTAACTGTGGCAGCTGCCAAGACTTCTACCTTGGTTTTCAAGGAAATATACTACACAGGCTCAAAGACTCCTTCGGGAGGAAGTTATTTCAGAGACCAGTTCTATGAAATCTATAACAACTCGGAAGTGACTGTTTATGCCGACGGTCTGTGTATAGGTCACTTGATACCTATCAATGCAACGGCAAACATGCCGACTTGGGATAGGGCAGATCCTGATGATTACGTGTATTTCTATCAGATCTTCCGGGTTCCGGGCAGCGGCAATCAGTATCCTGTTAAGCCGGGAGAATCGATTATCATTGCGCAGATGGCTCAAAATCACAAAACCGAGACGCTCAATCCCGATTCACCTGTTGACTTGTCGTCGTCGGAGTTTGAAGCCTACACGCCCGATGGTTCTTCGTGGATAGATAATCCGAGCGTTATCAATATGCCTTGCGTTTCAAATTCGGTATCCGCCGCTCCGTGGCAGTGGTTAGCGCCTGTTTTCGGACCCGCCGTAGCCATCTTCTTCCCCGATGCGAGTACGAATTTTGATGATTTCACCGTTCAGGTAGGAAGCAGCACTAAAGGCAAGCAAGTCCCTGTAAAACAGATACTTGATGTGTTTGAGGCTGTCCAGAACGAAGCCAATACCCAGTTGAAGCGCGTGCCGACCGTGCTTGATGCAGGAAGTGTTTATGCTTCAGGTACTTATGTTGGCGAAGGTTTTTCGCGCAAGATACTTTCGACCACGGAAGACGGCAGAAATGTTTATCAGGACACGAACAACAGCACCAACGATTTTGAGAAGCAGACTACTCCCGCTATCCGCCGTTACGACGCCAAAATCCCTTCGTGGAATACCTGGGCTAAATAAATTTTTGTATGAAGAAATTAAGTTCTACTCTTGCATGTTCCTTCCTGTCCGTACTGTTTGCGTACGGACAGGGGAACTCGCAGGGGTTAAATGAATCGCCGGCGGTTGAGATGAACTTCGTCCGGTCGTTGTGGTTTGCGTCGGGCAATGCTGCTGGGATGGCTTTTAATCCGCTGATCGACTATGGTTTGCTGTCGATGAAATACAACTTGCAGTCGGGCGATTACAAACAGCAGCAACGGGGCGACCGTGAGCGCGACATGGCTTTTTCAACTTCGGGAGCTATCCGCGTGGATAAATTTCTGCTGTGGGGCGATTTCAATTTTTCCAACCGCTTTGTCAGTGGCTCTACTTATAATACCAATATGTATGACCCGCGTCCGGACATGCCTTATTATGTGGCAGATACGGTTTACAGCGACTGGAAGCAACAGTCTTACGACATGTCGCTCAAGGCGGCGCTTCCACTGCTCGACGACAGGCTGGCTGTCGGCATGGCGGCGTCGTATTTCACCGGACAGGCTGCCAAACAGATGGATCCGCGCTCGGTTGTCCTCAAATACGGCATATCGGTTGAGCCGTCGGTTGTTTACCGGCTGAACTCTAACAACAGTCTCGGTCTGACAGCCCTTTATTACAACACTTTCGACCGTAACTCATTCACTAACAGTAATAATCAGGTTGACCAGAAAGTAAGCCTGACCAAGGGGCTTGGCAACTATTCGACAGCGTTTGTAGGAGGCTTAAGCGGTTTAGATCCATGGTATTACAAGGGCAATACCTTCGGAGGCTCGCTTCAGTACGGGCATCACAACTCGGCTTTGGATGCCTTGGCGGATATTTTTGCTTCGTTGGAAACTGTTGACGTCAACGAAACGCCGTCAAAACCGCATAAACGCGGTACAACCGACAAAATGACATTCGGAGCCAATCTGCAAGTTTTGCTGAAGGCGGCATCTTTGCATAAAATCAGCCTCTCGGTGAAACAGTCGTCAACCGACGGCACCGAGTATATCCAGGAACTCAACAACGATCCCAATGTAAAACAGTGGGTTACGATCTCGCAAAACGTCAAAAGTACATACCTGTATCGCTCGGCATTGCTCAATTACGCTATGTATCTTGGCGCCGCCGACGCTGCTTCGGACGATCTCGAAGATGTGCGCGGCTATGCGTGGAAAATCGGCGCAAACGTTGCATATACCGACCGCGAAGACAAATATCTCCTGCCCGAATCATGGTTCAGGGCGCAAAATCTCTTTGCCGAACTGACTGTTAAAAAGAGCTTTTCGCTCTTTGCTTCGTCAGTCGTCGTTTTAGGCGTCAAAGCCGGATATCGTAAGGGTTTGGATGGCGAATATGTTTTCGGCGGTTCAGACACTCAGTCGCGGCTTGTAACTGATTTTTATCCTCTTGAATTACAGTATCTTAAGTCTGATTATTTAAGCGCAGGCTGCGGACTTAACTGGTCGTTCCCGCTTAAAAAGTCTTCATCGCTGATTCTCGGCATTGACTGGCGGTACCAAAA